>CADBTR010000103.1 GCA_902797675.1 uncultured Lachnospiraceae bacterium
AGTGGGCTACGGCGAGGCTTTTGTCAGACGTGAATCGCGTGCCAGGCGGTGCAAAATGTTCAAGTTATTTATCAACAGTTCCTTAATTGTTTCATCATCTCCTCTGTATCTGAATCCGGGTGTTTTCGTCTTGCAATTTTTCCCAGTTCCATGGACAACAGCCGGTAAATCTCTCTTGTATCCCTATCCGCCGCCGCCATATGTTTTCTTATGGTACCGACATCCCCCCGTTCCACAGGTCCCGTCAGACTGTCAATGATTCCCGTTTTTTCAATATTGCGCGCATTGCCAAGAAAGAGCGGCAATAACGCCTTTTCGGAAAATGCTTCATCCAGCCCGCATTGCTGTAATAGTTCCATGGCTTTTGCATAAAGTCCGGTCACAAGATTGCTGGCAAAAACGGCAGACATATGATATTTGACCTTATCCTCCGCCCGTATCCTCCGAAAAGGATTGCCAAGGGAAGCCATCCATGTTTCCAGCCATTCCGTATTTTTTTCTCCTTCGATGGTAAAACAGATCCGGTAAAAGTCTTTATAACTCTCATATTTGTCGCAGATCGCGCAGATGGGATGAATGGAATACCCATACCCTCCATAATCTTCAATATCTTCAAATACCGCCGAAGACAGCGCACCACTTAAATGACACAGATATTTTCCCCGGATCCACGGTCTGATCTGCATATATACTTCATGAATCTTTCCGTCAGGTACGGAAAGGATGATCACATCGCTGTCTTTTACAAGTTCCTCTAACCTTTTATAAAATGCAGATCCGGTAAATACTGCCGCTTCTCTTGCCGAATCCGGATTTTTGCTGTAATATCCGGACAATTCCGTCTTCTTTTGGGAAAGATATTTTCCAAAGGAAAATCCTGCTTTCCCTGCTCCGATAAAACCGATTCTCATATCCTACACCGCCATGAAAAATATTTCCCTCAAAACTTCTTTTCCTCCCATAAACCAGAAGGTCGCCCCATAGAAAACAAGCGCCAGAATACAAAGCAAAGCAAGCAGCATCTTCATCGGAACTTTTACCTCGACAACCGGCAATTCTTCTTTTGGCTTTTTTACTTTTACGTTCTTTTCTTTGATTTTCTTTTCTTTAACTATCTTTTCCTTGATTTCTATATTCCCGCTCCCGGTATTTTCTTCCGATAACGATGCGCCGCAAGCGGTACAAAAAGAAACTCCCGGCTGGATTTTGGCTCCGCACTTTGTACAAAACATAACTTTACTCCTCCTGCTGTTCAGGTTTCTGCTCCTGTGTTTCCTGTTCCGGCTCAATCTGCTGTGTTTCCTGCTCAGGCTCGTTCTCCAATTCCTGCTCAGTCTCAGTCTCCCTTTCCTGCTCAGCCTCAGTCTCCCTTTCCTGCTCAGTCTGCTGTTCCTGCACCTTTTGTGGTTCCTCCCGCTGTAACTTCCGTTTCTTTCGATGTTTTATTACCATCACCGTAACAAAAAGCATGATCAAAAACAGGACAAAACTTACGATCGCAGCAATTCCGAAACCATCCCGCGTTTTTAAGAAATCTGCTACCCTTGATGCAGACTTTTCCGCAAGTTCCAGATATTTTACGGAATCCGCAAATCTCACATGTAATATATATTCCGCAATATTTCCTCCGGTAATCAGTAACAGCAAAAGATCTGCCATGATACATGCCGCAAGAGAACGGGATTTTTTACGGAAACGCGCTCTCTTCATATAAACCATACTGAATATTGTAACCACAAGGCTGGTAAACAAGGCACATCCCAAAGGAAGATAAGTCAGATATCCCTTTTTGCTGTTTCCGCCTGTAAATGCCGAGCCCTTATAAAGTGTGATCTTTTGCCCGGTGCGATTGCCGGTGACGCTTTCCGCCTCCATGGTCACTACCGTCTGAGGTCCGGACAATTTACACAGGTAATCAAAATTTCCGTTTTCCTCTGTCTTTACTTCTTTGTCATTGATATAGAATTTCTCGGCATGGGTTACCTTTCCCAGAATATGCACTTCTTTATCAAAAAACGTTTTTTCATCCAGCTCCTCAAACAAGATAATCTGCGGAGGTACATTGTCATAATACACCTCTTTATCGATCACATAGAAGATCTGATCTTCACTCTCAAATTCCGCATAGATCCGATTAACTCCCTCCTGCAGATCTACCGATAAATAACCATCCTCCTTCAATCGATATTCCGAAGGTTCAAGATCCGAATCATCTCTGTCTTCCTGATCTCCATAGACCGAAACTGACAAAGTCCTTGTCTTGCTTACCGAATAAGAAATCTTTGCCTGAGCGGAACTTGTGATATCGCTCTCCTCCAGTTTCAGCTGTTCGCCTTTTTTGAGATCAATGGCAACTGTTTTCGGCGCTGAAAAGATTCCGTTACTGCGATAAGACAATGAAATATCCAGCTTATCGGTATCCTCCGGATAATATACCTTTGTGCTCTTTTCCTGATTTTCAAAGTCTGTATTGTAAATCTCCTCTCCATCTTTGCCTGTAACAATCAATCGGAAACAATCACTGTAAACGCCGCAATCTTCCCAGTCAACTGTCACGGAACGATTTGTCTGATCTACCAGAATACGATAGTCTTCAAGTGCTTCTTTTTCTTCCGGATTCGTATAATCGAAAGCATCCGTTGTCATACTGTCATAAATAACGGCATCACCGTTCCGATAGGAAACTTCCAGGCGCAATTTATAATTTCCACCGGAAAGCTCTGATAGCTCCAATACTTCCTCATGATCTGCATTGGCCGGCGTATAACCGCTTTTTAAGCTGACCGGATCATCTTTTGTTTTTGTATTCACCGCAAAGAGCTCATATTGATAATCCGCTGTCTTCGCCATGTCGGCCTCGAAGTTTACCTTCATCTCACTGCCGGATATCTGTCCCGGCGTTACATACTGGATCCAGATTCCAAGATCATCCTCAATGACGGAATATTGGATCTGAGTATTCGCTCCCAGATCATATTCTACCGACCATGCTCCGGCCTGAGCACCTGCAATTCTGTAAGAGCGCCATAAGTCACCATCACTGTAAGTGACTCCCTGGCTTTCTTTTGTAATCCTGTCGCCGGAGGGTGAGAGAAAAGTTATATCCACGATTTCCTTATCGTATTGAAATAATACCGCAAGATCCCCCGATTGTTCCAAATTAGCGATCTGCGCTGTTTTCGGCTCTGCATAAACAGATCCCGGTATGCCGGTTCCGGCTATGGTAAAGATCATAATCGCCAGAATCCCGATCCAACGTTTTATTAATCTTTGTTTCATTTGTTTTTCTCCTCTGATAACGATAATTTTATAGCTTAACTTAATACCCCGTTATTCTTACCGCAATGTCCATTTTGATCAATGTAATAGAAAAATCCTTTTACCTTGTTTCCGTCATTATATTTCATAGCAAATACAAATTCCCAAAGATCATCATGGGTTTTATAAATTCCCACTGCCGCCTGACCATCCAGTTTCTTCTCTGAATTGATCAGCCACCACTTGACATCATATCCGCAGGTTCCGGTATTATATACTCCTAAGAAACGGGTGTGAAGATCTGCCTCTGTGGTTCCCGAGATGTCGATTTTTAATCTTCCCCCTGCGGTCTCCCACATCAAACCTTGCGTCAACGCCGCGCTTACGCCGGCCACTTCTGTTCCGTCCAGATCCAGAAGTTCATTGGTATAATCAAAGACACCTAAAGATACTTTCGCTTTTGCAATGGTGATTTCCTTAAACAGATTTAACTGCGCTTCCGCCTCCGCCAGAGTCGGCCAGATGCGTAATGTCGCCGATGTATCCGGCATTTCCAGAACACTGATATCGCCGATATATTTTTCCAATGCCGGGAAATAATCCTTTACTTTCCCGCTGGAAAGCGTCGTCGTTCCGGTAAATTTAATCCCCGCCCAGTTATGTGTCTCCACTGCGGTCTGTATATCCGAAACCATAAAGGAGAAATCGTTGGCCTCGATCGGAATCGCTGTCGGCAGCTTGATCCCCCTCGCAAGACTTAAACTGAATTTTGCGGAATCAATATTTAACAATCCGCCTTTCCATCCCACTTCAAAGCCTACGCCGGATTCCTTTGCAAAAAAGGCAAGGCGAACCATAGCGCCCAGTTTATATTCATTTTTCAAAGTATTGATATCCGCATCGACAGAACCGTTAAAGTAAATCTTGGAATTAAACAAATTCGCCGTCCTGTTAAAATTGGATTCATCTGCATCTCCGGCATGAACTTTTGCCACCAGTCCTACCTGTTTATCCGTCAGCTGTGCACTGGCATCCAGATCGAAATCAAAAATATCATTATCCCTTCCGCAGGCTTTCAAAATCTCATCCTGATATGGAAGAATGGTGGTTCCGGTTTTGATATACAATCCGATACTGTCCGGATACAACCGCACGATCGGCGCATCAAACCGCATCATCTGATAAAGCATTAAAAATCCGGTGGAAATATCGTCTACCTGATAATTTTCATAATCAAAGCGATGTTTCTGATCATTATATAAATTAAATTGATACAATGCCGGCACAGAAAGAGAGATTCCCTTTTCTGCAAGAGTTTTTGCAAGCCCTGATGCCGTTGCTTTATCATACACCACATAAGAACCATACTGATCATTTACCCGAATGGAGCTTCCCTCCTCATAATCTCCTTCGATGGTAAGTCCTCCGCGAAAATGCAGCCAGCTGTTCATCTGAACATTTCCGATCAGAGAATAATTCTGATTACCGTTATCAATAATTTTTGATGCGGTAAACACATAAGGTCCGAAAGCCAGCGTCTGAACGGTTCCGTCAGTCACTTCAAAACCGTTCTGCAAAACTTTCTTTTTGCCATTGATCGTAATCTCCGCGTTGTAGCTGTCAATGGCGATTGTGGAAGGAACCGTAAGTTTTATGGTTTCCGAATCCACGTAACTCGTCTCCAATGTATAATCGATATTTCCGTTTAACTTCACGGTTACCGAATCAGTCTTCTTAAAGCCTGTACCTTTCAGACTGACTTCATAAGATTGTCCGCCTTTCACGATACAATTTGGCATAAGCCCCTGAATTGACAGGTCAGCCAATGCGTCTCCGCCTTTGGCATCCGAATCCAGATCGTAATATTTATTGTCTCTGGTATTCTCAGACGGGATCGTAACTTCCAGGGTACGGTCAGCTACCGTCAATGTGTCCATTGCCGTATAGGTAAGTTCATATTGATCATAGAGCTGTTCATGAAGCATATCGTAGAAGCCTGTAAGGCTGGAGCTGTCCGATACATAAACAAAACTTCCGTATCCGCTGTTTGCAATGGTTGTCAGATAATTGGTATCAACGGAAGATCCAAGACCCAGAGTATAGATCGTCACTCCCAGATTATCCGCTTCCTTGCCGATCTTTTCATAGATTTCTTCCGCATCTCTCGGAGAATTATCCTGTCCGTCGGTCATAAGAATCAGAATATTGTTCTCTGTCTTGCTGTAATCAAACTTATCCATGCTCTCCAATACGGCGTCAAACATATTTGTTCCGCCGAGAGATTGAAGACTTTCCGCAAAACTTAATAATTCCTTATCCGATGTTCCAAAATCCTTCACATCTACAATTCCGTCATCAAATGTCACCACCGCAAGATCTTCATTCTTATTCTTCTCATTGACGAAAGTTGCCACCGCATCTCGCAGATCCTGCATATTTCCGGACATACTTCCCGATACGTCACAGCAAAGAAGAATATTGGACCCCTTAAAATCCAATTTTTTTAGGGTAAAATTTTCTATTTTTGCACCGCAGTCATATACCTCTAGCGCAGCCTTCAGCGCATTCTCGTCGGTAAGATAATCACTGGATAATTTCACTCTCGCTGTGATCTTCTCAAAATCCTCCGTATCGATTTTCCCTATGGTAACCGCTGATTTTGCCTGACTTACATAATCTGATGTGGTTTGCTGAAATTCCGAAGCAAACTCAGAATCCTTTGACACAACATTTCCGATATCCACAGTTGTGGAATGATCCAGAACCGTTTCCACATATTGAGGAACATTCTTGATCTTTTCCGCTTCGGAGACCTCATCACTGTTGATCACACTGATGATCTCTCCCATGGCGTTTACATAAGCATCGTCCTCGCAATCCTGAGAACCGTAGATTGCCTCCGACAGATCTTTTTTCATCGAAGTCTGATTTTTGCAATAGCCCTCGATTTTCGCAAGTTCCAGATATACCTTGGATGCATCTGTCCCGGCATCATTCTGCGCAGCATCATTCAGTTTCTCTTTCAATGTTGCAACCACAGGATCCTTTAACTGCTGCTTAACGCCGTCAATCCTCGCCTCAAACTTCTTTTTCTCCTGTTTTGTCATGTTTTTGGTCTGATTGTCTGCAACCTTGTCTAATTGTTCTTTCACCGCTGCGGCTCTGCCGCTGTCAATTTTTTTATAGCTGTCCGGAAAGTCACCGTCATCCACAACATCATTCACATACAATTCCGCTGCAACCAGCAGTTCATGATAATCCGCATTGTCAGAAAGTCCCGACACACATTTCTCATAATCTCCCTTTTGAATATTGGCGCTGATTTCCGCCTTTTTCACCGGGAGAAGCGCCAGCAATTTCGGATTATCCTGTGCGATCTCTCGAAAAATTTTAGCCGCCTTTTTATAATTTCCGCCTTCTTCATCTTTTTCGGCTACCAGTTTTACCGCCCTTGCGCAATCCTCAACACCCTTTGTCTTAAAAGAATAGCGTTTTTTTATCTGTTTTGATACTTTTTTTAATACATCCGGAAGTTCCGTTTCCATTGCCTCGGTGATCCGGTCACTGCTGTCTTTGGCATATCCGTAATCCGTAAGATCTTCTCCCTCATTCTCCAGATAATGGATCATCGCAAGATCAGAAGCATCATACTTCACCTGATCTCTTGCGAATTGAACCTCATCGTCTTTATCAGACACAAGTTTTGTATTTTTAACAAGATATTGATACAAACCGTCTGCTTTTACATAATCCTGAGACGCCAGAGCAATCCTTGCGTTTAATAATCTGCACTCATCGTCATAACCGTACGTTTCGCTGTAATCCGAAAGAACCTCTTTCGCCTCGTCATAGGCTTCCTCCTCATACAGTGCATTCGCCATCTCCATCATTTCTTTTCCCGATAACGAAGCAACTTCCGTCTGTCCGTCCTGCATATGTTTGAATCCCTGCACGCCGCAAAAACCATTTACGCCTAAAAGTATAAGCATGGCGAATATTTTTGACGGCAGAAAGGCCTTTCTTCGCAACATAAAAAGCAACGCCGCAACAGAGCCCGGAATCAGACCCAATCCAATTTGCATCCATATATTCATCTTTTTCTTCCTCCCGGTAATTTAACCAAGTACTTCTTCTGCCATAGTGCCGTCAAATACCACCCGTTCCACATGATCAACTTCAATCCGGTACAGTGCATTTGCCGCAATATGTTCTGCCGCCTGCTCAAGATCACGGATTCCCGTTGTATCTGCGTATTTATTCACGATCACTTCCAGCGCTTCATCCGTGACAACACATTCTTCCTCTTTTAATCCCATGCGTTTTAATATCTTAGGCATAGCAAATTTTCCGAAGATCGTCTTTTTTTCTTCTTTCGTATAATCCGGAATATCAATCACCGCAAATCTTGACATTAACGGTGCGCTGATCCGGTTCTTATCATTTGCCGTTGCAATGGGATATACGCCGACTGTGGGAATCATACATTCCATATAATTATCAGTAAATCCCAGATTATCCAGCAATGTCAGAAGCACATCCGCCGGATTGCCGTTTCCCTTGCCGGAAGATGCCTTGTCAAGCTCATTGATGATAAATACCAGATTGGACTCTCCAGCCATGGAAAAAGCCTCCATAATGATTCCCGGTTTTGCATTGGAATAGATTCTGGAGCTTCCTGTCAACTGCTCCGGATCATTGATGGAGCTCATGTCAAGGGTTGTCCATGGAAGTTTTAAAATCCTTGCAACAGCATAAGCAACCTGTGATTTTCCGGTTCCTGCCGGGCCTGCAAGCAATAATCCGTACGCCGGCAGAGTATGGGTCCGGTTGATCTGAATGATGGTTTCAATGATCCGTTGTTTTACCTGCTCCATTCCGTATAATTCCTCATCCAGAATTTTTCTTGCCTGTACCGGGTCAATCGAATCAAAATAATTGCTTTTCCATTGTATATTCAGCATGATGGAAAGCGCCCTCTGCGCATGGCGGCGCTCTTCCGGCGTCACTTCATTGGATCTTGCCACCGCAAGATTTCTTCTCGACCAGATCCGGATATTCTCCGGCAAAGTTCTTCCTGCACACATAAGAAAATCCGTAATACTCTGAATACTGGTCAGCTTCATCTCATCTCCGGTCTCTTCTCTGTCATCATCCTCGATTTCTTCCTCCGGCGGATCACTCTCCAATAATCGTTCGATCATAAATTGCAAAAAGCCATCCTCCGCGGAAAGTTTTGTCGCCTCTCCGAAAGCCATCTCCCTGATCCTGCATACAGAAAATCCTTCCGCGGTATACTCACCGGACAACCGGACATGAATATGATTTTCCCCCAGCCATTTTACAAGGCTGGTAAAACGGGCGTCAATCTTTAAAATATCTGCCTTAAAAGCTCCGTCTTCCTCCTTGAATTCAAAGGTCGTTCCCTTGATCGGGTTGGTAAACATGCCCCAGGAGTGATGCGCCCACTTTCTCGTAGAATTATCAAGAATCAAAAACGGATCCTTCGGCGAAGGCGTTCTTGAAAAAGAGCGAAATACTTCATATGTAACCTTCCCTTCCGTTTTTTCACTGGTTGTATTATTAAAATCAAAAACCGGCATACTATGCTCTCCTTACTCTTTGGAATATATTATCTTTCTCATGATATCACTTTTTTCAGATTTCTTCCAGTGCTTCTGCAAATTTCCCCATCCATTCACCGGAAATGCGCTCATACAGACGGAATTCATTCTGCCATGACAGATCCCAGTCATTGTATAACGCGATCTCTTTTTCTTCCACTCCGTCCTCTACTTCAAACAGCATCTTGAAAGCATCCTCTTTTGAAACCTTATAGATAATATTATGTTTAAAATAATTCTGAAACTTTGCAATGCCCTCAAACACTTCCTCTGTTCTTTTGTAAGAGCTGATCCATGCGATCATATGCACATGGACTGCAGGTCCGTTTCTTAAAATATACAAAACCTGTTCCATCAGATCATCTTTGCCGACACTGCATAAAATGTTCAGTTTCTGCATACCGAAAAACAGAAAATAGACCGGTGTCTGTGTATCCTCTTTCCCCTCTTCTCTGTTTTTAATGCGATTATAAACCATGCCGACCATCTGTGACGCGCCGCTTACTTCCCCGGAGTAAACCATTCTTTTTTCCGAAATCCGCTCCGAAAGGTCTGTCAGAACAGACTTGCTTTCCCGGCTTTTTCTCCTGAAAAGATCCAGAACATAAAGCTGTTCCCCGCGGTATCCCCTGCACTTGATGGCTGTTTCATACAGCACACTCACACAGATCGTGGCGAAAAGATTTTCTGCGGGCTCCTGTTTTTCCGAAACCATCAGCATATTTTCCCCTGCCCGGGCGCAAAGTTCCGTCAGCTGAAACTCTCCGGATTCGGTATTGGTTCCCAGCAATAATTGCACTTCTTTATTTTCCGCATCAAGAGACTCCGTATCTTTCCGGTTTCTGAGCATCCTGTTCATGACAAAATTCGGGATCTGTTCCATATTTGTGGTCCACACTCTGGTTTCCGTTTCATCCGTGATTCCCGGCATCCGGTAATATTCATCCAATTTTGCCAGAAATGCTTTCGTCACAACATCCTCTGTCAGATTCACGTGAGGATAACGGATCAGATCGCTGGAGCCCTTTCCGTAATTCTGATTAAAATACAGATATCCGCTGCCCATCCCCGTCATATCAACAGCTTCCTCAAAAACGCCGGCGCCGCCTGCCAGCGAGATCCTGCCCTTGAACTGCCTTGTATTTAACCCCGGGCAATTATCGAAATTCTGGGTGGAAAGTATAAACTGAATTCCCAAAGCCCCTCCCTGGTCAAACAGGGTATTGAAAATTCTCATGCACTCCTCTGATATAG
Organism: uncultured Lachnospiraceae bacterium; assembly: GCA_902797675.1. GTDB lineage: Bacteria > Bacillota > Clostridia > Lachnospirales > Lachnospiraceae > CAG-303. Next base: position 10,134 of record CADBTR010000103.1, read on the forward strand.
AATCCTCCAGTTCAAATAATTTCTCAAGCTCATCAAAGATAAAGATCTTACGAGGCATTCTCTCTGTATCCTCATCAATAAGCCGGTTATATTCATTGATGCTGGAAACCCGTTTTTCTTTAAATTTACCGGCGCGCCTTTTAAATTCCGTCTCTAAATCTCTTAACATATCAAGCGCATACGCCCGATCCGTATTCAATGTGATCTTTTCGATTACAGGCAGCCTGTAATCCATATAAGACTGAAACTCCACGCCCTCTTTAAAATCAATTAACTGAAGCTGTACCATTTTGGATTCATAGGAATACATCAGAAGAATCCCAACGATAATTACATGCAAAAGTCTTGATTTTCCTGACTGGGTGGAACCGGCAATCATCAGATGCTGAAATGTCCGGTCTCCAAAATGCAGCTTCACAATATTATCGGCGCCTGCAAAACCAAACGGAATCTCGATCATCTCATCTGTTCCGGTAAACCAGTTGGAGCTGTCCAGAACATCAAATTTATAGAGATCTCCCAGCCTCTTATCCTGGTTCTTTGTCCGCTCGATCGTATAACGGATCTTTTTTATAATATTGTCAAGATTTGTTTCCACTTCCCGGACATGCTTTAATTGCAGCGCAACCGGCTCCATTCCCTGATATTTCAGGAAAAAATTCTGTCCGTCAAAGACGATATTGGAAAGATCATTCATGATCTCATGCAAGACGGTGCCGTTAGTCTGATTCAGCTTTGCTATTTCCTCCTCACTAACAAAGATAAAAACGCCGATGCCGGTTTTCTTTGCATTGCGCACAATCGTCATCAGATTTGCCAGCGTCTGTTCCGAAAAATTATGCGGAAAATCCGTGATCACTAAGAATTTAAAAGGTTCTTCCTGCAATCTCTTTTCCAGATTCTTCTCTCCGTAATTCTTATTGATATTCACAACAAAGTCCAGCATACGCTTGATGGCAGCATCAATATCCGACTGGGCAGACCAGATATCCTGATCGATGATCTGTTCATTTCCATATCCCGCGATCTTATTCAGATCACTGAAACTGGAACCTGCATTTAATGCGTCGATCATGGTAAGTTCGACTTTTTTTGCAGGAAAATACATAAGCATATAAAGAATAAACGGCTGTATCAACCGCATGATCTGATTCTTATGATCTAAGGAATACCGAAACAGAACCGATAATCCGTCTCCGATGCTCTGGCAATACGGAATGGACAAAACATATTCCCCATCCTCCCGGCAGGAAATATGAGGATCCATCTCCGCCATATCGGCAAGAATTTTTTCATTTTCGATGCCGTATTTTTTTTTCAATCTGCCGCTTATCGTACCCAATGGAATATAATCCGGCATGGTTCCCGGCATATCATAATCTTCAAAATCCGGGATCACACTGTCCGCATGATTTTGGATTTTTTTCAGAATCTGCGTATTCTTGCGAAAGGCTTCAAAATATAGATCTTTCTTTTCGTTTTTCTGACGCTCATGATAGAGTCTTACTCTCTCGAATTCTTTTTCAAAATCATTTTCCGTCTTTTGTAATTCTTCCGCCTCTCTTTTGTCCAGATCCTCTTTTTTCTCCCGATAAAGCGTCTCTTTTTGTTCCTGTTCCTTTTTATTCCGAAGTTTGATCGCCGTAATATCCCCATCGATAATGTTTATCTGCTGTGTCAGATTATCTCTGATCTCTTCATATTTTCTTTTGGCAGCCCGTTTAAAAAAACATTTTCCCACTGTCCGGATCTGTTCCTCGATCTTTTGCCGCTCAATTTCCAGAGCTTTTTTTTCATCTTTTCTACCTTTACTCTCGCGGTATAAAAGATCCTGATTTTTTTTCTTTTCCTCGGCATATTCTTTATCACATTGTTCCCTGCTTTGCTGATAATCATTTCGGATATCGGATATTTTCCGGTTTTTCAGTCCCGCAGCATAATTCTGATCTGCCGCTGCCACTTTCTCAATTGATTCTATCCCGCTCTTTATTCCTTCATAATCCACAATAATCTGATGAAAAAGCCGGATCGTTTCTGTATGATTGATATTTTCCATTCTTATCTGCTCCTTCTGCAATATGTAACGGCATGCGCAAATATTTCACATTCGCCCTGCCGATTCGATCGGAGTTTCACTGTCTCAACCGGCTTCCATAATCTCATAGCTGACCGGTGAAGTCGTCAGATCCCTGATAAAAAGTCTTTGATTTTCCTCTATCTTTTCATGAATCAAAATGATTCCGATTTTATTCTGTAATTCAGATTCCACCATGTTGCGGATTCCCCTTCCTCCGTATTTGCTGATATTATCGATATCACATGCTTTTTTTCTCAAATAATCCAACGCCTGATCGGACAGTTCCAATTCAATATCTCTTGAATTTTTCAAAAAGTCCTTTACCTGCTGCAATTCCAATTCAAAAATCTCTCCTGCCACATCTTCTCTGATAAAATCAAATACCACAAAATTATTTCCAAAACGGTTTAAAAGTTCCGGACGGTTCATTTTATATCGGAAATGTCTGCCTATGGCTTCCGTTACCGTTTTTGCGATCTCATCATACTCCATATTTTCCGGATTGATCAATTGTCTGCGCCTTCCCTGCTCATCGGTTTCGATCACTCCCAGATTGCTGGTGAATATAATCAAAGTTTCGGAAAAATAGACCGTCTCTCCGGAAGAATCCGTCAATCTTCCGTCATCTAAGATCTGTAAAAATTTATCAAAAATACTGGGATCGGCTTTTTCGATCTCATCAAACAACAGGATACAATACGGCTTATTCTTTACCGCATTTGTCAATTGTCCGCCCTCGGTGTAACCTACATATCCCGGAGGCGCGCCGATTAATTTCTGATCCGAGTGAGGCTGCGCATATTCGCTCATATCAAACCGTATGACAAAATTCTCATCGCCAAAGACCGTCTCTGCGATCGCCTTGGCAAGTTTTGTCTTACCGGTTCCCGTAGGACCTGCGAAAAATAAAATTCCTTTGGGGCGACCAAAGCCGTCGCTCCCCACATCCGATAATCCGGTACAGGCTTTTCCGATAATCTCAATCGCCTTTTCCACCGCCTTATTTTGTCCTTTGACCCTTTCCCGGATCAGATGGATTCTGGAAAAGTCAATATTATCCCACTGACTTTCCATCTCGCCGTATTTGAATAATTTGATTGTTTTTTTGATACTTGCGGCGTCTAATTTTTTATTCTTGCATAATTCTATGACACCCTCCATGTCAATGATCGTCATATCATCCGTCAATAACGTCAATTCATCGATCAGCTTATGCTTTCCCTCCTCGAATTCCTCCTTTGTATCCCCGTAATATTCGGAAAACCGGTACAAAATATTGATTCTTGTCTGAATGACCGCTTTTCGCACTTCCTTATCCGGTTTCGGAATAGATAAAACTTTTACCCTGGGATTATTCAGATAAAACCAGGACGGGGTATCGTTCGCCTGATTCACGATAAGAATCAAAAGATTTGGAAGATGCTCTTTTTGTGATTTCGCCGGAGCCTGTACCACTTTATTCGCCGCAAGCATCAGTCTTGCATAAAAATTCATCTCATTTTCCAACAGGCGTCCCGGTTCCTGAACAAGTGTATTTGCCATCTCCAGGATCACAACCGACGCCTTGGTATCATCTTCCAGCACTTTTCGCACACTCAAAGACACTTCCTCCAGATCTTTCTGCTTTAATCCCGGATTTTTTAATTCCCCCTGCTCCAGTGCTCCCTCGTCATAATGAAATCCGTCCACCATATTGTAAAACAGAATTTCCTGATATCCCAGATTATCAAAATATTTGTACAGATAGCGGGACAGATCCACCGGCTGACAATAATCGTCCGTCACAAAATACACCTGCTTATCATTCACATTTCCCTCAATGATAAAAGCAGAATTGATCAACCGGTATACTTCAAGATCTTTTTGCCATTTCTGAAATAACTTCATAAACCCATCCTCTATTCATGTGTTCTGATCACGAATTGAAACTTCCGGTTATAAAGCTGAAGAATATCATCTTCTTTCAGCTCATTTCTCCCCTCACGTCCCGGTATCATCAATTTCCCATTTAACAATGTCGTATTATAGGTGCTGACATCTTCCACAAAAACCTTATTTCTCTTTGTATTGATGCTGATCTTTACCTGCTGCTTACTGATATGTCTGTCTGTCAGAAGTTCTTTTCCAATCTCATTTCTCCCAATACATCCTCCCTCATCCGGAATCCGGATCTCACCTTCACCGTTACAATCCTTCAGGATATATACGGAAATTTGTTCTTCCGGTTTCTCGCGTTCTTCCCTGATACGCATCTGTTGATTCAAGAAAGCCGGAAGTTCACTTTCATCTACCGGAATCGGCTCACAGGCCGAAATATCATGTCCGCAATGTTCACACTCAAAGAGATCAAAAATCTGATCCGAGCATGTATATTTTTTACAATAATTACATAATTTGCAAAATTTAATCATATTCTCCGAACATTCTCTCCCTTTCCTTCTTCATTTCCCGTCTTCGGATCAACTCCTGCCTGTCCTCTCTCCTGACAGCAGATAATTGATACATCGCGCCAAGATCCGGCTCCTTACTTCCGTCAATCCGGATATAGACCCCTTTTTCTTCCGCCAGCAGGCGCTGGATTTCTTTCTTATGGGAGCAGATACTCTTTGCAGAACTTTTTATCGTGTCCTCCCGGTTTTTAAAGAAAACATCGTCCGCAATGGTTTCCAATACCATCTGTCCCTGATCATAAGTGGTAAATAATTTACTCCCCGCCAATGCCGGACTCGCATACATCTCCCCTCTCATCTCAAATTCCGAACCCTCTTCCAGGCAGATGATATTCTCCACATCATATCCCAGTTCCTCTAAAACCTCCTGTAACGAATCCTGTACATACTCTTTTTCTCTTTTAAATTCCAGCCTTCGTAACAGAATCTCACATTTTCTCTTTAATCCGTCTTTGGATAAAGTCAGTTCCTCATCCTTTGGCTCCTCCCGCAGCAGTCTGCAAAGCGCATCATATTCTTTTTTCAAATATTCATAGGATTTCTCTGATGTATTTTCCAGTTCCTCCGCCTTTTTATAAAATCTCCCGATTCGTTCCTCGATAACCTGATAGGAATCCTCAGGCTTATTTGCCCGACTTGATGTAAATTCCCCGATCCATTGCAGGATCGCATCTTTTTCCTGTTTCAATTCTGTCCCAAGATCCGTCACGGAAAAATCCCGAAATTCCTTAATTAACTTTTCTTCTTCTCTTTTGATATGTTCCGCTTTGTCAAAATCATTGTGTAATTCTAAGGTCGTCGCTTTTTTTTCTTCCCTTTCCGAATAAAAACTGCCCTCTCCTACCTGAACGTCTTTTTCATCAAAGGAAAATGAGATCTCACTGCCCGAAAGCGCCCGTTCTTTCACAACCGGACGGATCGTTTTCTCCCCAGATCCTTCCTTGCCGTTCTGCTCATCGATCATCAATCCCAACTGATGATGGAGTTTCTGCCGGATCCTGATCTTTTTTATTTCTGCCAGTTCAGCAGCCGTATAGGATGATTCGCTCATAACCGCTCCCCCAATCTCAATACTTTTTTATCCAAACCCATTTTATAAAGCCATGCGGTGACTTCACTGTTTTCAGCGATTTTTATCAAATCCGAAACTTCCATGTTCGTCATATGATCGATCAAAACCTCCACCGTCTCAATTCTCTTACCATCCAGTTCCAACGGGGCATTGCAGATCTTTTGCGTTATAATTCCCGCCGCGCTGCTCACATCCGGCGTTTCATTCAGGATCTGCTTTACAATATTTACCTGATTTTCATCCACACCTGTCTTTCTTAAATAATAAATAAATAATCCTTTTTTTATGAGAAATACCGCATCCTTTTCCTGTTCCGAAACTTTATCCAAATATTCGGAGACCGAAGCATAACAATGTCCTCTGAAATAAATCTCTCTGCTTGGCTTGATACTGTAAAGGAGCTTGAATATTGCGATATCCGTATTTTCTTCATAGCGCAATTTTTCCACCTCGGACAGACAATCCGGTCTGTGAATCCGGATAAAATCCTTGAATTCCACTCTTTTTATCATATTTTTCGCATATTTCCAATATTTTCTGATTGCCCCGGCCAGTTCTTCCTCATCCGTGACGATCACCGGCTTTCCCTCTATATTTCCAAATACAAAAGATGCTCTTCCATTCTTTTTTACCGTCCGGATCGTCTCACACCAGTTCTTAACCTCCCGGTATCCCCACCGGTCATCTTCATTCTCCTCCAGAAGTCCTTTTAATAATTTTTTTATATTCTCTTCCAGATGCTCCGGAATCTGTATGCCATTCCGGAAATATTCTTTTGCCTGTTCTTCTAAAGATGTATAGCCGCCCAATGCGGAATATCCGGTAAATAACCGAAACAAAACCAGCCCAAAAGATGCATAATCATCGGATGCGGCATACCGTATCGTTCCATATACCGACTTTACCGGCAGGGAATATTCCGGTGTTCTTCCCGTCTTATGATCCACTATGACATAGCCGTTCCCGTCCATCAATGCCGCCGATCCGAAATCCCCGATCAGAATCCGATCCTTCTCACCGGAAATAAATAAATTCTCCGGCTTGATGTCAAGATGCAAAAAACCATTTTCGTGAATATAATGAAGACCGTTATTAACGGAGGGCACCACTACCTTTTTTATATAATCCGCCTCCGGCGTCCCGGTTTTTCCCAGATCACCGTTCTCATAATTGCGCATGATCTCATAATAGCGTTCCCCCTCATAAATACCGTTTTCCATAAATTCCACGATATTATCATGTCCGGCGTTTTTGATAAAATCCATATATTCTTTATGAGGCATCTGATAATAAAGTTTCAAGACATAATCTCTGCCGTTTTTTTTCAAATAATAAAATTCCGACTGATTTCCCCGATAATCCGCCTTGCCCACAACCGTAAAGCCGTCACCGATGATGGTTCCCGCCGTCAGGCTTTCCCAGACCATCCAGTTTTTTTCCGGTTCCAGGGTCACAGACAGATCCATCTGTAAATCCTCTTTTGTCCCAACATGACCTTCCATAAGGTCTACCTCCATTTTTCCACATGTTCCTCACAGACATACCGCTCAATCTGCATGACTTTTCCGCAAAACAGACACTTTTTTTCTCTCATTCTTGTGACAATACTTCGCCCCTTTTCCAGCTGATTCAACAAAAAAACAGCCTTCAGGGGATGAATGATATATTCCTCTCCTCCGCACAGCCGGTCAAGCATCTGATCCAGAGTTTCTTTATCCCGCTCCATAAAATCCCGATCGGGATTTTTATAATCCGACCGGTACCCCGCAAACATATCCATGATCCGCTCTTTTTCCGCAGAGATCAGATTTCCCAGTCCCATATAAACCGGAACATCCCAGACACCCGGCAGATCTGCTCCTCTGTCGTAATACAGGTTTTCTTTTAATTTATGAATCTCTCTTTTTTTCACCCGTTCAAAATATTGCTCAACAGATATGCTTCTCAAATAATATACAGTATCGCAAAACCGGATTTCCTTAATATTCTCCGCTTTACAGATCTCCCATGCGCCTATCGCCTTTCCTGCCCGAAGCATGACGGGAAGATATTCCCGGTTTAATAATTCAAATTTCTGGGAAACGGAATATTCTGTTTTCCACCGGTTCAAATGATCGAATAACCTGAAATTCTCACTGATACAAATAAAATAAAGTGCCATCTTTCCAATGCTTTCCAGCACTTCATCATAGACCTGTTTCCGGCTGTTTCTGACTGCGATAAGATCTTCCTGTACCGGCAGCGGTTGTCTCATCATCCCTTCGCTTTCCTGTGCCTGCCTTTCCATCTCATCACACAATTTGCTCATATATTCCAAAGTCGACAAAATATTTTTCGGATCATTTGCCGCTGCATCCATCAATTCTTCCGCTCTTTGCACATATTGTCTTCCCTCTGTTCCGAATACGGCGATTTCTTTCATAGTCTCTAAAAGATTCCGGTATTCTGTATTCTCATACAGCGCCTTCCGGTACAATTCTGACAATTCCTTTTCTTTTCCCTCTGATCCCCGGGATAACAAATAAATCAATTCCAGTACTTTAGTCGTGTTCATAAAATCCATTTTCACTGTACTCCGCCCATTTCATATACATTTCCATATAATGATCTTTGATAAAAGCTTGAATTCTATTTATTTCTCTGTCGCTTAGAACACCTCTGTTTTTCAAAACAGAATCTCCATTTGATTTTACAAAGAATATTGCTGCTTTAAATCTAATGACATATCTGTCATGTTTAAATATTGTAAAACCATTTTTATTTGTTAATATCGCATCACTCATACTCAATTCCTTCTTGTCTATATTTGCAACAAAAATTATGGAACGACACTTCGATTCCATCTCCAACAATCCATCCTATTTCAGGGGATTCCAATCTCAATATATTGATTTCCATAGGAAAATAATTGAAGTTTCCGCTTATAATGTTCCAGTTCATCTTTCTGATATTGATGACCCCGGATCAAAAATTCCTGATTCGAGGACCCCCGGAGTCCCATACCGTTATTCTGTTCCGGTACATAAGGTCCCGCAACGATCAGTGACGCCATGTCCATAATATCACGTACTGCCGGATCCCCGCTTTTCTGCAATTCCTCCGCTGTATATCCGGTAAAAATAATAATATCCCGGTTTATTTTTATCAAATGCTCCAAAAGGAGCTTAAGTCCCTCCGACTGATAAAAAGGCTCCCCTCCGGAGATGGAAAATCCCTCGATATTTTTCATATGAGTTTCCATAAAGCGGGCAAGTTCTTCCGGTTCTGTCTCCCGTCCATAATTCATGTTCCATAACTCCGGGCTGATACACTCCGGACAATGCCTGTCACAACCGGTAAACCAGATTCCCGCCCGTTTGCCCGGTCCCAAAGCCGTGACCGGAAACAGCACTCTTGCAACATAAATCTTCATAAAGCCGTTTCCTCAATATACACTTTCCATGATTAATAACATAGTATCATAAAACACACAATCCTGCATCCCTAAGGAAGCTTGTTTCATCAGAGAAACTGCCTGCTGCATATCCACAAGCTCACCGCCCCGTTCCAGAATTGCAAGTGCTTTCTTATAATGGTCATCGATCCCGTCGTTTCCGGTATACCATGTGCTTTCTTCCATACCCGTCTGTTCGTTCTCGATGAGTCCCCCAATCTTATCACTCAAAATATCCTGTGCCTGTGAATTACGACACAATTCCTTTGCATTTTCATAGCAAGAACGCAATATTTCTTTCATAATCCACCACTTTCCTGTCCTGACACTCTTCAATAATTCTATTCTATCACTTACACTCTGTCAGGTCAATTCATTTTTCACTTCTCATCTCCCCAGAAAAACAGCGCTACCGTCCCCGGACCCGTATGACTTCCGATCAAAGCCCCGATCGGAAATATCTGCACATCACCGTCCAGTTTCGGAAAAGTTTCTCTGACAAGTTCCGCTACTGCCTCGGCATCCTCCATGCAATCCGAATGACTGATAAAACATTTTCCGCTGTAATTGATTCCATTCTGCGCATGTTCTTTCATTACTTCCACGATCCGTTTGATCACTTTATGTTTTCCTCTTATTTTCTCACAAGGAATCAATTTTCCCTCATTATTCACATGAAGCAACGGACATATTCCGAGAAGTCCGCCCACAAATCCGGCTGTTTTGCTTACTCTTCCGCCTCTGATATAAAAAGTAAGATCCGAGGAAAAGAACCAGTGATTCAGCTTGTTTTTTTCCTTCTCCACCCACTGATATACTTCTTCGATATCTTTCCCTTCATCACGCATGTCCGCGACCTTATCAACCAAAAGTCCCTGACCGCTGGATGCAGCCTGAGAATCAACCACATAAATCTTTCTCTCAGGAAATTCCACGGCAAGTTCTTCAGCTGCAAGTCTCGCCCCATTAAAAGATCCGGATATTCCTCCCGAAAATCCGATATGCAAAACATCTTTTCCCGTCTCCAGCTTCTCCCTGAAAAGCTCGATATACTCCGCAACGCCGACCTGACTGGTCTTTGTGATCTCCCCTGCAAGCATTCGCCGATACAATTCTTTTGGCGGCATACTCTTTCCGCAATCATCAGGATATTCATCCTCACCCACCCTGAAATGAAAATAGGAAATGCCGATTCTTCGCGCATCAAAGTATTCCTGTGTCATATCTGCTGTCGAGTCTGTTGTTAATATAAAATTATCCATATGTCCTCCATCTGTTACTGTAATCATTTAAAAAAAAACGTTGTTGCCTCTACAATTTATCCACACTCTTTCACATTCTTATTATATGTGAAAAATATATTTTTTACAATAGGCAATCTGCCGCCCGCGCAAGCCTCTGTCGGAAATACCCTTTTCCATGCGCACTGCATAAAAAACCCTGGCGTAACACATACGCCAAGGCTTTTTATCTGCTGAAACGATTTCTCACCATTCCTCTTTTTTCATATACGCGCAGGAAATCCTGCCCATCGTATGTTTATTGTTACTATTCACAGCCAATTTCTGCGCTCTGTAATTTTCGTCGAGTTTACTCGTATGAAAATTACAGGGTGCAAGAAATTGACTGGAATCAGTCACTTCCCCCTTATGAGCAAAGTTAGCACGAA
>CADBTR010000104.1 GCA_902797675.1 uncultured Lachnospiraceae bacterium
ATCATGGAGCATCATAGCGATATGCTCCCATGGCAGATGGTAGCACAACGCACAGGCGCAAGAGTAAATTACATCGAGTGCGAGCCTGACGGGTCTTTTTCGGATTCAGAGCTTGACAGGGCAATAAACAGCAGAACGAAACTCGTTGCTGTAGCGCAGGTATCGAACGTTCTCGGCTGTGTGAATGATATCGGGAATTTTTCCGAACGAGCAAAAGCTGTGGGGGCAAAACTGCTGGTTGACGGAGCACAGAGTGTGCCGCATATGCCGGTAAATGTGCAGACAACGGGGGCGGATTTTCTTGCATTTTCAGGACATAAAATGCTTGCCCCGATGGGGATAGGCGTGCTTTGGGCAAGAGAGGAACTGCTGAATGAAATGCAGCCTTTTCTCCGGGGCGGAGAGATGATAGAGAGCGTTACAAAAGAGAGTGCGGTCTGGGCAGAACTGCCACATAAATTTGAGGCCGGAACGGTCAATGCCGCAGGTGCGGTGGCACTTGGTGCTGCAATCAAATACTATGAAGGGATCGGCTTTGAAGTAATGCAAAAGCAGGAACTTGCGGTTACGGAGCATATTTTGAACGGCATGAAAAATATCCCGAATGTACATATTTTAGGGGATCGAAAAGCAGAAAACCACACGGGAATCATATCCTTCACGGTGGAGGGCGTTCATCCTCACGACATTGCGGAGATTTTCGCAAGTGACGGCATTGATATCCGCGCGGGACATCACTGTGCGCAGCCGCTTTTAAAGCATCTCGGCACCGGATCGGCGGCAAGGGCGAGCATTATGTTTTATAATACGGTCGCGGAGGCAGAGCGTTTTCTGGAAAGCGTAGAAAGTTTACGAAGGAGGATGGGTTATGGCAGATAACTTCTACAACGAAGTGCTGATCGAGCATAATATCAGACCGGAGTTCAAGCATTCGCTTACATGTCCGACGATATGTCTGAACGGGGTCAATCCGTCCTGCGGTGATGACATCACGCTGAATATAAAAATGGATGGCGATATTATTTCGGAGATTACATTTGAGGGAATGGGCTGTGCGATATCGCAGGCATCAGCCGATATCATGGCAGGTCTTGTAACGGGCAGGACAAAGGCAGAGGCTTTGCATCTTGCGGATATATTTGACAGAATGATAAAGGGCGATATTTCCGAAAATGAGCTTGACGAACTGGAAGAAGCCGCCGCCTTGCGGGATATCTCCCATATGCCTGCGAGAGTGAAATGCGCGGTGTTAGGCTGGCGAACCCTGAGGGAAGGACTTGAAGTTTGAAACTAATACGTAGTGGTTAGTACATTGTTTCTTAATTAACTGGCTTATTTCTACTGATTTTTCTATCTGCGGCAAAGGCAAGGAAGAAAATTTTGAAACCAAAATAGCGAAAGAATCGAGGGTACAGTTTCATAACCCCATCGGTGTCTTTCGCAGAAAGATGGGGAATAAAAATGAAAATTCGGGAATTACAGGATATAATAGTAAAGTTGAAAAAAGAGAAAAATTTTCTTATTCTCGCGCATGCCTATCAGGCGACGGAAATACAGGAAATTGCCGATTATGTGGGAGATTCTTTTGGCTTATCGCAGCAGACGGCAAGGATTGACAAACAGAATGTGCTGATGTGTGGTGTTCGGTTTATGGCGGAAACGGTGAAGATACTCTCGCCTGAAAAACATGTTTTTCTCGCCAACAGATCGGCAGGCTGTCCGATGGCGGAACAGATGGATAAAGAGTTTGTTCTTGCAGTAAAAGAAAAATATCCGGACCATTCGGTTGCTGCTTATATAAACACAACGGCGGATCTGAAAACAGTCTGTGACGTATGCGTTACATCGTCATCGGCAGTGGAGATACTCAGAAAGTATCCGGCAGATAAATTTATTTTTATTCCTGATTGCAATCTTGGAGCATATGTTGCAAATCAGATACCTGAAAAACAGTTTCAGCTTTTGCAGGGCGGTTGTCCGACTCATGCGAGAATGACTGCGGCCGACGTATTGAGAGCAAAAGAGTTGCATCCGAATGCTCTGTTTCTGGTTCATCCGGAATGTAAGCCGGAGGTGGCGAAACAGGCTGATTTTATCGGTTCGACAACAGGCATTATGGCATTTGCAAGAAGTTCGGAATGTAAGGAATTTATAATCGGAACGGAGATAAGCATTGCGGAATCGTTGTCCTATGAAATGCCGGAAAAGAAGTTTTATCCGCTGTCAGTAAATCTTGTATGTCAGAATATGAAAGCGACAACACTCGTTGATGTGTATCGTTCCTTAAACGGGGAGGGCGAAGAAATTTTTCTTGCTAACGATACGATGCAAAAAGCAAGGAAATGTATTGACAGGATGATAGAGTTGGGGGAATGAATAATGAAAAAAAGAGCTTTAATAGCAATGAGCGGCGGCGTGGATTCCTCGGTTGCCGCTTATTTGATGAAAAAACAGGGATATGAATGTATCGGTGCAACAATGAAGCTGTACGGAGGAATTGATGTTGCAAAATGTAATAAAAAGACTTGCTGTTCATTGAATGATATGTGTGATGCGAGAGCTGTGTGTGACAAAATCGGTATGGAACACCATATTTTTGATTTCAAAGATGATTTTGATGAAAAAGTCATAAGGAAGTTTATATCGTGCTATGAAAACGGCATTACACCAAACCCGTGTATTGACTGCAACCGCTATCTGAAATTTGAAGCACTCTATGCAAAGGCAAAAGAGCTTGGCTGCACTGTTATAGCGACGGGGCATTATGCAGATATTGAATATGAAGACGGGCGGTATTTTCTGAAAAAGGCTGCGGACAAACGTAAAGATCAGAGCTATGTACTTTATTCATTGACACAGGAGCAGCTTGCGCATACAGTATTTCCCTGTGGCAAAATGACAAAAACCGATATTCGAAAGATCGCAGCGGAACAGGGATTTATCAATGCCGATAAGCATGAAAGTCAGGATATCTGCTTTGTTCCGAACGGCGATTATACCGGATTTATTGAAAAGCATACGGGGAGAAGTTATCCGAAAGGTGATTTTGTTGACCGGAATGGAAACGTTCTCGGTCAGCACAAAGGCATCATTCATTATACCATCGGTCAGCGAAAAGGACTTGGCATTTCAAACGATATGCCGTTATATGTTTGCAGGATCAATGCCGGGGATAATACAATCGTTCTTGGATCGTATAAAGAGCTTTTCAGTCATGAGCTTGATGCGGCTGATCTCCGTTGGTCAGCGATTTCACCGGCGACCGGTACGTTTAGAGCGATGGTGAAAATCCGCTACCGCCACACAGAAGAACCAGCCACCATCACTCCAACGGGAAATGGCAATGTACATATCGTTTTTGATGAGCCGCAGAGAGCGATCACAAAAGGGCAGGCAGCGGTTTTTTATGACGGAGATATCGTTATTGGCGGTGGAGTGATTGTATGAAATTTACAACCATGCTGAATCCAGATATAAAAATTTCGTATCCTGTTCATTGTCGATATATTCTTTTCCGTGATTATTGCCTGAATATACCTGTCTGCCGTTTTTAAAAGCAAGAAGAGTATTCATCGGCAATTCTTTCCATGGCTGATTGCCGACAGGGTTTGTGGCAATCAGAACGGTGTCATCAGATTCACTGATGTAGAGTGAATGTGCATAATTCGTGTGAACATACATCAGTTCACCGTCATACAACAGGATGTTTAGCTTATTGCCGTCTGCAAGTGTGTTTACTACTTCATTTATAACGGCAAATCGTTCAGATTCGATAAGAGGTCTGCCAAGATCCGTCTGATCCCGGTTTATCTTATCTATGATGTAAAACAGAATTCTCTCACTGTCGGTCGTTCCTTCCTGCGTATAAAAATATTTGTTGACAAGATCGCCGTGAAAGAGTGTTCCGTTGTGGGCTAGTGTCCAGCGTCTGCCACATGTATCCTGACGGACAAAGGGGTGGCAGTTTTCATAATCCACACTTCCCATAGTTGCAAGCCGTATATGAGCTATCAGCACCTTTTCCATAATTTTGTGCCGTAGCCGCTGTTTCAAATATATGCTCTCTTTGGCACTTATGGGTTGTTTTTCGATCTGCGCCATATCACCGTGAAACACAGCCAGTCCCCAGCCGTTGGGGTGAAATTTGCTGTGGGAATAGAATTCCGTTAGCAGATCATTTGCATATACTTTTGAAGCGCTGTTTATACCGAGTAATTCACACATTTGCAGTTACCTCCGTTTGAAGTCTCTGTTTTTATTGTTATTCTTTATATTAATATTGTTACATTTCGACTGCTTTTATTGCCTATTATACCTATTTGGACACTATGCTATAAGTGTACCAAACATTTTCATGTCTGTCAATAGGAGAGCAGATGGAAAGCTTTTGTTGACATAAAGAAAAAGTTGTGGTATGCTCTATAACATAGTATACATATAGGAATAATAAACCATTTACTGAATAGAGGTGCAGATATGTTTGATATAGAAAATAGAGATGTAAAACACTTACTTTTGAATGGAGAATTTGGTATTGAGCGTGAAAATCTGCGCATTACAGAGCAGGGGTTTATGGCGTGCACACCGCACCCGTTTCCCGATGATGAGTTCATTATCCGCGACTTTTGTGAAAATCAAACAGAGATAAACACTCCTGTGGCAGGTTCGGCACAGGAAGCAATCAGCCTTTTGGAAGGACTTGATGCCAGAATACAAAGGCAGCTTGCTTCGATGAATCTCCCTGAGTTTTTGTGGCAGTTTTCAAATCCGCCATATATCAGAAGCGACAGAGATATTTCTATCGCAAGCTTTGACGGTGAACAAAAGGGCAAGACCGCTTATAGAGAATATCTTTCCGAAAAATACGGTAAATATAAAATGACATTCTGCGGGATCCATGTTAATTTTTCGTTTGCTGAGGAACTGTTAAAAGCCGGATTTAAAGTAAGCGATGTCGAGGATTTTAGATTGTACAAAAATCATGTCTACCTTGATCTTGGGGCAAAGCTTTTGAAATATGGCTGGTTGCTGACGGCTGTTACTGCGGCAAGCCCGGTGCTGGACAGCTCGTTTGTCGAGGTTGGCATGGCGGGGAGGGATGTTTTTCAGGGGCTTGCCTCCGTCAGATGCAGTGAACTCGGTTATTGGAATTTCTTTACACCCGTGCTGGATTACAGCAGCGTGGAAGCCTACGCAAGGAGCATAAAAGGCTATGTGGAGGATGGAACAATCGCCACCCCGGGTGAGTTGTATTATCCCGTTCGGTTAAAGCCGAGAGGAAACAATACATTGGAGAATTTGATTGAAAACGGCATCAATCATATCGAACTGAGGATGGTTGATCTTAATCCGCTTGTGTCTTCCGGTCTGGAGGTAAAAGATGTGGCGTTTGCACAGCTGTTGATTGTATGGCTTGCATCGTTGCCCGATATAAAGATTGATAGAAACGATCAGATCAATGCCGCTGCCAATTTTAAAAGTGCGGCGCATTATGACTTTAACAGAGCAGCTATCATTATTTCTGACGGGGTAAGCTGTTCCGTCACAAATGCCGCAAGAGATATCATAGATGCTATGAAAAGTTTTTTTCAGGACTTTCCGGGGAACGTCCTGAAAATTCTGGATTTTGAAGAGGAAAAATTTATCAATCCCCAAAAACGCTATGCTTATCAGGTGAAGGAAATCTACGGCAAAGATTTTGTTAAGAAAGGCATAATGCTTGCAAGGCAGCGTCAGAGGGAGAAGCTATTGGAAAATTGAACGGCACTCCGATTCAATCTCCCACCTCTATAGGTGGTGAGTAAAGAAAGGAAACTTACGTAGGTCGCAGGGCTAAAGCCAT
>CADBTR010000105.1 GCA_902797675.1 uncultured Lachnospiraceae bacterium
AAACTTCTCCTCTAATAACGATAGTTTAGCTACTGCATAAGCGACTTGCACAAAATCAGAGATTTTGGCAATCTGCTTAATTATCTGTACAAGTCCGGTCGGATGCCGATCCCGTAACCACCTAAAGTACAGGTGCTAACGGTATCTGGCTCCTTTATTATGAGTTCTCTTTATGAATTAGATAGCTAATTCATTCTAAGTATAAATCAGACTTCCATTGATGTCAAGGTTTTCATTCACTCTTTTCTCCTTTTTCCATATAGTAAAGTAAACGTTTCTTTGCGAGGTTTTCAATCGCTATGTCTTATACGATTTCCATTATCGGAACTGACCCGCGTCTGTGGTACGCCGGCGAAAAACTGCTTGCCTCATCCGGGGAAATATCCTTATATCACCTTAGCGGTCAATCTTGTGATCCGCCAAAGGGCAGTTTCCTTCGTTCTGTCGCCGGGAGAATCTCTGACTGCGCATCTCCCGCCCTGATGCTGCAAAAAACCGATTTTCTGCTGTGTCCTGTTCCCTTTACCAAAGACCGGATTCACCTAAACGGAACAGAGCTTTCCATAAAAGATTTTTATTCGCTGCTCAATGAATATCCCGCAGATTTATCCGGCGGCGCCATTCCATGCGAACTTTCCGAATTATTAAAAAAACATAATAAGAGGTGTATCGATTTTCTAAAAGACGAGGGATTTGCGGAATACAATGCAGGTCTGACGGCGGAAGGACTGTTAAGATACCTGATCGAAGGCACTCCCGGCAGTATCGACGGAGCAAAAATCCTCCTTACCGGTCTCGGGCGCTGCGGCAGGAAAATTGCAGATAAGCTCCAAAAACTCGGGGCGGAAATTTATTTCTACGATTCCTCCCCCGAGCAGATTTCTTTCGGTCTTTCAAAAGGCTTTTTATATTACGATTTAAAACATGCCGCGGAAATCACTCCATCGCCGTCCTTTGATCTTTTGATCAATACCGTTCCCGCGCCAATCTTTAAAGGAACCTTTCTGCGACTTCTTCCCGAATCCTGCGCCTGCTTTGATATTGCCTCCGCTCCCGGCGGCTTCGACGGGGATCTTACTGCCGGACTGGGAATCCATGTGACCACCGTTCCCTCTATTCCCGGCCGCACTGCGCCGAAAGCCGCCGGTCTGTACATGGCTGACTACCTGTCAGCCCGAAATTATCTCAGAAAGGATTGATCTTAATGGAACATGATCTGAAAGACAAAACCATCGGAATTGCAATGACTGGTTCCTATTGCACTTACAAAAAAGCCTTTGCGGCAATAAAGGCGCTGTCCGAAACCGGAGCTGATCTGATCCCGATCTTCTCCTTCAATGCCATTTCCACCGACAGCCGTTTCGGAACCCACGAGGAATTTATAAACACCATTGAAGAACTGACCGGCAAAAAACCAATCGCCACCATTCCCGACGCGGAGCCAATCGGTCCCAAATCCATGCTTGATATTCTGGTGATCGCGCCCTGTACCGGCAATACCTTATCAAAACTTGCAAACGGAATCTCCGATACCCCTGTTTTAATGGCGGCAAAATCACATCTGCGCAACAATAAGCCGTTAGTGATCTCACTCTCCACCAATGACGCGCTGGGCATGAATCTGAAAAACATCGGAATTCTGTTAAATACAAAAAACATTTATTTTGTACCTTTCGGGCAGGATAATTACAAGACAAAGCCAAACTCCATGATCGCTCATGTCGATCTTCTGGAAGATACCATCCGATATGCTTTAAAATCCAAACAAATCCAGCCGGTGATCCAAAGCCATGAAGCGCTTCCGGTTTCCAAAGAAAGAAGGTGAATTTCATGTGTGGAATTGCAGGATTTTATCAAAACCGGGCAGATTTTACGTACGGTGAGCTCTTTCTTTCCAGATTGAACGAGATGAAAAACAGCCTGCTGCATCGGGGTCCGGATGAGAATGATGTCTTTCTTTGCGCTCATGCGGGTCTCGCCCACACCCGACTCTCCATTATTGACAAAAAAGGCGGAAAACAGCCCATGAAAAACAGGGTGGGGTTCAATTCCGCCGTCATCTGCTACAATGGAGAAATCTATAATACAAAAGAATTGCGAAGCTACCTTTCCCGATATTCCGTCCCTTTTATAACATCAAGCGATACCGAAGTGATCTTAAACGGTTATCTTGCCGAGGGAACCTCTTTTTTTCAAAAATTAAACGGAATCTACGCCTTTGCCATCTACGACCAGAAAAAAGATCTCCTGCTTCTGGTTCGCGACCGTCTCGGTGTCAAGCCGCTTTTTTACTGCATGCACGAGGGCGTACTGCTCTTTGGCTCCGAGCAGAAAGCATTGTTTGCCTATGGTTTTACTCCCAAAATCAATGCCGACGGCTGGGCGGAAATCTTCGGCACCGGTCCTGCCCACACCCCCGGATGCGGTGTTTTTGAAGGAGTTTACGAACTTCTCCCAGGACACTGTCTGACTGCCTCCGGTGATACAATGCATGTGGAACCTTATTGGAAACTACAGGCAACGGAGCATCGGGAATCCTTGCAGCAGACGGAACAGAAGGTAACAGCTTTATTGCATGACAGCATCCGCAGGCAGATGATCTCGGATATTCCCATCTGCACCTTCCTCTCCGGCGGGCTTGATTCTTCTCTCGTATCGGCCGTCTGCGCAAAGGAGCTTGCAAGAAAAGGAAAAACACTGGATACTTATTCTTTTGATTTTGTGGGAAATGATAAGAATTTTAAAGCGAATGATTTTCAAAGTTCCGAGGATCGACCCTTTGCCGCGCTGATGGCGAAGCATATCCACAGTCATCATACCTTTCTTGAATGCAACAACGAACAGCAGGCTGATTATCTGTATAAAGCCGTAGACGCCAGAGATCTGCCCTGCATGGCTGACGTCGAGTCTTCCATGCTGTATTTTTGCAGCGAAGTGGCAAAGCACCACAAAGTCGCCATCACCGGAGAATGTGCCGATGAGATCTTCGGCGGTTATCCGTGGTTTCATAAAAAAGAGCTCTACGAACAGAAAGGATTCCCGTGGAGCTTTGACTTATCGGCAAGAACCTGTCTGCTGAAAGATGAATTTTTATCCGCATGTGATATTTCCGGATATGTGGAAAATGCATATCAGACATCTGCCGCAGCCACCCCGGTTCTTCCGGGTGAATCGGAAGATTCCAAAAACCGCCGGAAAATCGCGTGGTTGAATATTCAATGGTTTATGATGACATTATTGAACCGCATGGATCGCACCAGCATGTATTCCGGTCTGGAAGCGCGGGTTCCTTTTGCCGACCACAGAATCCTGGAATATGTATATAATATTCCCTGGGAAATGAAATGTGTCGGCGGGAAGAGAAAGAGTCTGCTTCTTGCCGCCGGGAAAAATCTTCTTCCGGATGAGGTCTTAAACAGAAAAAAGAGCCCCTATCCAAAGACCTACGACCCCGCCTACGAATTTCTATTAAAATCAAGACTTGCGGATATTCTCGGAAGTCCCAATGAGCCGATCCACAAAATTTTGGATAAAAATAAGACCATCGCATTTATGAATACGCCGTCCGACTACGGCAGACCATGGTACGGACAATTAATGGCAGGCCCCCAGATGCTCGCCTATATTCTGCAGGTTAATTACTGGATGAAAAAATATCACTTGTAACACAAAGGGCAGAGGAACTTTCCCCTGCCCTTATATTTATTTATGCCGGAACCGTATAGCTTTCTTCTTTATTGATCACTACCACACTCACGGAATGTGCCGGTACTTCCATCAGAATATCTCCGGCTTCCGATACGATTCCCGTTACGAACGGCGTCACTTTCTCCGGCTCCTCAAAGGTATTCTCCGCATTCAGATCATAGCCGCACATACGGATCATCCTGCCCACGTTCTGCTTTCCGCCCATACCGTGGAGATGTACATCAAGTTCTTTCAATTCATCGGAAAGATTTACGATCTTTAAGATCACGCTTCCGTCATTCCGCAGGGAAGCTGATGTATACAAAGGCTCCCGAATCACCGGTTTCAAAAATACATCCTGATACAGCTGACCGTCAATATACGCCTTAATCTTTCTGCCGTCCACCTTTAATTCCAGTTCATATTCTCTGTCTTTTTCCACGGAGAAATTAAACTGGGACAATACTGCCGATCTTTCGTTGATCACTTCCGTCACAGCCGTATCCAGATTCTGCCATGCGCCGATCTCCCAGAACATCTTATTCTTCTCATCCTGCTTATTAAATTCCATAAAGAATCCCTTGAAACCGGATAATTCCTTGGCTTTCATACGGATCGTATATTTTCCGGAATCCATATCCGCAAGAACTTCGCTTTTATGCTCCTCAGTCAGTGTCACATTGGCAGGATGCAGTTCCTCCCCTGTTTCCTCATTGATGATTACGATATCCTTATATTCCGCGTCAGCCTCCCGGTAAACCAGTTCGATTTTTCCCGAAAGCCTGTCTTTCTCCGGCATCAGATCGACACTTTGTTCATCGGTGACAAAAGTATCTTCCAGCAGACTGTCTCCATGATAATTCATGAACATCTTCTGTACATAATAATTCGCCGAACCAAAGGCTCGATGATTATCGAACCAGATCATATCCGGTTTCCAGTTCACATAATCCTTATGGCAGAGCATCGGCGCATAGCAGGCAAGGGCTACCTTATCCGCATTGCGCTCCAGTCCCGTCATGTATGCTGCCTCAACCAGGGCGTTATACCAGGTATTTCCCCATGTAGCGTATTCTCCCAGAAATACCTTGGACTCCTCCGGTTTAAAATTATCATAGCGATGTACATTGGCAATAAACCATTCCGGCGTCATATAATAATGTTCATCAATAAGATCCGACTGATTTTCCCTTGCGGATTTCCAGCCTCTCTCATATTCACCGCCTGCGGCAAAAGGACCTGCGCTGTTGATCACCTTGATATCCGGATATTTTTCCTTAATTGCTTTTTGGAAATATGCATATCTCTCGAAAAATTCCGGACCCACTTCCTCATTTCCGATGGCAATATATTCCAGATCAAATGGAGCCATATGTCCCATTCCGGCTCTGATTCTTCCCCATCTGGAATCCTTGCTTCCCGTGGCGAATTCAATCAGATCCAGAGCATCATCGATCCACTCCTGAAGCGCCGTGATCTGCACAAATTGCTGTCTGTGCGGATTGCAGCCGCCCGGCAATACCGGAATCGGCTTTGCTCCGATATCCTCGCAGAAGCAGAAATATTCATAATAACCAAGACCCAATGTCTGATTATAGCCCCAGTTACTTCTTCTGGAAGCCCGATCCTCCAGCTTTCCGATGGTATTTTTCCAGAAATACAGCGCATCTCTGTCGTCCCTGTTCAAAGAGCCGTCATGCACAAGGCAGCCCCCCGGAAAACGCATGAATTTCGGATGCATGTCCGCGATCAGTTTCGCGATATCTTTTCTCAAACCATTCTTTCTGTTATTGAATGTATCTGTCGGGAACATAGATACAAAATCCAGATATACCTTTCCCTCGCCCTCTACCGTAATATAAAGCTCTGCCTCATGATCGGTAACTTCCGGCATAAAATAAAATTCATATTTTGTCCAGTTCCGATTCAAACGAACAGACTGTTTCTCATAAACCTCACCTTTTTTATTCCTTAAGGACACCCAGATACACCGGTCATAATCCTCCGAACGCTTCGCATAGCAGGAAAAACGATAGGACGCGCCCTCCTCGATCGGGATTCCTCCGCCGAAGCCCAGATTCTTGATTCCGATCTCCTTACCCGGCTTCTTCACTTCCATCACAAGATAATGAGGATTCTCCCAGCTGACCGCCTCATCATCCTCGATCTCCAAAGAGATCACACCGTTGCCGGATACCTTTTCCCATCCGGTCAGGCTGTTGTATTCCTTATTGTCAATTTCCGAATATTCAAAAGACCGGTTTTGAATCAATTCTGCGTAAAGACCGCCGTCTGCCGCATGATTGATATCCTCGAAAAAAACTCCGAAAAGATCGCCCATATCCGCCTTTCGCTTTGTCGTCCACACTTCCCACTTGTTACTCATAGTAAAAACCCTCCTTGCAAACATCCTACATCGGATCTGTTAAAATCCATTTATGCCGTAATCAAACACGCCGGCAATGATTCCTGCTAACGAGTATATCATTTTCCCGCTCAGAAATCAATATATTTCACATAAGCCGAAAAAGCCGTTGGAATGGGATATGCTTTTTTTACCTCATCCAATCCCACATAAAGCATTCCGCTGCGATCTTTTGCCAGTTCGTCAATGCGGACCGCATATCCGGTCATATGCCACTCCACATGCGAAAAAATATGTTTTGCCTCCTCCAATTTTTCGATATGTAACGGAAGAAGCTTTTGTTCCTTGATCCACGCCAATGCTTCCTCCTCATTCAACATGCCCGCCACATTCGGAAATTCATAAAGTCCCGCAAGTAATCCTCTGTTCGGGCGTTTATGCAGCACCACATGATTCTGCTCTCTGATGACAAATACCGTCCGTTTCTCTATTTTTCGCGGCTTTGCCTTACTCTTTACCGGAATTTGCTCCGTCAATTCTTCCTTCCTTGCAACACAAAATAACTCCCACGGGCATCTGCCGCATTGCGGTTCTCCGTTGGGCACGCAAACCGTCGCCCCCAGTTCCATTAACGCCTGATTAAACATCCCCGCCTGCTTTGGCATGATCTCATTTAATCTGTCTTCGATCTTTCCCCGGACCGAAGCCTTCATAATATCTCCCGTATCACCGGACACCCTGGTGATCACCCGCAGCACATTTCCGTCCACCGCTGCATAGGGAAGCCCGTAGGCGATGGAACTTATGGCGCCGGCCGTATAATTGCCGATGCCCTTTAATGCCCTTAATTTCTCATAATCAGCCGGAAGACTTCCGCCGTATTCCGCCACCACCGTCTTTGCCGCTTCCTGCATATTGCGGACGCGATTATAATAACCGAGTCCCTCCCAGAGTTTTAATAACTTCTCCTCCTCACATTCCGCCAGCGCCTTCACATCCGGCAATGCCTCCATAAACCTTGCGTAATACGGCTTTACCGCTTCCACTCTGGTCTGCTGAAGCATAATTTCGGAAACCCAGACATGATACGGGGTTGGATCACTTCTCCAGGGAAGCGTTCTTGCATGATCCGGATACCATGAAAGTAGCGGCTCAACCGTCTGACTTAAATCAAACTCCTCTAACATCTCTTTTCTCAACTTTCCCCTTGATATTATGTTTCTCCTCTAATAACGATCGTTTATTCTCTGACTAACTCCGTTCGGATGCCGATCCCGTAACTTCGCCTGCTTCGCAGCCTCGAACGGTATCTGGCTCATTATACTACAGGCTTTGTTCCCTGACAACAAAAAAGTATTTTTCCCCCCTTGTTTTTTCTGTTGAATTTTTATATAATTAAAGTAATTATTCAGAACCCCAGACTCGAATTCATGCTGCTGAATAATTACTAATTAAATAAATATGACTATTCTACAGCCACCTTTGCAATGTCGTGAAAAGTGGCTGTGTGACATTCAATAACAACTAATAATTACAGGAAAGAAGGGATTCTTTATGGGAAAAAAATATCAACGTATTTCTCTCGATGTGGAAGCCGAAAAGTATGAACCGGGAAAAGGCATGGAAGACGGGTTTGACCTCTGGACACATGTTCTTACTCATGGCTGGGTTTCCACCGAAAAACTTATTAAAATAGAAAATGAAAACGGACAGTTAGTCTGCCCCTTTATCAAAAACCGACGCGGCATGATCTTTATCCGCGAAGGGGATTATATCATCTATGAAGCGAGCGGAGAGCGCCACTGCTGCGGCGGTGACAAATTTGAAAAGCGTTATCGCGAAGTAAAGGATTGAGAATTTAATCGGGCAGGGAAGATTTATCGCGCCCTGCTCGCCGCGCCGGGCGCATAAAAAGCCTCCGCGTTGTTTATAAAACAGCGCAAGAGGCTTTTGTTATTTTTTATATTCTTTTCAGACAGACATCGGCAATGCAGCACTGCTCACAATGGGGTGCTGTTCTCGCCGTACAGACCGCCCGCCCGTGATCGACCAGGCGATGACAAAAATCATTGCTCTCCTCCGGCGGAATGATCTTCCACAATTCCATCTCAACTTTCTTCGGCTCTTTTATTCCGTCCACCAGTCCCATCCTGTTTACCAGCCGAATACAATGAGTATCTGTAACAATGGCAGGTTTTCCGAATACATCCCCCATGATCAGATTCGCGCTTTTTCTTCCCACGCCCGGAAGTTTTAATAATTCATCGAAATTCTCCGGTACCTTCCCCCCATATTGATCCCGCAGCATCTCCATGCACTTTTTGATATCTCTCGCCTTGCTGTTTCCAAGACCGCAGGGACGCACGATTTTTTCGATTTCCTCCGCCTCTGCGCCTGCAAGGCTGTACAGATCCGGATACACCCGATACAATTCCTTTACCACCACATTCACTCTCGCATCGGTGCACTGCGCCGCCAGCCGGACACTGACCAGCAATTTCCACGCATCATCATAATCGAGAGTACAAACCGTATCCGGATATGCCTCCTTTAACCGTTCTATAATCTTTTTTGCCCGCGTTTTCTTTATCATTCCGGCTCCTTATCCCTCTGTTCTTAAAATGTGATGATATTTTCAAAGCACTGGATCGCATATGCATCGGTCATTCCGGAGATAAAATCAATCACCGCCCGCACATAGGTACTTTTCTCTTCCATCCTGCCGTAGATTTTTTCATTATCATACCGCGCCTGCAAATAATATGCTTCCGTCGGAACACAATCCGGATCCACAAATTTTATCACCCAATTATGAAAATCAAGCAATACCTGATTGTCTGCGCTGTGTCTGCTCAAACTATCCAACGTTTTTTTATCATCATAATATTCCATCAAATATTCAAAAATCGTCTGAAGCACCAGTTCACTATATTTTACAAATGCCGATAATTTTTTATTTTTATAGATATGTTCATAATTAAAATTCTTGATTTCCTGCATAAATTCCACTTTATCCGTTGAAAATCCGATCCCGTTCTCCGGCGAACTGTGCATAATCAGATCTGTCACAAATTCATGCATGATCACCGAAGTGTTTAACGTCTCATGACCATAGGACTTCGCCGCCCGAAGCAGCGGATTCAAATCTTTCTTGCTTAAAACATGAAGCTTAATGGCATCTTCTATATCCCTGCCGAGATAGGCGATCTTATCCGCCAGTTTGACAACGCACCCCTCCCATGTATAGGCATTATACTGACCTGCCCGTTTGATCTCACAAAGATCCAGCGCCTCTTCTCTTGGTTTCAGACCATTTTCATCCACCTCTCCGCAATGGGAAATGATCCCGTCTCTCACTGCATAAGTCAGATTTAAATTCTTATAACGATCCTGGGGGCTGTCTAAAAGATCCAATTTATCCACGACATAAACGCCGTTTTTTTCATGCCAGAATTTTTCCTCCAGATATTCTTCACATAGTTTTGAAATGATCTGCTCTCCGGAATGTCCGAAAGGCGCGTGCCCCAAATCGTGTCCCATGGCAATGGCGCGTATCAGATCCGTATTCAACCCCAGCGCCTTTCCGATGGTTCCGCTCACCGATTCCACATGAAGCACATGCTCCATGCGGGTACAAATATGATCATTATGTACATTAAAAAATACCTGGGTCTTATGCTTTAATCTACGATAAGAAAGGCAATGCAAAATTCTCGTATAATCCCTTGCAAATTCCGACCGGATATCATTTTGCCTGTGATAAAGCCTCTCTTTCCGCTCAATCCCTTTTTCCCATCTCGGATTTTCCTCTGTCATCGCTTCCTGTCTAAATTTTGCTTCCATGTCTTCCATATCTTTCCCCTCCTGCAAAATCACTTCTGCTGCCTGATATGTTCCAGAATCTTATCATACTGCTTATACATATATTGCACTTCATTTTCCAGCAGATAATAATGGGAAATGTACGGAACCAGAAGGATCATCACCACGAAGCTGACCGCAAGCATCGGCAGATAATCCGCAACCAGGGCAATTCCGATGGAAATCAGAAACATCAATGCAAACAAAACCAGCACCAGCAGATGCGCGATGCGCTCATGCTGAAAATATGCCACCTGGGTCTTATGTTCCTGCAATACGTCTCTCCAGTCCGTGTCCTGCCTGTTTTCCTCAAGAATCTCATCCACTTTTTTGTGATACGCCAATATTCTCTCTTTCACACCCATTACCTCCCTTTTAAAATATTTTTCCATACCGGGATCAACCGTCTGCTGACTGCGCCGACCACGATTCCGGCAAGAATTCCCGATATCAGCAGCACCGGAAGATAAAAGAAAATTCCGGCGCTTTGCAATACCGCATACGCCACAAGGATCTGCGCGGTATTATGGGCAATTCCCCCCGCCGTACTCACACCGACCGGCGATAAAACTTGATGCTTTACCAAGAAAAACATCACAAAAAAACTTACCACACCGCCCGCAAGACTGTACGCCAGCGCCATCAGATTGCCGAACAACAGGGAAGACAGCAAAATCCTTGTGATGCTGACCGTAAATACATCTCTTGCCGGCAATACATATAATCCGGATAAAACGACAAGATTCGCAAGTCCCAATTTTACTCCGGCAATCCCCACGGAAAACGGGATTACCGCCTCTATGTAACTGAATATCATCGCCAACGCCGTAAGCATTCCCGCCAGTGCGATCCTTTTGGTTTTTTCCTTCATATCACCCTCACTATTCTGCTACCGCATCGACTTCCTGATCTTCCTCTGCCAAAGAACCGTCTTTACAAATCTCCACAATTAACTTATGCGGAAGACAAACGATACTTTCTCCGTTCTTTGAAATCGACGCGTGATCTGCACAGATCTTATCCGGGCAGTCCGCCTCTGAGATCCGCACTGTCCCTCCCCTGATCTCAATTACATTCGTGCCGTAATCATTTTTTACCGTAATACTGCGATCCTCATCTAACGGCACAACCTGCGTCACTTCGCCATTTACCCTGATCACTGCCGTATCGCCCTCCTCCTTTTGGAAGAAAAATGGAAAAACAGAAAACACAGCTGCAATCGACAAAACCACCCCGATAAAAAGCAAATCTCTTTTTCCGAATTTTTTCACTTCCATGCTGTCACAAACCTTTCTTTTCATATCAGCTGAATTATAACATACCTGATAACCACTGTCAACCGGCGTGTCTGTTGCGTTTTTTTTTCAGTTAGATATATTTAACTTTCCTTGACAAGTGTATTCGTCACATGATATAATCCGCTCTGTTAGTATTGTCTAACTTTTAAATCAATAAAAAAGGAGAACTATTCATGAGAAAATTACATTTATTTACAGCTGCTGTTCTCAGCGCAGTGACCACAGTCAGCTCATTTCCGCTCTCTGTTCAGGCCGACACGACAGATGTTGTCTACGGCACCATGAACATTCCTTACGCGGACTTCTACGCTGCAGAAATCGGAAATGCCTATGAAGTAGACGCAGTCTCTTCCGCTACCACAAGCAAATGGGCTATGAACACAAAAGGTTCTGTGGACGAGAGTGGCGAATGGAAAAGCGGCGGTCTTGTGGCAGGCACCTACAACGACGGAAACGGCAAGATCCTCGGAGTGAACTATCCGGTAGCTGTCTCCTCAAGGGATGTAGATTTCCTTACAGAGAATTATGGTTTTGAAGCTGTGGCGACAACTCCGACAGCCTACAAGACAGTAACCGTAGATGGAAGTTCGATTACCGTTTCTGCTCTGAATGACACGAACGGTTCCACAACGCTCTCCGGTGAAATCACATTAAACACCTTGTCGCGATACGGCGATTATCAGCTAAGTGTACCGGATTGCCCGCAAAATTGCGATCTCTACGGTGTGATCGTGAATACAGCAGAGGGTGATTCCTATGCCCTGCGCCATCTTGAAAATATCTGGCGCAGAGGCGAGATCTCATGGTCCGTCGGCATTAAGACCACCGAAGCTCACGGCAATACCTTAAGCTATGAAGACTATGTGAAATCCAACGGACAGACCGTTGTCGGAATCCGTTATATCACGCTGGACGGATATGTAGATCTGAACGCTTCTTCTCCGGTCAAGCTGCTGAAAAAGATCAACGCAAGTGTGACCGTTGAAAATTCCGCTTCAGGCACCGGAACTACCTCCTACACTCTGGAAGGTTTCCCTTCTGATTATGAGGTATCTGCCTCTGTTGCCGACGGTTTCAGCGTAGAAAACGGTACTGTCACTTATGAAGATGCTTTCCCGGGCAGCTACACACTTACGATCAGCGATGCGAACAATGCTTATGCTCCTTTCCAGACCTCATTTGTGCTTTCCACCAGTGAAATCCCGGTAACATACGCCGATGGAAAATTAGTCGCCGCCGAAGGTTTCTCTGATGAATATGCTGCAAACTTTATTGGCAGTATTTCTTCCGTAACCGTAAACGGAACTGCTTACAATACAGGTCGTCGCGGCGTAACGATCATTCAAAAAGACGGTACCATTGATTTTTCCGCTGAGGGAAGTAACGGCAATGTATTCGACGGAAGCGGCAACTACACCATTATTGTTCAGTCTAACGGGTACAACACTCCTTATGAGCTGACACTTCCGATATCCGATGAGACAACGGACGGAACTACAGATGGGGCAACAGATACCACAAAAGCCGATTCCGGTCAGTCCGCCGATTCCTCTTCCGCAACAGATTCGGCAGTCGCAACAGATAAAACAACAGACAATACAACGACAGATAAAACTGCATCTGCAACATCAAATAAGACAAGTGCCGCAAAAGATACGACAAAGACAGCCTCTGCTGCTCAGACAGCCCCTAAGACCGGAGACCATCGCGCGATCCTCCCTCTCTCGCTGATCGCGCTTGCCGCAGCGTCTGCCTTTACATTAAAAAAAGCAGAACAATAAACACTTATTTTAGAAACAACACATAATCACAGCGCGATGAGGGGCAAATATTTTTCGCCCCTCATCGCTATTTTTTCAAAGGAGTTTTTTATGCTATTTTTCATTGCTTTGACAATCTCTCTGATCGCTGTATGTTCCGGCAAAAATGTGATAAAAAAACACCCTGCTGCCATCTACAGTTGTTCGGCCATCATTACCACAGCCGTTATTTTAATCAAACAAAGCGATCTGACGATCTCTAACCCCTTTATTTCCGACTATCTTCTGGCAATCTTCTACAAGGGTGCATTTGCCGGCGCGCTGTGGTGTATTGTTATGTGGGCCGGAGCATTTACCACTGACAGCACTTTAGGAAAAAAGATTGTCTCAACTTTAATCCCGATCCGGGGCGAACTTTCCATCACTGCGGCGATCATCACATTATCCCACGCAGTGACCTACGGGATCAGCTACCTGAATCGTTTTCTGTCCCTGAGCAAATACCACATTTCCCCTGCAACGGAATTTATACTCACCTCTATCATCTGTATTGCGCTGCTTGCGATCATGACCCCGTTGACAATCCTTTCTTTCAAATCTGTTCGCAAAAAAATGAATGCGAAACTTTGGAAGAAAATCCAGCGGACGGCTTATCTTTTTTACGGTTTGATCTATATTCACGTGCTGGTATTATACCTGCCGCAGGCACAAGCCGGAAACCGGGAGAAATATTTTAGCCTGATCGCATACAGCCTGGTATTTATCGGTTACGGAATCATGCGGATCCGCAAGGCTCTCCTGCAGAAAAAAAAGGCACCTGCTTTGCGCATGAATCTTGCAAGCGCAGCGATCTTCCTTCTTCTGATGGTCTTTATCGCATCAGGTTCCTACGGAAATACTCCAAAGCCGGAAACTACTGCGCAGGAAACAAGAGTCCATACCGTTCTGACTCTTGAAACAACAAAGACATCAGAAAAATCCGACGAGACATCTGCAACGTCTTTATCCGGCGAAACTACAAGAGAAGCCGGGACTACCATCTCAGCAATTGAAACGACCACTGCCGGGTCGGATATGACTTCTGAAACGATAACCGGCGATATTCAGGAAACGATTGTGGAAACTGAGGCGGTCATTACAGATGCGGTAATCGCAGAGTCCCCTACCCGGGTTGCCATAAGCGAACCGGAAGCTGCAATATCGGAAGAAATCCAGACACAACAGGTTGTAAATAATCCTGTCTCTGCCCCTACACAGACCGTGATTGCTACAGAGGCCACACAGGCTGTCACAGTAACAACAGATACTCATGTATTCAACAACGGAACCTATAAGGGAACCGGAGTCTCTCCTGCCGATGATGAAGGAAAAGATGAAAAGGGAAATGTCTATGCAACGATTACGATCACGGATGATGTGATCACAAGCATTGCCGTTTCTTATGATTCCAGCGAAGATGTTGAATATATCGCCATCGCTGAGGGCGCCGTACTCGGAGACATTCTGGGGGCAAGCGATACAAGCGGTGCAGATGCCTGCTGCGGTGCTACCCGAACAGCTACAGGGATCATCAAAGCTGTGAATGATGCTTTAAATCAGGCAAGAAGGTAATCCTATGAAACGACGATTCCTTACAATACTGCTTATGTTTCTCACCTTGCTGATCACCGGCTGTCAATCCCATAAGCAATCCGACACTGCGCTGTCAGCCGTGGAAAAAAATTCTTGCGATGTATTTGCCATGGATACTTATATGAATCTTGCCGCCTATGGAGAAAACGCCAAATCTGCGCTGACTCTCGCCTCAAAGGAGATTTACCGTTTAGAAAGTCTGTTTTCCGTAACGCTGGAAAATAGCGATATTTCAAAAATCAATCAGTCGGCCGGAGTTCCCGTTACAGTCGCTCCTGATACCGCAAGCCTTATCTCTACCGGTTTGAAATATTCCGGACTTACAGAGGGTGCTCTTGATCTGTCCATCTATCCGATTTTAAAGGAATGGGGATTTACCACCGGAAACTACCGGATTCCGGATTCAGAAACGCTAAAAAGCATATTGGAGCATGTTGACTACCGTCAAATTCAGGTAAATGATACGCAGGAATCCGATCCACAGGTGACGATCGGCGCCTCCCAGGAAATCGATCTGGGATCCGTTGCCAAAGGATATACCGGCGATAAGGTCATAAACATATTAAAAGAAAATCATGTTTCTTCCGCCATTATCAATCTCGGCGGCAATGTACAGACTTTGGGAACAAAACCGGACGGTTCTTTATGGACCATCGCTGTTACAAATCCCTTTGATCCAGATACCGATCTGTGTACCCTGACAATCCGTGATCAGGCTGTGATCACTTCCGGCAATTATAAGCGGTTCTTTACCGGAGAGGACGGCAAAAATTATTGTCATATCATGGATCCGGCAGAAGGGCGTCCCGCCGAGCATGGTCTGGTGTCCGTCACTGTCATCGGAGAAAGCGGCGTGATGTGCGATGCCCTTTCCACTGCCCTGTATATCAAGGGAATCGAAGGCGCCATCGAATTTTACCGCACGATGCAATCAAAAACCGACGCTCCTTTTGAATTGATACTGGTAACAGAAGACGGGGAGATCCTATATACCGAAGGACTGTCTGACACCTTTGTAAACCGCAGTTCACTGCCCGCTTCTAAAATCGAATAAGAACGGGCATCTAATGCCGGCTTGTGCAAACACAGCTGTCACTGATGCCCTGTTGATTAAAAAAATCAGCCCCCGTTCGGGGGGCTGACGAAGGTGGAGTTTTATGAAAAAAATTAATGAAACTAAAGGAAGGAATCGGAACTTTACAAAGTCCTTCTGTTCCTTACGTTGCATATCATATTCCTCCAATGTGATGGTTATGTGATAACTTTTTAAAAAAATCGTGAATCTGATATTTTTTTATTCAGATATCTTCCTGATTCCCAGAATATCTTTCTGAATGATCTCCATGTCTGTTACCGATAACTTGACCGCGCCTGTTGTCAGTAACCCTGCCTGTTCATATACACCTTGTATGAGCTCGAGCTTCAGGACACTTTTTTGAATCCTCTCCATATCCTCAACATTTACAACGCCGTCACCATTGACATCTCCGCTGACACAGATCTGATAAGAATCCATTTCCTCTCCTGCGGCGTCCAAAAACTTCACAGCATCTCCGGTACACAACTTATCATCTGCCGATGCCTGAGTGCTATCTTTTGCCTTTATGACCTTAATCTCATAATTACAGCGATCCTGAAGCTCACTTACCGTCATCTTTGCTATCACGCCCTTTAAAAAGCCTGCGGTTTCATCAATATTCAGGCTTCCTCTGTTAAACTTCTTTAACAGCGATGTTCCGTCTTCCTTCTCTGCTTTTACTGTTTTGAAAGAGCCTCCGTTATAGTCCGCAACCTTTACCGTATATTCGCTGCCCTTCACCTCAAAAGTATCTGAATAAGCATGTTTCTCATCCACTGCAACCGACTCCATCTGCAGCAATGTTTTTCCATCGGCACTATACACAAAGATCGCAACAGAAAGCACATCCTCTGCCGCCTGACCGCTTACCGTAAGTATCTCACCTTCCACGCCGGCATTCACAGATGTGATCTCACCGGCTTTCGCCTCTGATGAAAAGCCTGCAAACAGGAAAGTAAACGCCGCAACCGACATCATTGTTTTTATGAACGCATGTTTCATTGTGATACGCCTCCTTCCATTGTATAATCCGTACTTCTCGTAAGCATATCATAATACACGCCCACACCGGAACCGGCAAAACTTCCGCCGAAAGAATCTCCAGACAATGCACCTGCATGAACAACATTAAAAGCAATGCCTGTCACGCCCTCAATCTGACCGCCCATAAAA
>CADBTR010000106.1 GCA_902797675.1 uncultured Lachnospiraceae bacterium
ACCGTTCGAGGCTGCAAAGCAGGCGAGATTACGGGATCGGCATCCGACCGGACTGAGTCAGATAATAAACGATCGTTATTAGAGGAGGAAATTATGAAGTGTAGCAAGTGCGGTGCACAGTGCAGTGACAATCGGAGATTTTGTCCCAAGTGTGGAAATGATCTGCGATCGAAAGCAACTTATCAGGATCCGGAAGTAGAGGAAGAACTTGCAAATAGTGTGGGAGCACTCATGGATGAATTTTCGGATGATGATGACGATGATGTGGATGATTTTCGGATCGAATTGGATCAGTCGTTTTTTGAGGAGGATTCCGAAGCGAAAAAAGTGCGGGATAAAATGCAATTGAACAGTATTTATACGAGAAAATCCCGACAGACACAGATGGAAGACGAGACAGAAGACGAGGCAGAAGAGAAGGAAGACGACGAGGATAACTGGGAGTACGATGAGGATCAATTCTTTGAAGATCTGGAGAATGCGAGAAAACGTACCGGTGAGCAGGAAACGGAGGTTTCCAGGTCTGAGGAAAGGCGAAAAAGTCCCCGGAATTCTCAAAAATCACAAAAATCAGGGAATAAAAAGAAACTCATGATTACACTGGTGACTGTGGTAGTTTTGCTTGCCGGATTTATCAGTTTTGGTCTTTTCCTGTTTAACAATGTTCATTTTCATCTCACTACCTTTGACGATTATTATCGGGTGGCTTATCATGAATTCAAGAGAGATAAGTACAGAAGTTCTCTAAAAGATGCACAGTCCGCCTTGAGAAAAGCGGAATTGGCAGTTCAGAAAGCCGGTGACAATGAAGAAAAGAAAAAAGAGGCAAATGCTCAGATCGTAAAAGTGCGGGAGCTGATCAATGATATTTATGAGGAATCAAAAAAAATAGATGATGAATATGTAGAAAATATGCGAGTAATCGTTGATCTGGATGAGAGCAAAACGGAATATTTTGTAAAGATTGCAAAATATCTGAAAAAATATAAGCAGCCGAAAGAGTTGACAGACTTTCTTCGCACCGTGGATGATGATAATCTTGCGGCTGTGAAAAGTCTGAAGGACTACATCGTAAAAACACCGAAAGCGGATAAAGATGCGGGACAGTATACGGGACAATTTGCTGTGACGCTTACCGGCGACAAGGATTGCACGATCTGGTATACAACCGATGGCTCGGATCCGTCCATCTATGGTACGCAATATACGGAACCGGTGAAGATCACGAAATTCCGTACCGTAGATGATACGAATATTGAAAACGGAGTCACAGAGTTAAAAGTTGTGGCAAGAAATGCGGGAAATGTAGAGAGTAAGATCAAAACTTACGAATATGAGGTTGTACTTGCGTCGGCAGAACCGCAGGTAACGCCGGATTCGGGTCAATATCATGAATATACGCAGATCAAGGTGATTGTTCCGGAAGGAAGCAAATGCTATTATACAATCAGTGAAGGATCGGCAAAACCGGCGGATCCCGATACCTCATCGGCACAATACTATGAAAGTGTGACTGATCTGCCTGCGGGAATATCCCAGGAGGAGATCGACAATTTTAAACCGTTGGAGATTCCAAGGGGGACTCATATTATGAAATTTATTCTGATCGATGAGTACGGAATTAAAAGTGATGTGGCTGTCCGGTCATATACTCTGGAAGTACCGAGAAATGTTACCCTTGACGAAGCGGAGGATTTAGTTCAGCAGCAGCTTGTGACTGATCAGCTGGCGATTGATGAGGACGGAAATACACAGGATGGTCATAAAGTGACTGCCGAGTGGGAGGAGATTGTAACCCTTGATAATGATGAATATTTC
Source organism: uncultured Lachnospiraceae bacterium (assembly GCA_902797675.1). Classification (GTDB taxonomy): domain Bacteria; phylum Bacillota; class Clostridia; order Lachnospirales; family Lachnospiraceae; genus CAG-303. The sequence goes on from CADBTR010000106.1 coordinate 1,819, forward strand.
ATTGTGGCAGCGGTAGAACGCGCTCCGGCTGAGACGGAAACAAACGGGGACGGAACACCGGTAAGTCAGGAAACCGGAGAGGGAGTTGAGGTCAAAAGAAGCCTTTATGCGGTGAATTCTTATGATAAAACGATCATTAAGGATGTTACCAACGAAGGCGGAGTGTATATGATCCCGAAGATAGCGGCTGTGTCACAGACAGAGGCGGAAACAACAGCAGAAGCAGAAACTTAATCGGAGTGCCGTTCAAGCTGAAATAGTAAAAAAATAAGTAATCGGATTTTATCCGGTTACTTATTTTTTGTAGCAACAGGGCATCAGTGCCAGCCGGGCTTGCACAAGCTGGCATTAGATGCCAGTGAATGCCTCCTGCGCGGTGAGCAGTATGTGGTATATCTTAAAGCTTCTTTATTCATTTTCTGTAGGATAAATATCGGAAAAAACATCTTCCATCATTCCTTCAATTAAAAGATCATCTGCATCGGAAAAATGAGCCTTAACGGCGGAACGCATATCTTCGATACGGGAAAAATAAAGTTCTTCTTCCGAAGCGGAATCATCCGGAGAAACGGCAAGAGGTGTATATTCCTCCAGCAGATAGGCACGGATGCGGTCTGCCAGTGCTTCCTCGGTGGGAATCAAAGCCTTTAATTGCGCTGCTTTTTTGTAAGAGATGATTCCTCCGATGAAAAAGCCTGAGAACATGATGAAGCACATCACATAAAACAAGGTGCCGAACGCAAAAGGAATCTTTCCGGATAATGCCAGTCCCAGAAATACAAATCCCAAAATACTTACAAACATAAAGCTGTTAGCCGAGGAACGCATATCGTCATAGCGCTCTCGGATATTGACGTATACCTTTGCGCCTTCGTCCGGTTTGGAATCATCTAAGAGCTTAGAGATCGAGTTGAGTACATATTGACTTTGAACCTTGGTAAGTTCGCTGCCGTTTTCGGCGAAATCGGTAATTTCCCTTAAGACAGTGGAAACTTCGGAGTCAGGGCAGGCAATCACATACAAGCCGGTATCCTCATTGTAGTGGTATTCTGTATAGTCCAGTTTTTGTTCTCTTAAATAATTAAAAATGCGAAGGATCATCTCTTCGTCATTGTGTTCTAATACGATCATAAACAGCCTCTCTTTCCGGCATTTTCTGCCGATATCTCCAAACAGTGTATCACAAAACAGGAAAAGGGACAAGTAGAAGAAATCCTTTTTTCTTGACGGTAGGTGGAAAATAGTGTAAGATTGCTTTGAGTTTATTTTGAAAAGGAAGAAAAACATGAAGATAACATTGGCGGTGGTGGGAAAGATTAAGGAAAAATATTTCTCACAAGCAGTAGAGGAGTACGTTAAGAGACTTGGCAGATATGTGAAACTTGAGATCATAGAGGTGGCGGACGAAAAAACGCCGGATGGAGCTTCCGAGGCGCTGGAGGATCAGATCCGGTACAAAGAGGCGCAGAGATTGCAAAAAGTGATACAGGAGGATGATTATGTGATTACTCTGGAGATCAATGGCGAGATGGTCGATTCCGTGGCTTTGTCCGAAAAACTGGAACAGCTCGGAGTGGCGGGACATTCTGCTGTTACATTTGTGATCGGCGGTTCATTGGGACTTCATGAGAGCGTGTCAAAGAGAGCAGACTGGCGGCTCAGTTTTTCGCCGATGACATTTCCCCATCAGCTGATGAGAGTGATCCTGTTGGAACAGATCTACCGGAGTTTCCGGATCATCAATCATGAGCCGTATCATAAATAAAGTAACTACAGGAGGATACAAATGCAATTTATCGGAATCGAAAAAAAAGAAGAGGGAAAATTTATCACACGTTATGATGTTACATATGAAACGATGGATCATAAAAAAAAGGTTTATGAGATGATCAGCAGAGACCATAATCTGGATAGTTATGAAAAACTTCACGGAGATCGTCCGGATGCGGTAGTGGTGATCGCCATCGATGAGAAGGAGGAAAAGATTCTGTTAAACAAGGAATTCCGTCTGGCGGTGGGAGACTGGGTCTATAATTTTCCGGCGGGACTGATCGATCCGGGAGAAGACGCCGGTCAGGCGGCCGCCAGAGAATTGTGGGAAGAAACGGGACTGGAATTATACGAAGTAACGGATCTTATCGGAGAGAGCTACAGTGCGGTAGGGTTCAGCAATGAGATCAACGTATGTATCGTAGGAAAAGCCAGAGGAACATTCAGAGAGAGTACCTCCAGCGTGGAGGAAATAAGCCCCGGCTGGTATACCGCAGAAGAAGTGAGAATGTTGCTGAAGACGAAGAGATTTGCGGCGCGTACACAGGCATATTGCTACATGTGGTGTCAGGAAAGGGAAAAAAATGGGAATAAAAAAGAAATATAAGATCATCGGTTCCTGTATCGGTTGTAAGACCTGCTATCGTGTCTGTCCCGTGGGAGCAGTGGGGATAGGACCTTTTCGCATTGATCAGGAAAAATGCATCGGCTGCGGACTTTGTCGGGAAAAGTGTCCCTCAAAACGGATTATCGAGATGATAATCTCCACTTGACATGAAAAGTGACTTGTTATAGAATAAAAAAGTGTGTTATAAGGTTTGCAAAACTCTCATAAGAGAGGGGTGCGGAAAGGAAGGATAAAATGGATTTTTTTAACAAACTTGGAGACAAAATTCAAGATGTAAGTAAAGAAGCAACAAAGAAAGCCAAGGATTTAAGCGGTCAGGTGACGGTCAATTCCCAGATGAAAGAGCATGAGAATCAGCTGAATCAGTTGTATACAACGCTGGGTAAAGCATATTATGAGGGCTTTCAGGAAGAAGCGGACAGCCGTTTTCAGGAGTATACTTCTCAGATTAAAATTCTGTTGGGAAATATCGAGGAAGATAAACTGAAACTGCGTGAATTAAAGGGATTGCAGCTTTGCGCTAACTGCGGGGCAGAGGTGGATAAGAATGCAACACATTGTCCTCAGTGCGGTACACAATTAAGAGAGCCGTCTCCGGTAGAAGCTGCGCCGCAGACCACTTTTTGTCCGGGCTGCGGAGAGCCGGTAACACCGGGAAGCAAGTTCTGCGGTAAGTGCGGAGCAAAATTGAATTAATTTTTTATCGGATATTAAGGAGGAGAAAAATATGTTTTGTCCAAAGTGCGGTACACAATTGCCGGATGGAACAGGATTTTGTTCTAATTGCGGTACAAAGATTGAACCGGAAAGTAAAGTGGAACAGCAGCCACAGCAGTTCCAGCAGCAACAGCAGTCACAGTCACAGCAGGACGGTGCACAGGGAAAGTTTCCACAGGATAAACTGAAAGGAATCGCGGGAATCGCCATTGCCATTGTAGCAGTGATCCTGATCGTAAAGCTTTTGGGAGGTCTGTTTGGCGGTCATGAGGATACGGTCGTAAAGGTTTATGATTCTGATAAGGAAAAGTCTACAATTTATGTTAATAATAAATTGATCGATACGGTAGACGGTGATGCAAGTATCAGAACAAATGCCGATAAGAGCGCCATTTATGTAGTCAGTGACGGGGATGCTTATCTGGTAAAAGGAAGCAAATTAAAGAAAATCATGGATGATTGTACCTATCTTCAGGTGGCAGCCTATGGAAAGGCAGCACTTCTTAAGAATGAGGATGGAGAATTATCCCGCTACAACGGCTCTAAACTGGAAGAGATCTGCGATGATGAAGTAGAAGATTTTGTAATCTCCGGAAACGGAAAGGCTTATGCTTATATTTCAGACGGAAAAGCTTATGTTGGAAAGAAAGCCGGTAAGGAAGAAAAGGTAAAAGATATCCAGGATTTGATCGCAATGTCTGAGGACGGCGGCATTACTTACGCGTATAAGGGAAATGAAGATAGCGATAATGATGACGATGATTATTATAGTTATGACTATTCTGAGTCAAACGATCTTGTGATGATCAACTTAAAGGGTGAAACTGAAAAGATCGAGAAAGAAGTAAGCAGCATTGTTGCATTGAATAAAACAGGAACAGAGATCATGTTTATTCACAGCGGAAAGACCTATGTATCCGTAAAGGGCAAGGAACCGGAGAAAGTAAGCGGTGATGCGGTATATGGAATCCTTTTGAAAGAGAGCGAGCGTAATGGCAGCGGATATGTATATCCGGTCAGCACATTTAAGAACCGGCTGGTTTATCTCATGGATGATGATTACAAGGCAACGATCAGCAAGCTGAATGGAAAATATGAGGCAGAAGAATTGATCGATGATATCGGAAACCCGGTATCTCTGGATAAGAATCTTTCCGGAATTTATTATACGGACGGAGACGAACTTTGCTATTGTAAACTCAGCAAGAACGCAAAGGAAAAGGAAATTGCCGGTGATGTGAAAGATGCAAGCGCAAGCACGTATGGCAATATCATTTATTATGTGGATGATGATGATACGATGTTTTATGTAAAGGGAACCGGTAAGCCGAAGGAAGTCGGTGATGTGGATTCCGAAGACATCACATTTACGGCAGTAGTAGATGGTGTGTTCTATTATGCCGAAGGTGATGATTATTATTGCGTTAAGGGTAAAAAGAAAGAAAAATTAAAAGTGGATGGCATGGATTATGACAGTACGGCAGATGTGATCTATGCATACAAAGATGACGAAGCATATATTGTAAAGGGAACCAAGTTAAAGAAGTTAAAGGGAGATTATAAAGAAATCTCTGATATTACAGTATATTAATGTATGTCAAGAAAAAAACTAAAGCCGGATTTTAATCCCGAAGCACTAATGCGGGAACAGATCGATGCGGTGTCTGATTTTTTCGGAGAGCCTTATGACGATCGGGAAGATCGCAGGGAGGATCAGCCCTCCCTGCGGGTGACCGCGGAGCATTTCAGGCTCTCCATTTTAAAGACCAGAAAGATTCTGATCACCGCAGGAAAGTATTCGGTAGCACAGTCCAGACTGGTACAAAAGTTGTACGGCGAGGGAAAGACCGTGCCGGAGATTATGGCGTTGACGGAACTTTCCAGAGCATCCGTTCATTCTTATCTGCCCTATGAAAAGACGGTATACAATATGAAAGAACGGTCTGTAGGAGCTGACCGGATCGCCAGATGGAGAAAACGGCACAGGGAACAAAAAGAATAATGAGACATCGGAAAATCCTTGCTTCCGGTACACGAAGAGGTGCATCGGCGGCGGGGATTTTTTGTTTGGGGATGTATTTAGTGACAATAAGTCGAGTTTTTGGACAAATTTAACAAACAGGAATGCCCATGCACCATCTTTCCTGTTGTAAAAAGATAATTTTTATCTGATTTCTCAAAAAGCGGGACACATAAAATATCTCTTGTCCTCATAAATATGTATCAATTGAGGACAGGAGGTCGTCGATAGGAATCGACGGATAAAAGCAGATGTGGACGACCAGGATGATTGCCGCGCTGTGCGTTTTTTTAAGCTGCGCGGGATTGGGAATTATGCGTGCCGGGCGCATAAAAAGGGAATATCGAAGATTGATTTATCTGAAAAAAGTGATGATCCTGCTGCGGGGGGAGATTTCTTACGCCGGCTGCGGGATCGCGGAGAGTTTTTCTCGATTGTCAAAACGGGTGAGAGAACCTTACGCAATATTGTTTTGGAATCTTTCGGAAAAGGTGGAACAGCAGACGGGAGAAACATTCCATGAAATCTGGAGGGAGGAGATGATCCTCCCTCTTGGCAGTTATTTTACAAAAAAAGAGCCGGAATTGGAGAGATTGGACGAGATCGGGGAAAATCTCGGATACCTTGACCGCAAGATGCAATGTAATTATATTACGCTGTATCTGGAGCAATTGCAGCTTACATTGGATGAGAGAGCGAAAAATGTGCCGGGAGAGTGCAGGTTAAACAGCATGCTTGGAATCTTGGGGGGAATCTTTCTTGTGATCTGTCTGTGGTGAAAGTCCGGAATAATAATGGAAAAAACAATCTTTGCCGCAGAAAAATATTTCGTATCGCTTATAAAATCCCGGTTATAAAATGCCTCTTGTCCTCATAATTATGTATCAGATGAGGACAGGAGGTGAGGGATATGGATGAACGTACAGAAGAAGCGGTGAAAATATTTCCTCAAAGAATCCGGGAATTACTGATAAGGGAAGACTTCGGGCATACGAGAGAGATCAGGGCGCGAAGGGGAGAACCATTAAGGCTTCTTATGGCGTCGGAAGAACGGAACCTGGGAAGAGAGGGGATATTGTCTGAAACTGAGTGGAGAGAGATGACGGAGGTGATTTTCGGATATTCGATGTATGCTCATGAAGAGGAACTGCGTCAGGGTTATGTTACCTTAAAGGGCGGACATCGTGTGGGATTTACGGGAGAGACGTCCTTAGAGGGCGGAAAAGTCAGGGCGATTCGGAATATTTCTTCTTATAATGTGAGAATCAGCAGGGAAATTTTGGGAGCGGCAGATAACATCATGAAATATGCAAAGGAAAATCTTCTGATTGTAGCGCCGCCCTGTCGGGGAAAGACCACCTTGTTGAGAGATCTGTTAAGGCAGCTGTCGGAAATTCCCATGGAAAATGTGGGGATTGTGGACGAGCGCAGTGAGATCGCGGCATGTTACAGAGGTCAGCCCTCCAATCACATGGGACCGCGGACAGATATCCTTGACGGCTGCCCTAAGGCGGAGGGGATGCTGATGCTTTTGCGCTCCATGGCACCCACGGTGATCGGGGTGGATGAACTGGGACAAAGGGAAGATGTCGAGGCAGTGCTTCGCGTTGTGGGATGCGGCGTTCGGATCATTGCCACAGTTCATGGAGACAGTCCGAAGAGCTTGCAAAACAAGGCAATTTTTGCGCCGTTTTTTGAAAACAGAATTTTTCAATATTATATTTTTCCGGATGGAAGAAAAATGCAAATATACGATGTGGATGGAAAGAAAGTCGAAGAAACGGACGGTTAGAACAGGTCAGAACAATCAGTCGGGAGGCTGGGTCAGGAGGCTGTATGGAAATTGGCATCATATTAAAGATCGGAGCAGTGGGGATTCTTGTTTCGGTTGTCAGTCAGATCTTAAAACAGAGCGGCAGGGAGGAACAGGTGTTTTTTGTGGGACTGGCGGGAGTTGTCGTCGTATTGTTCTGGATTGTTCCGGAGATTGCGGAATTATTCCGGACAGCGGAGGAACTGTTTGGATTTTGATAAAGGAGGGGAAGATGGGCGTTGCGGGAATTTTTCTATTCGGGATCATTACTTCTATATTTGCAATCTCGGTAAAAACATGGAAACCGGAATACAGCATTTATATGGTCGCTGTTTGCGTATGCATGCTGTTTTCCGTGGTGATTGTAAAGCTGAAAACAGTATTGTCGGCGCTGCAGACTATTGAGCAGTCTATATCTGTGGATCACACCTCGGTTTCCATTCTTGTAAAAATTATCGGTATTTCTTATTTGACACAATTTTCTTCGGATCTCTGCAAAGATTGCGGATATCCGTCCCTGGCAAATCAACTTAGAATTTTCGGAAAAATCACCGTTCTTGCAGTCAGTCTTCCGATTGTGCTTTCTTTGCTGGAAACCATGGAACATTTATTTTAAAAGCCGGAATATAAATGGCTGTTGATCGAGGTGGAACAATGAAGAACAGGCATATCGCCGGCTTTATCTTTTGCATTTTTTTAATTTTTTTTCTGAGATTGACGGCGGAGGCCGGAGAAGCCGTTCTGGATGCAGATTTGTCCGGGCAGGCGCAGGAAGCTGAATCGGATGCGGATCTGTCCCGTCAGGCGGAGGAGGAATTGCTTGATCTGTATGATTTTTCCGGGGCAGACGAGGCACTTTCCGGAACGGAATGGACGTTTTCGGGACTGGTGGGGGAATTGCTTGCGGGAAATTTTGACGGTTTATTGGAAAAAGGGATGAAATCTTTGGGAAATATATTTTTTTCCGAATTGAGGGTACAAAAGAATGCTTTGTTAAAATTGCTTCTTTTGGCGGTATTATCCGCGTTCCTTTCTAATATCGCCGTTGTATTGGAACAAAACGAGGTGGCGCAGACAGGTTCCTATATCATCGGTCTTTTGCTTGCGGGAACGCTTCTGGGAGCGTTTTCCTGCATGGAGCAGATGGTCGCCGATGTGACAGGACAGGGCATGCAATTTCTAAAAGTAATGATTCCGTCCCTTGTATTGTCCGTGGGATTATGCAGCGGAAAAGTGACGGCTCTTGGGTACGGAGAATTGGGATTTTTTGTGATCTATGGGGGAGAATTATGTATCCGGAGGATCCTGCTTCCGCTTATACGGATTTATGTGGTGTGTACGATTGTCAATCAAATGCTGCCGAAGGATGAATTATCACAGGCGGCAAAGGGGATCCGGAAACTGGTCTTATGGATCTTAAAGGCGTATATGGGGATCGTAATGGGGTTAAATATTATGAAAGGTATTTTGCTTCCGGCGGCTGGAAAACTGGAGAAAACAGCGGGAAAAAGTCTGCTCTCCCTTTTTCCGGGATCAGATGCGGTAAGCGGCGCGGCGGATCTGATGTATGCTTGCGCAGTGGTGGTGAAAAATGCGGTGGGAGGAGGCGCGATCATCGGCATGATCATTCTTTGCGGAATTCCCTTTCTTAAAATGATGGCATTTCTTTTCGGCTATCGTTTTCTGTCTGCCGCAGTGCAGCCTATGACGCAGCCTTTTGTTTCCGGCAGTATCGCAGGTGTGGCGGATGGCGTGGCATTGCTCGGTAAAGTTCTTTATACTCAGATTTTACTGTTGGTTTTGACTGTAGGGATCTTGTGCGCAGTTACCTCATAAGAGCAGGAGGAGGGATGGATAATTTGGAGGAAATATCAGATCTGATCCGCTCGGTATTTGTCTTTTTATTGATGGAGACGTTATTGATCAGATTGCTTCCTGATGCGGGATTTCAGAAATTATTCCGGATTACCTGCGGGCTGATTTTGACCGGCTTTATTCTGCGGGGAATCCTGATTTTTCAGAATCAGGGAGCGGAGGCGGAAGACAGGCTGCAATACTGGCAGGAAGTATGCGGATTGCAGCAATATCGTGAGGCTGCGGGACAGCCGGAATTAGAGGATTTTTACAGAACGGAGGCAGAAACTCTTATGAAAGAGCGGATCACAAATCTTGTTGCCGGTCAGGGATATGTATTGCAAAGCATCGGGATAAGGTGGGATGAGGAGGGGAATCCGACGGAATTACAGCTTGAGATCGGAAAACAAGCCGACGGAAACAGAGAGTTTGAAAACGGAGTGGAGTTACAGCCGGTACAGATACAGCCGGTGGATATTTCCATAGAGGAAGAGACGGAAACGCAGGATATGGATGATCCGTCGATTTTGGCGATCAGGAATGAATTGATGAAGACCTATCATCTGGGAGAGGAGGCAATCGGGATCCGGTATGAAGATGCATGAGAGAATAAAGCAAATACAACAGACTTTGCAGAACATGTTCAGGATCATCGGCTGGGAAAAAAGCCTGCTGCTGCTTTTAGCCTTAGGCGTATTGTTATTTACGTCCCTTCCCGCCGAAAAAGAGGAAACAAAGGAGACAAAACAAAGTATTTCTGCATCTTGTGCGGAAACAACGGGGAGCAGTGATTATGAGAGAAAACTGGAGGAACGTTTAAGCGCGCTGATCGGCAGAATCGACGGAGCGGGAGAGGTATCGGTTATGGTGGTTTTGGAGGGGAGCGAAAATAAAAAAGTATTAAAGGATGCTTCCTTAGAGCGGGAGGAAACAAAGGAAGCGGACGGGACAGGGGGAAGCAGAAATATCACGGGAGAACAGCGCGGAGAGTCAACCATTATGACGAAAAATGCTGCGGGAGAACAGATGCCCTTTGTTGTAAATGAACAATATCCAAAGGTGCAGGGCGTGGCGGTTGTGGCGCAGGGGGCAGCGGATCCGAAAATAAAACAGAAAATAATTGAATTGATTAAGGCATTATTTGGCATTGAGATTAATAAGATTATGGTAACAGCATAAAGCAAAATCAAGGAGGCAAAAATGATCGGAAAGAATCAGGTAGTCATTACAGCATTGGCGGCGTTGATCGCAGTAGCCGGATATTTAAACCATGTGGAAAATACGGAGAAGAAGGGAAGCCTTGCAGGCGCTGCGGTAAAAGAGACGGAAGAAATACAGACGGGGGAAGAAAAAGAAGTAGCCGTCACAGATATTGAGAGTAAAGATATCGATGTGCAGAGTGAGCCGGGGGAGGCGGTTTTAGTAAATGCCACGGGGACGGTAGATTTTATCGTGGAGGCCAAACTTGCCAGAGAGGAAATGCGGGCGTCCAACAAAGCCGCATTGATGGAAATCGTCAACAATGAGGCACTTACGGAGGAGGAAAAGCGGTCGGCGGTAGATAAAGTCGTGGAAATGACGCAGAATGCGGAGAAAGAATCGGCGGCGGAATCCCTGATCGAGGCAAAGGGGTATGAAAATGTAGCAGTTACCGTAACCGACGGAGGCGTCGATGTAATGGTAGTGGCGGAAAAACTGGATGAAACCGCGAGAGCGCAGATTGAGGAAATCGTAAAATCCAAGCTGGGCGTGGAGGCAAATCAAATCACGATCACAGCGGTAAAGAACCTTGAAAAGTAACAATTTAAAAGAAGTTGTTGCATTTATCCTCTTTTTTGGTATAATAATGCTAGATTAGTGTGAAGAATCAGCTTTGCATTGTTTTAGAAACAATTGGAGGTATTTAGATGGAACAGAGAGTACAGGACGCTAATGTAGGTGAAGTGAAGATCGCGGATGACGTGGTTGCAGTGATAGCAGGAATTGCCGCCACAGAGGTAGAGGGAGTCGCTTCCATGGCCGGTAATATCACAAAGGAGCTTATCTCCAAGCTTGGTATGAAGAGCTTGTCAAAAGGGGTTAAAGTGACCGTTGACGAGAATGGAGTTGTGGTCAACCTGACTTTGAACATTCAATATGGTTGCAGTGTACCGGAAGTTTCCGAAAGTGTTCAGGAGAAAGTGAAAACTTCCATAGAGAACATGACGGGACTTCACGTTGCCGAAGTGAATGTACGGATCGCAAGTGTGGCTGTAGAGGGCACGAAATAGTACGAAAGTGTTACGGGGTGTCTTAGAGACTGTGACAAGATAAGGTAGTACGTTATTTTGTCACAGTTCCTTAGGACGCCCCTTTTGTTGCAGGAGGCAGAATATGACCAGAAGAGAATTGAGAGAGAATACCTTTCGCATGTTATTTCGCAGGGAATTTCACAGTGAAGAGGAAATGAAAGAGCAGTTTGCTCTGTTTTCGGAATATACGGACGGATTGAATATGAAAGAGGAGGATGCTGCTTATATTGAGAACAGATTGCAGCAGATTGAGGAGCATCTTCCGGAGATCGATAAAAAATTGGATGATATTTCCCAGAGCTGGAAAGTAAGCAGAATGTCAAAAGTGGATCTGACGTTACTTCGTCTGGCATGTTTTGAACTTGCATACGATGAGGAGATTCCCACCGGCGTAGCCATCAATGAAGCGGTGGAACTGGCAAAAAAATACGGCGGGGATGATTCCGGTTCTTTTGTAAACGGGATCCTTGCAAAACTGGCGTAGATTATGGGAAGCGTATACTCTGTTTCCCAGGTAAATAATTATATCCGCAGGCTGCTTGAAGAGGATTTTGCGCTGGGTTCCATCAGTATCCGGGGGGAAGTGTCGAATTGTAAATATCATTCCTCCGGACATATTTATTTTACCTTGAAGGAGAAGGACAGCGCCATTGCAGCCGTTATGTTTGCAGGAAACCGAAAGGGATTAAAGATTCAGTTGCAGGACGGACTTATGGTCATTGCCACCGGTTCTGTGGACCTTTATGAGAGAGACGGCAGGTGTCAGTTGTATGTCAAAAAGGTGGAGGCAGACGGTGAAGGCGAATTATTTATCCGGTTTCAGGCGTTGAAAAAAGAACTGGAACAGATGGGCATGTTCGCGAAGGAATATAAAAAGCCCATTCCTCCGTTTGCCATGAAAGTGGGGATTGTGACATCACCTACCGGTGCGGCTATTCGCGACATCATGAATATCGCGGCGAGAAGGAATCCCTATGTGCAGCTTTATTTATATCCGGCTTTGGTGCAGGGAGACCGGGCGGTTCCTTCTATTGTACACGCTATTGAAGAATTGGACAGGATGCATATGGATGTCATGATCGTCGGGCGCGGCGGCGGTTCCATAGAGGATTTGTGGGCGTTTAATGAGGAAGAAGTGGCGAGAGCGATTTTCGGTTGTGAGACGCCGGTGATATCTGCGGTAGGTCATGAAACGGATGTGACCATCTCGGATTTCGTGGCGGATTTAAGAGCGCCTACGCCTTCGGCGGCAGCGGAACTGGCTGTATTTGACCGTGATGTATTTTTTGCGGAACTGGAGGGAATACAGGCGCGCATACGAAAGAACGCAGAGCACAGGCTGCGTTATACAAGGGAACGGTTAGAGCATGTTTCTTTAAAACTTTCGCAAAGGAGTCCGAAAAAACAATTGGAAGACCGCAGAATGCAGTTGGATCTGGTTTCTGATAAAATGTCAGGTATTCTTCAGAAAAAAATGGATCAGGCTAAAAGACAATTCTCCGTATATGTCGCGCGATTAGAGGGCTTGTCGCCCCTGCGCAGGTTGGAGAGCGGATTTTCCTATGTGGAGAATGAAAAAAAGGAAAATGTAAAGAGCGTATCTGATATCAGCAAGGGAGACAAACTTAAGATTACAGTGGCGGACGGAAGTCTTGATGCAGAAGTAACGGAGGTTTATCATGGCAAAGAGTATAAGTATTGAAGATGGTTTTGCGCAGCTGCAGGGATTGATGGAGCAGATGGAGGCTGATGGGGTGACCTTGGAGGAATCCTTTCAGATCTACAGTAAATCAGTGAAGCTGGTAAAACAATTAAAAAATAAATTAGATGATACGGAAAAGAAATTGATTGTATTGCAGGAAGGGGAGCAGGATGAAGGCATTTCATGAGGAGTTGCGGGAACGTACAGAGAAAACGCAGGAGATCGTCTATTCTTTTATGCCGAAAGAGGAAGGGTTTCAAAAAGAGATCATAGAAGCGATGAATTACAGTCTGACGGCGGGAGGAAAGCGGTTGCGTCCTCTGTTAGTCAGTGAAACGGCAAGGCTGTTCGGGGCAGAGGGCAGGGAGATTTATCCTTTTATGGCTGCCATCGAGATGATTCATACGTATTCGCTGGTTCATGATGATCTTCCGGCCATGGATAATGATGAATACCGCAGGGGAAAGTTGACGACTCATAAGAAATACGGACATGCACTGGGAGTTCTGGCTGGAGACGGATTGCTGAATTATGCTTATGAGATCTGCGCCGATGCCATCGTAAGCAGTGATCATCCGGACAGGGCGGCAAAAGCCTTTTCTGTATTGGCGAAAAAAGCCGGAATTTACGGAATGGTCGGAGGACAGACGGTGGATGTGCTGTATACAGATCGGGCGATCGATCAGGAAAGATTGCAATTTATCCATGAATTAAAAACGGGAGCGCTGATCCAGGCGTCAATGATGACGGGAGCGATTCTTGCGGGCGTGGACGGAGAACCGCTTGATAAGATCGGCAGGATCGCGCTTAATGTGGGACTTGCCTTTCAGGTGCAGGATGATATTTTAGATGTCACTTCCTCATTGGAGGTTTTGGGAAAGCCTGTGTTGAGTGATGAGAAAAATCATAAAACCACATTTGTCACCCTGCTTGGAATAGAGGGGGCAAAGGCGAGAGTGCGGGAATATTCCGACGAGGCGATCCGGTTGTTGGATGAATTTGCGGAAAAGAATGAGTTTTTGAGACAACTTCTGATCAGCCTGATCAACAGAGAAAAATAGGAGTGACCGGAGTATGTTTTTAGAACAGATCAATCAGCCGAATGATATCAAAAATATAGAAAAATCGGATTATGAAGCGCTGGCTGCGGAGATCAGGGAATTTCTCGTGGAGAGGATCGCTGCCTGCGGCGGTCATCTGGCTTCTAATCTTGGTGTTGTGGAACTTACCATGGCGTTGCATTTGGTTCTTCAATTGCCTCAGGATAAGATTGTATGGGATGTGGGACACCAGTCTTATACACATAAGATCCTGACCGGACGAAAAGATGAATTCTATAAGCTGCGCACTTATGGGGGGTTGAGCGGATTTCCGAAACCGAGAGAGAGCGATTGCGACAGCTTCGGAACCGGGCATAGCTCAACTTCTGTTTCTGCGGCTTTAGGAATTGCAAGCGCGATGGAATTGTCGGGGGATACAGGCACTGTCGTATCTGTGATCGGAGACGGGGCTTTGACCGGAGGAATGGCTTATGAGGCATTGAATAATGCCACGAATCTCAAGCGGAATTTTATTATCATATTGAATGACAACAATATGTCTATTTCTGAAAATGTGGGTGGAGTCTCCACCTATCTTTCCGGTATACGAACTGCGAAAAGCTATACGGAATTAAAGGACGGCGTAAAGAATACGCTGAATAAGATTCCGGGAGTGGGAGAGAAAATCGTCCGGCAAGTCGATAGAACCAAGAGAAGCATTAAGCAGCTGATGGTTCCAGGAATGTTGTTTGAGAATATGGGGATTACCTATCTCGGTCCCATTGACGGACATAATATTTCGCAGATGGTGAAAGTATTTCAGGAAGCGAAAAAATTAAATCATGCGGTTCTCGTTCATGTTCTGACAAAAAAGGGAAAAGGATATCCCTTTGCCGAAAAAAAACCGTCGAAATATCATGGAGTGGAGCCTTTTGATCCGGTGACAGGAGAACTATTAAAGCCGAAGAAGAAAGCCGGCTATACGGATATTTTCGCCAGAGTGTTGTGCGGAATTGCAGAGGATAATGAGCGTATTGTGGCGATAACGGCAGCTATGGCGGACGGAACGGGTCTTTCCCGTTTTTCAAAACTCTATCCGAACCGTTTTTTTGATGTGGGGATCGCGGAAGAACATGCGGTGACTTTTGCGGCAGGGCTTGCGGTCGCCGGGAAAAAACCATATGTGGCGATTTATTCTTCTTTTTTGCAAAGAGCATACGATCAGATTTTACATGATGTCTGTATTCAAAATCTTCCGGTGGTGTTTGCGATTGATCGGGCAGGGCTGGTGGGAGGAGACGGTGAGACCCATCAGGGAATCTTTGATCTGTCTTATCTGAATGCAATTCCCAATATGAGTATTTTTGCGCCGAAAAATAAATATGAGCTGGCGGATGTTTTGCGGTTTTCCGTTGATTTTGAAAAACCATTGGCAATCCGTTATCCGAGAGGAGAGGCGACAAGCAGATGGAAAGAGATAAGAACGCCGATCTGTTACGGAAAAAGCGAGCTGATGTATAAAGAAAAAGATATCGCCATTCTCGCAGTGGGGGCGATGGTGGAAACGGCGGTAAATGTCAGAGAAAAATTAAAAGCGGCGGGATATTGTGTATCTGTGGTGAATGTACGTTTTGTAAAACCGTTGGATGAAGCCTTGCTCGAGGAATTGACCCATACCCACAGATTGATTGTCACGTTGGAGGAAAATGTTTTAAACGGCGGTTACGGCAGCGTTGTCAGCAGATTTATGGCGGGACTTGGAGTGAATACTCACGTACTTACCATAGGCGTGCCGAATTTCTATCTGGAGCACGCTTCGGTGGAAATGCTTCGCAAGGAGGCAGGTCTTTCAGAGGAAACAATCGTGAAAAAAATTACGGATTGTTTTGATGCTTGTCAGGAAAAAGTTAAGAACAGGTGAGAGGGAACACATGAAACGATTTTGTGTAATAGCAATGCAGGAACGCAAAGAGATCGCCGCGGCGGCTTATGAGATGGAAGCCTATTTAAAAGAGCGGGGATGCGCCTGTTGCGTCAACGTAGGATATGCCAGAAAAGAAGAGGTGCCGGATCAGGTGGAATGCGTCATTGTTCTCGGAGGAGACGGAACACTTCTGCAGGCTGCCAGAGAACTTGTGGAGACAGGGATTCCTCTGATCGGGATCAATTTTGGAAATCTTGGTTTTCTGGCGGAAGTTGAAAAGGAGGATATTCCGAAAACACTGGACAGATTGATGGAGGATCGCTTTTTTGTGGAGCAGCGTATGCTGCTTGAAGGAAAGATCATCCGGGATGAAAAAGTAATTGCCCACGATGTTGCATTAAATGATATTGTGATTAACCGGAGCAGTCTTATGAGAGTGATGCATTTGAAAATAGGCGTCAACGGGCAGCGGCTAAATGAATATCAGGCAGACGGGATTATTTTGTCAACGCCGACAGGATCTACGGCTTACAGTATGTCCGCCGGCGGACCCATCGTGAAACCGACGGCACAGTTAATTCTTATGACGCCGATCTGTCCCCATACATTGAATACACGATCCATTATTCTGGATCCGGAGGATGTGATCGATATTCAGGCGACCTCCCGCAGGCATTATGAGGATGATGTGAAAAAAGTATATTTTGACGGGGATGACGCAGTGGAGTTTAAAGACGGAGATATCCTGGAGATCCGAAGATCGAAACTTTCCGCAAATATCATCAGGATGGGAAGCAGGAGCTTTCTGGAAGTTCTGAGAAAGAAGATGGCGACATGAAAGAACAAAGGCATAGAAAAATACTGGAATTGATCAAAGAAAATACCATCACCACCCAGGAGGAGCTTGCGGAATATCTTATCGAAAACGGATATCTGGTTACGCAGGCAACCGTATCGAGAGATATCCGGGAATTAGGTCTAATCAAAGTGACTATGCCGGATGGAAATCAGAGGTATCAGGCAGTATCCGGCGCGGAAAGCGCCATGAATGAAAAATTGATCAGGATTATCAGAGAAGGGGTACTATCCAGGGATATTGCCCTGAATCTTTTTGTGATAAAAACCGTATCCGGTATGGCAATGGCAGTAGCGGCAGCTATTGATGCCTTGAAATGGAAGGAAATCGTGGGTTGTATAGCAGGCGACGACACGATCTTTTGTGCGGTAAGATCCATGGATGAAGCGTATGAAGCAAGAAATAAACTGGACAAAATTTTAAAGTAATACGCGGAGGATGAAAAATATGTTAATGAATTTGCATGTAAAAAATCTGGCATTGATCGAAGAAACAGAAGTAGAATTTACCGATGGTCTGAATATTCTGACCGGTGAAACGGGAGCCGGAAAATCCATTCTGATCGGTTCCATCAATCTGGCTTTGGGTCAGAAAGTGTCCAAAGATATGATACGAAACGGAGCGGATTCGGCATTGGTGGAGCTTGTATTTGAGACAAAAGATGATGACATAAAAAAATATTTTGAAGAACATGAGATGGATTTTGCAGACGGGCAGATCATTCTCTCCAGAAAAATCACAAATACAAAAAATATCGCGAAAGTAAACGGAGAGACGGTATCACTTTCCGTATTGAAAGAAATATCAGGCATGTTGTTAGAACTTCACGGACAGCATGATAATGAAAGTCTGTTAAAAACTTCCATGCATTTAAAAATGATCGATGATTACGGAAAAGACGAAATGAAGGCGTGCAGGGAGCAGCTGTCTTCGGCTTATAAGATATATCAGGAATGTAAAAAGAAGATGCAGGAGTTTTCCGCCGATGAGGAAGAACGGTTAAGAGAAATTTCTTTTCTGGAATTTGAAGTCAGAGAGATTGAAGAAGCGGCATTTACGCCGGGAGAAGATGAGGAATTGGAAGAGGAATACCGCATGCTTTCCAACTCCGAAAAAATCGCGGCGGGATTGTCTCAGGTATATGAATGGCTGGACGAGGGAGAACATAATATTTGCGATCTGATCGGGCGTTGTGTAAAGAATTTGTCGGAGCTTTCCGGCTTTGATGGTCGTATTTCCTCATTTTGCGACAGCGCTTCCGATATAGAAGCACTTTGCAGTGATCTGGCAAGGGAAGTCGCCGGGTTAAGGCAGGATCTTGTCTTTGACGGTGAACGCACGCAATTTGTAGAAAAACGGCTGGATCTCATTAATCGCATGAAATTAAAATACGGGCGCACCCTGCAGGAGATAGAGGAACATCGGAGGCAGGCTGCCGAAAAACTGGAATTCTATCGGAATTTTGAAGAAGAAAAAGAAAAGACAGAGCAGGAATTTGAGAAAGCGGAAAAACAGGTGGCAGCACTTTGCGATAAACTCCATAATTATCGTAAAGATGCAGCTTCGGAGATGGGGCAGAAAATCGTGGAAGCCTTGCAGGGCTTGAATTTCCTGGAGGTAAAATTTGAGACGGAATTTCAACGGACGGAGTCCTATTCCGTAAACGGCAATGATGAAGTGCAGTTTTTGATTTCCACAAATCCGGGAGAGGTGCTGAAGCCTTTGTCGAAAGTGGCTTCCGGCGGTGAATTGTCCCGGATCATGCTGGGATTTAAAACAATCCTTGCGGGAAAGGACAGAGTGGAAACCATGATATTCGACGAGATCGATACCGGAATCAGCGGAAGAACAGCACAGCTTGTAGCGGAAAAATTGCGCCGGATCTGCCATTGCCGTCAGGTAATCTGCATCACCCATCTGCCTCAGATCGCGGCTATGGCGGACAGCCATTTTCGGATCGAGAAATCAGTGGAGGGAGAGAAAACCGTAACGAATATGACTGTGCTGAATGAGGAACAATCGGTGGAAGAACTGGCAAGAATGTTAGGCGGAGCGGAGATTACAGAGGCTGTATTGGAGAATGCGGGTGAGATGAAGCGTATGGCAAAGGAATACGTCGGATGAGAAATTGCTTGAAGTAAATTTCACATTATGATATAATGGGGAATATTTGGAGCCAAATATAAACCAACGTTTATATGGAAAAGCCAATGAGGAGGTATAAGCATGGACAATAAAAGCATGATGCAGCTGGATCCGCATATGGACAGTCAGTTTGATGAACTGGTAAAATATTGTATGGTATCGGGCGCGATCGATCAGAATCTGTATATAGAATATGATGTAAAGAGAGGATTGCGTGATTCTTCGGGAAAAGGCGTACTTACAGGACTTACCGAGATTTCGGATGTGGTTTCTTATGATACGGTCAACGGTGTCAAGATCCCTTCCGACGGACGTTTGTATTTTCATGGATATAATGTAAAAGATCTGATCCAGGGAAATAAGGAAAAACGTTTTTTGTTTGAGGAGATCACATATTTGTTGCTTTTTGGAGCGTTACCTACAAAGACGCAATTCCAGAGCTTTTGTGAGATTCTTTCCCAGCTTCAGGAATTGTCCGGGCAATTTGTCAGAGACGTCATTATGCGTTCCCCGACAAAAAGCATTATGAATATGCTGCAAAAGAGCATCCTGACTTTATATTCCTATGATGACAGTCCGGAAGATATTTCGGTGTCTAATGTATTGCGTCAGTCATTGCAGCTGATCGGCAAGATGCCGTTGATTTCTGTATATGCTTATCAGTCGTATCGTCATTTCAGACTGGACGACAGCCTGATCATCATCAATCCGGACAAGCATTGTTCCACGGCTGAGAATATTTTGCGTATGCTCAGACCGGACAGCAAATATACAGAACTTGAGGCGAGAGTCCTTGATGTTGCACTGGTGCTTCATGCGGAGCACGGCGGCGGTAATAACTCCACCTTCACCAATCATGTGGTTACTTCCTCGGGAACAGATACCTACTCGGCAGTGGCGGCTTCTGTCGCATCCTTAAAGGGACCGAAACACGGCGGCGCAAATCTGAAAGTGCAGAAAATGTTTGCCGATATCAAGACCAACGTGGCGGATTGGGAGGATGAAGAAGAACTTACGCAATATCTTCAGAAAATTCTGGATAAAGAAGTGTTCGACCGCTCCGGTCTGATCTATGGTATGGGTCATGCCGTTTATACATTATCGGATCCGAGAGAAGTGATATTGAAAGAATATGCGAAACAGCTCTCGGAAGAAAAAGGTCTGAGTCATGAATATGAGCTGTATGAGCGGGTGGAGAGACTCGCGGCGGATCTGATCAGGAAAAACCGGAATACATTCAAGCCGGTATGCGCAAATGTTGATTTTTACAGCGGCTTTGTATATTCCATGCTTGGAATACCGGAAGAATTGTTCACTCCGATTTTTGCAATCTCCAGAATTTCCGGCTGGAGTGCTCACCGATTGGAAGAATTGGTAAATAAAGGAAAGATTATCCGTCCGGCATATCGTTATGTGGGTAAACACAGAGATTATGTAACATTGGACGAACGTAAAGAAGAACAAATTTAACCTGAATTATTCACGGAAGTACAAAAATGCAATCTTGCTGCCATAATAACCTACGCAACCATTCTCAATCACCGGAGGCACAGA
>CADBTR010000107.1 GCA_902797675.1 uncultured Lachnospiraceae bacterium
CGGAGATTCAAACTCCCACCTACGTAAGTTTCCCTTCTTTACTCACCACCTATAGAGGTGGGAGATTGAATCGGAGTGCCGTTCAACTGTGCATACTCACTGTCAGTTTTCTTTTGGATACGATAATATCCTCAAATGTTCCGTCCTGCTGTATGGTAATTTCTCCCATTTTCATCAATTCCAGAATTGCGAGAAATGATACGATAATATGCATCTTGCTGTGCTGGGATTCCAGCAGTTTCCGGAAACTGAATACATGATTCCGTTTGACGTAATCTCTGACATAGATGATCTTATCTCCGAGACTTACTTCTTCTTTTTCGATATTCCTGAATTTACTGCGGATAGGATCGACTTTCTCCTCCTGCCGTTTCATCACTTGTTTAAATATTTCATTTAATTTCGACAATGTCACATCTGCCAGTAATTCGTCAAGATTCACCGGCGGCTCATATTTCGCCACTTCCGGCGGTACCGTCGATGGCTTATAGAAACTGCGCTCCGCTAAAATTTCCCGATCGCGAAGTTCATATGACATATACTTGTACATCTTGTATTCCAGAAGTTTTCTTACAAGCTCGTCTCTCGGATCCTGTTCTTCTCCTTCTTCGTTTACCTCTTTCGGCAAAAGCATTTTTGTCTTGATATCCAAAAGGGTCGCCGCCATGACAAGGAATTCACTGACTACGTCAAGATCCTGCTTATCCATCTGATTGACATACTCAAGATATTGCCTTGTGATCTCTACGATCGGAATATCATAAATATTGACTTTATTTTTATCGATCAGATGTAAAAGCAGATCCAGCGGTCCCTCAAACACCTGTAATTTTACCTGTATTCCCATAATTCTTCCTCAATGATACTGCACCAGATCCGCCACGACAAATTCCGTCTGATTTCCAAGGCGGAAGCGGATGGTATGAGTTCCCGCGCCTGCTGACAAAACCATCACCGATTCCTGTTCCCGATAAATCCCGTAGGAATATTTCGGAAAAGGATGGCCGCTGTTTGCCATCACCCCGCAGGTTCCAAACAGCCGGACGATTCCCCCGTGATTATGTCCGGAAAATACAAAATCCGGCTTCCACGCCGTATATTCCGGAAAATAGTCCGGAGTATGCGCAAGAAGAATCGACAGACAAGCCGGATCAAAGATTGTTCCGGCTGCCTGAAATTCCTTTTTGTCTTTGTATTGCCGATTGGTAAGCTCCAATCCGAAAATCTGCACACTCTGTCCCCTGACTGTCAATTCTGCCCTTTCATTGTTAAGCAGCGTGACCGGAAGTTTTTTTATCTCATTCTCGTACCGGCGAAAACGCGGATCTTCCTTCACTCTGGTCTCATGATTTCCATAGCTGTAATAAACCGGACAGATTTCTCCGAGTTCCCGAAGAAAATGCAACGCATGATCACATTCTACCCGTTTTCCTTTTCCGATGATCAAATCCCCGCCCAATAGCAGAATATCCGGTTTTTGCATGCGGATCGCCTGCAGTAATTCTTCATTCTCCCGGCCGAATACATTTTCATGGAGATCCGAAAGATATACAACTCTGACAGGTGTTTTGATCTTCCTGTTGGGCAACCGGTAGGTTACAATCTTAAAATGGCTGTTTTCATATTCGCTCCGCCAAAGTATCATCACACATAACAGCAGGAGCAGAATAATACCGTAACTCATATTAAATCCTCATAGTAAAAAACTGGAAAACAGGCTGTGCAGAGAATTTTCAAAACCTGCTTTCTCCACGTTTTCGGCTGCGATAACCGGCGTCTCCCCGATCTTATTTCCCTTAAGGTAATAGGACACCGCACCTGCCTTTTGACCTTTTTTAACCGGTGCAGTCAAGTTTTTAGCATATGTTACTTTTTTCTTCACTTCCGCCACATTCTCCCCTCCAGTCGCAAGATAGGAAAATGGCTCTTTGCAAATTGTCTTTACCGAATCCTCGCATCCGTTTTCAACCGGCACCGATTTCGTTTTTGTACCGGAGGAATCCCGATAAAGACTGCAATGACTGTATCCGTATTCCAACAGTGTTTTTGCTTCCGAAAAACGCACTTTATAATCCGGAGCACCCATAATGACTGCGATCAGTTCCATACCGTTCTGTTCGGCCGTGGCACTGACGCAATATTTTGCTTTACTCGTCGAACCTGTTTTTAATCCTGTCGTCCACTGATATTGTTTTAATAACTTATTGGTATTGGCAAGACCGAATTCCGAAGTTTTGCGTTTTGTCACATGAGTGATCGTATCCATCCAGATGGTGGAATACTCCTTAATCTTCGGATAACGGGTGATCAATTCCCTTGACATCAACGCCACATCCCTCGCCGATGTATAATGACCGTCAGAATCCGTAAGTCCGCAACAATCCTCAAAATGAGTATCTTTCATTCCGAGACTTTCCGCCCGTTTGTTCATCTTCTTTACAAATTCTGTCTCACTGCCCTCCAGATATTCCGCCATGGCAACACAGGCATCATTTCCTGAGGATACAATGATGCATTTAATCAGGGTGTCAACGGTCTGAACCTCCCCTTCCTCTAAAAATACCTGTGAACCTCCCATGGACTGTGCATACGCGGACGTAATCACTTCATCTTCAAGAGAGATGCTTCCTTCGTCCAGCGCATCAAAAATCAGAATCAAAGTCATGATTTTCGTAATGCTTGCGGGACTGACATGTTCCTCTCCCGCTTTCTCATATACAATCTGTCCGGTGGACGCCTCCATAAGCACCGCTCCGTGAGCCTGAAGTCCCAGATCCGGCGCCGTCTGCTCTTCTCCGAAAACAGCAGACGGCAGCATTCCGATGATCATTACCAGAATGCTCATTACCACTGCCACACTGCTCTTTCTGCATTTCTTTTTCATAGATGATCATTCCTGATAAATTCTTATCATCAGAATATGCCAATCCATTGATTTTTATTCCTGCAAAGGCTCTGTCGTCTGCTCTTCTTCCATACCGATATAGATAAATTCCTCAGACTCTGCCACGACAGATTTTAACTTCCACAGCTGTTTTACGGAAAAGGCATCCAGATTATTAACTCCTTTTGCCCGAACAATTAGAGTATTCTCATCTACAAATTGTGTCGCGCATTTTTCTGAATTGACATAAGCACAACTGAAAGGTGAAAAATAATTGCCCTTGATCTCATAATATTCCCATGGATCCACATATTCACCGGTTTCTGTTTCTGCCTCATTAAGCGTCACCTGCTCCGGCCAGCCGGCTGTATTTAACCGGTATGGCGCAAATATCTCCGGTTTTTCGATCCGTTCCACCTGATCGATCTTGATCGGATAAGTTCCCATCTGCATATCCGTCGCCACGATCGGACTTTCTCCCTCATACACATAGCGGTCGCCATAGAGCATATCATACTCCAGGGTCTTTAAAGACTCCAGATAACGGGAATCATTCTTGTAGATACGGTGAAATTTATTGATCAATCCTTCTTCGATTCCCAGTTTTTCCAGAATGGTAGGATAGATCTGATAAGTCTCCAGATCCGCATCCGGCAATTCAAATCCGCAATTGCTCCATACCACATATTCTGTCTGATAGAGATTGTGATTTTCCAACTCATCCTCCGTCAATTCCAGACTCGGGAGATGATCTCCATACATCACGAGAATCACATCCTCATTGTAGTCCTGTAAAGTATCCGTCAATTCCTTGATAAACGCATCCATCTCGTGAATTTCATTCACATAATACTCAAACTGCCAAAGCCTCTCATCATCATCCAATCCGGAAACCGTGATCTCCGGTTCCTCTAATACCTGATAAGTCGGATAACTTCCATGCCCCTGTACCGAAATCGTATAAATAAAATCCTGTTCATCTGTAGAATCCAACACTTTGAGTATCTCATCGGTTAAGATCTTATCTTTTACCCACCCCAAAGGCGTATATTCTGTCGGATTCATAAATTCCACGCTGGTAAAACTGTTCATTCCGAGATTCCTGAGCACCTTATTTCTGGAATAAAACGAAGCGTTATTGTCATGGATCACATGAGAAGAATATCCGTAATCCCGCAGCACATACGCCACGCTCTCACAGGTATTATTCTGGAGAACCGTCTTAAACGGGAATTCTCCCGGTCCGAAATCCTCAAGATTCATGCCGGTCATCATCTCAAATTCCGTATTGGCCGTTCCATATCCTACATTGTTAACCGAAAGGAATCCGGAAGGGAACTTTTCTTTCAATTCATTGAAATACGGGGTTGCAGGCTGTGATAATTCTAACGGAATCACTTTCTCCACATCAAAGAAAGACTCCAATTGTAAAAATATAATATTCGGTGTCTCTGCTTCCTCCACAGGACGTACTTCCGCCTTGTCCAGTCTGCTTTTGATCTTCTGTATGGTTTCCGCGGAATATTCTTTCGGTTTCTTTACTCCCACATTAATTACCGAATTTGCGAAACAATAGGCAAATCCATAGTCCCGATAGGCAATGGACATGTTTGGATATTTTGTGGACAACATTCCCTTTGCAATCCCGATTTTTGCAGAGCCTACGGATACCACGCCGATCATAAGGATCAACAGAATGTTCAATGGATAATTGATCTTTTGGTCATATTTCGGCAATTTGATCCAAAGTACCAGAACAAAAAGAAGCGCCAAAACAATCAATATCACCAGAAAAATGCCCAAAGGTCCATCCAGATACTTTGAAGCAATACTGAATACCGAGCTTGCCAGTCTTAAATCATTCGCCGAAAAAGGCGTTTCACGATAACTTTTCAACAAAAAATTTGCAACGCCGAATCCGATCCACACAAAGCAGATCAGCAATAATGGCGCGATTCTTCTTTTCAGAACCAGCACAATGGACACCGTAAACAAAACGATCAGATAATTCAGAACAAATGTTACGGTATGTCCCGTTAAAAAAGTCCAAAACGCCGACGCCGACCGTTGATTCAATGCCTCAATTACACAATATGCCACAAACGGGCAAAGAAAAAACATAAGAAATGTTATTTTCTTAATCTTACTCTTCCAGATATCACTCAGATAGCTCTTTATCTTCTCTTTCACTTTCTTTAACCTCTTCTTTCCTGTCCTTACGCATCTCTAAGGATTCCCTTACATGTTCTGCTTATCGGTTTCTTTTAAAGAACGTTCTCTGAAAGATGTTTTCAACAACCGGACCAAACCATCCAACACCTTTAAATAATTTAACTGATCATTCTTACCGATTTCACAGGGGATATTATACTTCTTTCCTTTGATCGTGTAAAGTGTCATTCCGTTTCCAAACATTTTTCCGTTAAATTGGAAATGAGAAATCTCTGTAACCGGAAGTTCACCACCTGAGATCTTTCCCTTAAAATAAATATTTTCCGTTGTAATAACCATTCCCTCTTTGCCGTTTTTTCCGACGGAAGTATCGTTCCCGAACATGACATATTCAAACTTTCCCAAACTTGCAAAATGGTGAGTGACTTCTTCCGTTTTCTCCGTCTGATCTCCAAAAAACACCCTATCATTCGGTTCTAAGAGATCTTTTGACAATTCAAAGAATCGATTCAAAAGATTCATCCAGTCTTCCTTTGTCGCTTCCCCAAGAAGTCTCTCCATCTCCGATAGTATTTTTTGCGTAGCCGCAGTATAACAAGGCACCTGACGGAGTTTTTCGTAGGCTGACATCAACTTTCCCCGCTCATATGCCGCAAAACCGTTATACGTTTCCCGAAAGGTCTGTTCCTGCCCGGAGAAGAAGTCTGTGACAAGCTCCATTGGCGACAGCTTATCCCCCTCTTTCAAAAACAATTGCAATCCCTGCTTTTCACTTCGTTCCCTCGCCTGTTCCAAAGTTTCTTTTAAGATTCCATATGCAGAAGTGTACCGACTCCACAATGCCTCATAATCAATGTTTTCTGTTCCGTTATAAAATTCCATATTTGCATACCATTTGGAACAATTTTTTTTCAAAAATTCTGTCACTTTAATAAAATCAGACCACTTTACGCCGAGTTCCTGCTGTTCCATGCATTCCCGCAGACGATCCCTTACCAGTTCCACCGGTGCCGGTGCAAAATATATCGATAAATAATATTCACTATTCAAAAGAAGCTTTTCTTTTTCAAAGACGGCTCCATACTGTTCTAACAGGCAGAGTGCACAAAAGTCCGCTGTTCCCGTTTTTAACGCAGGGACTCCCTCGCTCACCCCTTTAATCCTGTAATATGTATCCCAAATGATTTTTTTGATTCCCGGCTCCGGCAATACATCCACAAACCGGTAAAATCCCGAATCTATAATTTTCATCCGACAGATTTCCTCCTCGAATAACTATAGTTTATTATCTGACTATAAAATCTTCTGTGTTTCCTTATAATACATGTCGCATAATTCTTAAATTTACAAACGTTTCCAAATAAGATGTAAGCATATTGAGAAACAGCAGCACCAGCACACAGCGAAATGTTTGCAGCAAATGCGTTCCTCCATTCTCCTTTTGCCCCTTCTCTCCCCTGATCTTCCGTTCTCTTCTTGCGCTCATGCGCTCATATAATTCTTTTCCGCAACCGGCCAAAAGAATCACAAAAATTCCATAGGTCAGATAATGCGGAAATATGGACATCAGGTATAACAGCACGCCGCCGGCACCGTATTGCACTACATAAAGGCTTATGAGTATCCCCACAACCAATCCCTGATATGCCAGATATAATTCCGGCACCAGCATTCCCATAGATGTCATGCAAAGCAATAAAACAACTGTCAATTCCTTTAACCGGTTCCAAAAGGAATATAAAAATAATTCTTTATTATCCACAGAGACGGACTTGTACTGTTCCAAAAAATATTTGCCAAAGATCCCTGTTTTATCCTCTCCGCCTGCACAAAAAAAATTGGCAAAGACAGATCCGATCAAAATCCCTGCAAAAAATAAGAATAAAAATCTTACATTTTCATTGGCAAAATCCGGCAGATGTCGTCTTTTTGACGCGCTTAAATAGGTAATCCCTCTCAACATAAGTTTCTCCTTTTTTCAAACCAACGGTTTCTTATGTTCCACTATATGAAAGGGATTGTTTTTTTATGCTATTTTGTCGGTTCTCCGGTTGAATGTCGCATGGCTTTAGCCCTGCGACCTGCGTAAGTTTCCTTTCTTTACTCACCACCTATAGAGGTGGGAGTATGAATATATGTCATAAGTCCCGCGATGGTCTTGCCGTCCTGAATCTCAAAATTTTGAATCATCTGCACCAGTTGTGAGATCTCATATGCCTCAATATCCACAAATTCGCCTTCGTCTAAATGCTGCTTTGTTGGTTTTAGATCCTTCGCCACAAAAATGTCAATCTGCTCATCACAAAATGCCACTGTTGTGCGAATACTGAGCAATTGCTCCAGATTGTCGGAATGATACCCGGTTTCTTCCTCCAGTTCTCTCGCTGCGCAGGTAATCATCTCCTCACCGGGATTTCTTCCGCCTGCGGGAAGCTCCAGTGTAAACCGATCCAGGGCATTCCGATACTGACGCACCATTAAAATCTTTCCGTCCGCCATCACCGGCACCACCGCCGCCGCGCCTTTATGTTTGATATAATCATATGTCTGAACAGAACCGTCCGGTGCCTTCACCGTATCTTCATACAGATCAAAGATATGACATTTCTTTACCAAAGTTCTGTCAAGCCGCTCTAATTTTTCCATTTTCTTTCTCACCTACATATTCTCTGCTTTTTTATAGCAGGCATCCGTTGCCTTAATGATACTGTTCCGGAATCCTTCTTCCTCCAGAGCTGCAACACCGCAAATGGTTGTTCCTCCCGGTGAGCATACTTCGTCTTTGAGCTGTCCCGGATGTTTTCCCGTCTCCAGAACCATTTTTGCGGAACCTGCCACAGTCTGGGCTACCAGTTCATAAGCTGTTTTTCTCGGAATCCCGTATTTTACAACGCTGTCCGCAAGAGCCTCAATAAACATATATACATAGGCCGGTGAACTTCCCGATGCACAAGTTACCGCGCTCATCAATTTCTCATCCACCACGACATGTTTTCCGAAGGAATCAAAAATCTGCTCCAGCATATTCGTCTCTGCCTGTGAAAACATCGCAGGATCATAAGAAACGCCGGTCATTCCCTCACCCAATAACGCCGGCGTATTCGGCATCGCCCGCACAACTCTCGATTCAAAGCCCAGCGCGTCTGTCAATGTTTTAATGGTAACGCCCGGTGCCAGCGATATAATGACATGATTCTCTGTGATCACATCTCTGATATTTTTTATCACAGTATCGTATACCTGCGGTTTTACGGCCAGCACAAGATATTTCACCCTGTTTGCAAGTTCCGTATTACCTTCCACAAACTGGATTCCTTTCTTTCTCGCCAGTTCCCGTCCAAGTTCCCCGTCTTTTCTTGAAAAATAAATATCTTCTCTGTCAAATATACGCAACACACCTTCAAGCATTGCACTGCCCATATTTCCCATTCCTATAAATCCGATTTTAGCCATATTCCCATCTCCTTCTATTTCAAAACGGCATTCCAATGCCCTTCCTGTTGTCGCCTTCAAACGAGTAGGAGGGGGATTTCATCTCCCTCCTGCTCGTTTTTCGCGCCTGCGAACAGCTAAAGCTATGCCTCTCGCTGTTCTTGCGGGCATCTAGTGCCAGCTTGTGCAATCACAGCTGGCACTGATGCCCTGTTGCTACAAAAAAGTCAGATGTACAACACATCTGACTTTACCACATTTTCTGTAAAATATCTACTCTTTTATTTTAATTCCTTTAAAAAACTGTCGATCCTGTCAAGTCCTTTCTCGATCTGTTCGATGGAGATCGCATAGGAAAGACGGATATGATCCGGGAATCCAAAATCGGCACACGGAATTACCGCTACCTGATATTCTTCAATCAGGATTCTTGCGAATTCAGCAATATCACCGATCTTCTTACCCTTATAAGAAAGCTCCAGTGCCTCATGTACATCAATAAATACATAAAATGCGCCGTCCGGCTCCACAAAAGAGATATGAGGAATTGTGGACAATCTCTTTACCATGAATTTTCTTCTCTCGTCAAAAGCCTGCGTCATTTTTGCAACAGTGGACTGATCTCCGTTTAAAGCCTCAACAGCGGCTTTCTGGGCAATCGAATTGGGATTGGAGGTCTGATGGCTCTGAACGCTGCTCATCAATTTGGCGATTTCCTCCGAAGATCCGGTATATCCGATTCTCCATCCCGTCATCGCATAACTCTTTGCCAGACCGCTGACAGTGATTGTTCTCTTATAGATCTCATCA
Source organism: uncultured Lachnospiraceae bacterium (assembly GCA_902797675.1). Classification (GTDB taxonomy): domain Bacteria; phylum Bacillota; class Clostridia; order Lachnospirales; family Lachnospiraceae; genus CAG-303. The sequence goes on from CADBTR010000107.1 coordinate 9,299, forward strand.
TTAAAAGAGGCGATGCTTACATGTTTCTTGCCATTGTATACAAGATTTTCATACATCTCATCCGCAACAACATAGATGTCATTTTTTACCGCATAATCCGCAATGGCACGCAGTTCTTCCTCCGTATAGATCATACCCGTCGGATTATTCGGAGTATTCAAAACAAGAGCTTTTGTTTTTTCGGTCGTCGCTGTCTGAAGCTGCTCTGCCGTCACCTTATATCCGCTTGCTTTATCTGCTTTTACAAATACCGGAACACCGTCCGATAATTTCACAATCTCCGGATAGCTTAACCAATAAGGTGCAGGAATGATCACCTCATCACCCGGATTTAAAATTGCGGAGAAAACATTCGTCAGGGAATGCTTACCGCCATTGCTGATTACAATCTGCGAAGGTTTGTAATCAAGTCCGTTGAATCTCTTAAATTTATCACAAATGGCCTGTTTTAACTCATTGATTCCCGATGCAGGCGTATATTTTGTAAATCCGCTGTGAATCGCATCAATTGCGGCATCACAGATATTGTCCGGAGTATTGAAATCAGGCTCGCCTGCTCCGAATCCTACCACATCCAATCCCTGCGCTTTCAGTTCTTTCGCTTTTGCGGTAATCGCCAATGTTGAAGAAGGCTTTACCGCCTTTGCTTTGTTTGATAATGTTAATGCCATTTTTTCTCTTCCTTTCAAATATAGGTTGCTGTGTCCTTTTCTTACCCACAAACCGGACATTCTTTTTCGTCCGTCTGTGGAAGACTTTAGTTCGTAACTCGCAGACACAAGTTACATTATAATACAATATGACAAGAATGTCCAGTATTTTTTTCCTTCACAAAAAAATCGGATCGTCTCAAACGACCCGATTTTTTATATACACCTGTTCTTACTACCTTGCGTATTCTACGCAGCGTGACTCCCGCACGACACTGATCTTGATCTGACCCGGATATTCCAATTCGTTCTCGATCCGTTTTGAAATATCTCTTGCCATCAATACCATGTCCGCATCGTTCACCTGCTCCGGTATTACCATGATCCGCACTTCACGACCCGCCTGAATCGCAAAAGATTTTTCCACTCCTTTGTAGGAGTTGCTGATATCCTCCAGATCTTTCAAACGGTTCGTATATGCTTCCAGCGTTTCTCTTCTTGCGCCCGGTCTTGATGCCGATATCGCATCTGCAGCCTGAACAAGACACGCGATCAAAGATTCTGTCGGCACATCACCATGATGAGCCTCCACCGCATTAATAATAATCGGGGATTCCTTATATTTCCGGCAAAGATCCGCACCGATCTGAATATGGGAACCTTCCATCTCATGATCAAGCGACTTTCCGATATCATGCAAAAGACCGGCTCTCTTGGCAGTCCGGATATCCACGCCTACTTCTCCGGCCAGAAGTCCTGACAAATGCGCCACTTCAATGGAGTGTTTCAATGCATTCTGACCATAGCTCGTTCTGAATCGCATCTTTCCAAGCAATCGAATCAGTTCCGGATGAATTCCGTGAACACCTACCTCAAGGGCAGCCTCCTCACCGGCCTCCACCATCATATTCTCAACTTCTTTCTTCGCCTTCTCAACGATCTCCTCAATTCTCGCCGGATGGATACGCCCGTCTACGATAAGTTTTTCCAGCGCGATTCTTGCCACTTCTCTCCGAATCGGATCAAAGCTTGATAAGATTACCGCCTCCGGTGTATCATCGATAATCAGATCCACGCCGGACAGAGTCTCAAGGGTTCGGATATTTCTTCCTTCACGCCCGATGATACGACCTTTCATCTCATCGCCCGGAAGCTGCACTACCGAAATGGTTGTTTCGGATACATGGTCGGTTGCGCATTTCTGAATTGCGGTAACCACATATTCCTTTGCTTTCTTTCCGGCTTCTTCTCTTGCTCTCGCTTCCAGTTCTTTCACAAGCTTCGCAGTGTCTAATTTGACATCATCCTCTACGGATTTAATCAGCAATTCCTTTGCCTGTTCTGTTGTCAAACCGGAAATCCGCTCCAATTCCTGCTTGCGCTGCTCACCCAGACGCTCCACTTCCGCTTTCTGCTTCTGCAGCTTGTCCTCACGTGACGCCAGAGAATTTTCTTTCTTCTCCAGTGCATCCGCTTTCTTGTCAACAGCTTCCTCTTTTGTCACCACTCTCTTCTCGTATCGCTGTAATTCCGTTCTTCTCTCCTTTGTTTCCCTTTCAAGCTCATTCTTTGTCTTCAAAGATTCTTCCTTCGCCTCCAAAAGGGCTTCGCGTTTCTTCGTCTCAGCTGTTCTTAACGCTTCATCTATGATTTCATTCGCTCTGGCCTCTGCACTTCCTACTTTCGCTTCCACATTCTTTTTATAATATGTAAGCGTAAGCTGATGTACCACCAAAGCTGTCACAATAAATGTTATCACAACAGCAATTATAATTCCGATCACAGGAGCACCTCCTTATTTAGTTTTCATTGTGCAATACAACATACTAATTCTATACTTTTTTGCACACAATGTCAAGTAGATATCGAATATTTTTCGTCTTTTTGCACAAATAAAAGTTACTATTCATAGTAAATTTATGAAATCCGAAATCAGTCATTTTCCCTCATACAATAATAAATATCATCCAGAGAAAACCCTTTTCTCATAAGAAATGCGATCAGCCTGTTCTGTTCTTTTCTGTCCCAATCCGGACGATATCCTTTCTTCTGAAGCCACTGCCGGATCAATACCTGTTCTCCTTCATCCTCCCCGGTTTCTTCTGTCATTTCTTCTGCTACTTCCTCCAGCAATTCCGCAGAGATTCCTTTTTCCCGCAATTTCTGCCGGATTTCTTTTTGACTTTTTCTGTTTTTGTAAGTGTTCATATAATTCTGTACATAACTTCTGTCATCCACATATCCGTATTCTTTTAAAAAGTCAATGGCATAATCGATCACCTGCTCCGGATAATATCCCTGCGCCAGCTTTCTCCTGATCTGCCACTCTGTGCGATCCATGGATTTTAACAGGTATAGCGACCGTTCTTTCACTCTCTTTTTTAAGATTTCCTCATAGATCTGCCGAATCGTTTCCATAGGAATTTGTGCGCCGTTTTCCAATTGAAAACGACGCACTTCACCCTTATAGAGAGCGAAGATTTCTCCGCTCTCCAATATGATCTTTTCTCTCTTTTTATCAAGGGGAACGACTTCGACGATCTTAACCGTCAGATCATTCTGCATCTTCGTCAAATTCCTCTTCTTCCTGCTCCTGTTCCGTTACCGTCAGGTCACTGAAATATTTCTCCCGGACTGCTGCTTCCACCACTTCTAAAATCTGTGGATTACTCTTCAAAAATTGCTTTGCATTCTCCCGACCCTGTCCGATCTTTTCATTGTTGTATGCATACCATGCACCGCTCTTATTAATGATCCCGCTGTCAACCGCAAGATCCAGAATATCACCCACACCGGATATTCCTTCCCCGAACATGATATCAAATTCCGCTTCCTTAAACGGTGGCGCGATCTTGTTCTTAACGACTTTCACTCTTGTCCTGCTTCCGATTATCTCTCCGCCGGCCTTCAATGTTTCGATCTTTCTGACGTCCAGACGGATCGTGGAATAGAACTTCAATGCCCGTCCTCCTGTGGTCGTCTCAGGATTTCCAAACATCACACCCACTTTTTCACGAAGCTGATTGATAAATACCACGATACAATTAGATTTATTGATGATCGCCGTAAGTTTCCGCAATGCCTTCGACATCAGTCTCGCCTGAAGACCGATCTGGCTGTCTCCCATCTCACCATCAATCTCAGCTTTTGGAACAAGCGCGGCAACCGAATCTACAATGATGATGTCTACAGCCCCCGAACGTACCAGCGTCTCTGTGATCTCAAGAGCCTGCTCGCCGAAATCCGGCTGTGAAATGTAAAGATTATCAATATCTACACCTATGTTTTTTGCATAAACAGGATCCAATGCATGCTCTGCATCTATAAAACCTGCGATTCCGCCCCTCTTCTGAACTTCCGCGATCATATGCAGTGCTACTGTCGTTTTACCGCTGGATTCCGGTCCGTAAATCTCAATGATCCTGCCCTTCGGAATACCGCCAAGCCCCAGAGCAATATCAAGGCTTAATGAACCTGTAGGTACTGTCTCTATATTCATATGCGCACCGGAATCTCCAAGCTTCATGATCGAACCTTTTCCATGCTGCTTCTCGATCTGCGCCATTGCGGCATCCAATGCTTTCAGTCTGTCACTCTTATCCATGTTCTTCCTCCTCTGAATACCCTTATCTTATCATCTTATTTTGATCGAATGTTTGTTCGAATTCTATGATAATCCTACCTTAAAATTTCTGTTTTGTCAACTGTTTTCTATTGTTTATTATTTGCATTTTATTATAATAATATTAATTTTATTTCATGTCAAGTATGTTTTTTATTTAAACACCTGTAAAAGTTAGCACGAAGTGCGGGAAAGCGGCATAGCCGCCTTTGCGAATGAAGGGGGGAAGTGGCTGTGAATAGTAACCCATTTATTCCTGCGTATCACATTCCTCAAATTGCGCAATATTCTTTCTGATCCGGATTTTCTGAAACCCGTCGATCAATCCTGCCGACGCCATAAATACAGACACTCCGATACAAATCTGCAGCGGATAAAACATAACTGCTTCTTCGGGGATCAACAGCGCAAGGATCGCAATCGCATATACCGGTGGAATGAATATCTTCGACAAATGCGCAAAGACTATTATCATAAAAACAATGACTACGGCAGAAACAGTCAGCGGCAATCCCGCGCGATCAGATATTCCAAATCGCGCCAAAGCGGAAATTGCAGCAATTCCGGTAAATACAAGTACAATCCGAATTGACCCTTTGAATGAGCGCCCGTCTCCATCCGGATTCACATTCCATTTTCGCACTCTCGAAAATTCCGTATATGCCACAAGAAGCGGAGGAGCCGCAACAAGATTAAAACCGGATCGTATTGCCGCATAGATTATGATTGTACCGAGAACAATACGAAGAAGAATAAAAATATACTGCGTCCAATGTTCCGGCTTATTTACAGGAGAAAAATCTTCTCTGTTTCTGACATTTGCTTTTATGCATAGAAATCTTCCCAGAATTACAGCAGCCGACAATAAACATGCAGAAACAGGATAGATCCAGGTACTCGTTCTCAATAACACCGGAAGGCAGATTGCCGATATAAAAGGCGCCAGTGAGGTTCCTCCAAAAGTATACAAAACCTGACCTGCCGCAAACGCAATTGACATCTGCAGCCACAGCGGTCCCGGCACAAACCTGACGATCATAACGCCTGCGATGGCGCAAACGGTGAGATAAAGCAGCATTCTCTCCGGACTTACAGCCCAGAGTCTTTTCGGCGAAATCATATATCCAATCGCCAAAGCCGCCACCTCCGGAAAAATAATTTCCCTCTCTCCCGTCATCTCAGAGATTGTAATCATTCCGATCAAAATAAATGCTGTAATCAGATACGGTAATGCTTTTTTTAATTTTTTATCATCATAATTTCTCATAGCTCTCTTAACATTCCTATCCTCATAATGATGCGGACACCTGTTTTTCATCATACTGCAAACATTGAATGTCGCATGGCTTTAGCCCTGCGACCTGCTTGCTGGAGGCGGCAGCAATTCCCGTAGGTCGGAGATTCAAACTCCCACC
>CADBTR010000108.1 GCA_902797675.1 uncultured Lachnospiraceae bacterium
GGTGGGAGTTTGAATCTCCGACCTACGGGAATTGCTGCCGCCTCCAGCAAGCAGGTCGCAGGGCTAAAGCCATGCGACATTCAACATAATATTTGCAGAGTATTTACGGAGTATTGATAATATGAGAGAAGAACGATTATTTTTGATTTTAATGGGCGCCTATAATGCTCATACCAACGCCAGCCGCATTCAATTTAATAATCTGGGATTGTCTGACGGACAGCCAAAGATTTTATATACCCTTCGACGGGCACCCGGTATTGTGCAGAAAGAACTGGCGGAGATTTGCGGAATCCGTCCGTCAACCCTGACGGTACTTTTGAATAAGATGGAACGGGAAGATCTGATCTATAAGGTATCCTGCCATGTTTCCGGCGGAAAGAAAGCCTTTCAGATCCATTTAACCGAACAGGGAAGCGAACAGGCAAAACGACTTGATGTTGTGGTGGACAAATTAGATGAACAGGGACTTGCAGGCTTCTCTGACGAAGAGACAAAAACCTTATTTTCCCTGTTGAAACGGGTAGAAAAAAACATGTTATAGTATTCACAGCCATTTCCCCTGTATAAAAAAGGGGGCTGTAAATCATAACATGTTATTTGCTAAACAACTCCCGGCGGATTTTGTCCAGTACCCAACGATCAAAAGCGGGATTATGCCGGAATGTTTTTTCCATATTCGCAATTAATTCCGCCTGTTCGTAATCCGTCAATTTCTTTCCGCTTTCATAGGCGGTGAGATAACAAAGAATCAATAATTCCGTATAAATGCCGGCAAACATGACCGGTGACAGAATATAATAATCATAAGCGGCATCCATATAAGAACGCTGCAGAAAATAAGAATAATAGGACCGGAAGACCCAAAGAAATTCCGGTCTTTTTTTCAGCATCTGTTCCACATGGACGGCAAAGAAACCATCCGCCTCCTCTTCCATCACTGCCCCGTATTGTTTCCGGTAGGAAGCCAGCAATTGCTCAAAATACGGATTGGCGCGGTGCAGTTCCTGCTGGTTGATCTTGCGATAGATCAATTGATTTAAAAAAGCGACGGGCACGGTTCCATAGGGAAAGTTTTCCGGAAAATAGTCCGGTATCCGAAGATCTTCTTTGTCCCTCTCTTCTGGCGGCAGACTGACCGTTCCCGCCTTTTCCAACCGGTCTCTCGAAATCCATTGATATGCCGTATAAGCATATTCTTCGATCTGTCGTATTTTTACAAAAAAATCACCTTCTGCCCAAAGGATATCCAGCATCTTTTCTCTGCTTTTTTTCAAAAATTCATAGCAATCTGCTTCCGCCTCCGTGATTTCCCAGAACACCGGAAGTTCCTGTTCATATGGTTTCAGATACAGCCTGCCCTGATGCCGCAGAAAAATACTGACAGCCTGTATACAGGAAAGCTCCAGATAAGCCTCGGTACATCCGCAAACTTTGACAATGCGTCTCGGATAAATTCTGCATACAAGGGGCATCAGATCGATCCTGCCCCGTTTCTGCAAGCTGCATAATCCGTCCCGTCCGTGAAAAGAACAGGCTTTCGTAAAATTCCGGAAAACAATTCCCTGTGTTTTATGATGTTTTAAATTCAACCGGACCTTAGCCCCTAAGATTCCCGGCTCTTTGCGATAGCGCGCCAATGTCTCATCATCCACGCAGATGAGCCAGTTTTCACAACAGGTATAAGCGCAGTCACCCCCGATACAATGAAATTCATCATAAAAAGAAATCACTCTTTGCTGATTCTCTCTCATATCTGTTACCTTGTGTTAGCGTATAATATAAATAAAATAGGCAACATAACTAAGCAGCAGCACAGCTCCGCCGAGCCGGGACAATTTCTTCTTTCTCACAATGCAAAGGAATAAAAGCACCACTGCCGCAATCGCCACGATCCCGTCAAAAATAAAATTCTTCGCAAACTTAATGGGAATGATCAGTGCCGAAGTGCCGATGACAAATAATATATTAAAAAGATTGCTCCCTACCACATTTCCGATGGCAATATCCGCATTTCCCCGCTTTGCCGCGAGAACCGAAGTGCAAAGTTCCGGCAGTGAAGTTCCCAGTGCCACAATGGTAAGTCCGATAAACCGCTCGCTCATGCCGAAGAATCTTGCAATCTTGCTGGCCGCACCGACTGCCACATCGCTTCCTCCGATGATCATGACAAGTCCTGCCGCGATCATAAGAATAGTAAGTATCATCGGACGCTGTTTTACCGGCTGTTCCTCCGGCTGACTGTTCTTTGCCGTCTCAACATTCTCTTTCGTTTCTTTCTTTTCCTTCGCCTGTTTGCCTGCCGAGACTAAAAGATACACCAGATATACAATAAAAACCGCCCAAAGAATGATTCCGTCTGTCCTGCTGATTTTACCGTCATATCCTAAGCCCAAAAATAATACCGATACTAGGATCAAAAAAGGCATCTCTATTTTTACCGTTGAATTCCCCACAGCGACAGGCGTTATGGCTGCCGCCGTTCCGAGAATAACAAATACATTTAAAATATTACTTCCCAGAACATTTCCGATGGAGATGTCCGCACTTCCCGCGAAAGCGCCCGTAATACTGACTGCCGCCTCCGGCGCGCTGGTGCCCATGGCAACGATGGTAAGTCCGATGATAAGCTCCGGAATCCCGAATTTTTTGGCAAGTCCCGATGCACCGTCCACAAAGAAATCAGCACCTTTGATCAATAATCCAAACCCGATTACTAACAATATCGCCTGTATCAGCAGTTCCATATCTTCCTCCAAATCCTGCAAATAAACCTTACAGATTACTTTTTGAATGTCGCATGGCTTTAGCCCTGCGACCTGCTTGCTGCCAACGGCAGCAATTCCCGCAGGTCAATTTTACAAAACTTCTGCCATGGATTTCACATACTCATAAATATGCGATCCGGCTTCCGCCCCGTATTGCGCAATAATTTTTACAATAGCGCTGCCCACAATGAC
>CADBTR010000109.1 GCA_902797675.1 uncultured Lachnospiraceae bacterium
AATACTGAATTTATGTTTCAATGCGTAAATAATATTCGCATCGATCCCGGCTTCATGAAGCCCCAATGTAATCTCTCTGGAAAGCTGGCTCACAAGCTTCAGTCTGTTTTCTTCCGTCTCCTCGATCTTTTTTACGATCTCCTGATAGGCTTCCGGATAAATATACTGCATCGCCAGATCTTCCATCTCCGTCTGAATAATAGAAATCCCCAGCCGCTTGGCAATCGGACAATAAATATCCAACGTTTCATTTGAAATTCCTATTTGCCGATCCGGCTTTTGAAATTCCATGGTTCGCATATTATGAAGACGATCCGCAAACTTGATAATGATCACACGGATATCCTCGGACATCGCCATGACAAGTTTTCGGAAGCTCTCCATCTTCTGTTCTTCCTTTGTGGATCCCACATTTCTCACCTGGATCTGCAATTTTGTCAACTTCGTAACGCCATCAACCAGAAACGCCACTTCATGTCCGAATTCCCGTTCCAGATCTTCCTTCGTCAACGCCGTATCCTCCACCACATCATGAAGGATTGCCGCCACAATCGTCTCTTTATCCAATTTTAACTTTGCCAGTATGATGGCTACATTAAGAGGATGAATAAAGTACGGTTCTCCCGACTTTCGCACCTGATCCTTGTGCGCCTCTTTTCCCACCTCGTAAGCCTTTTCAATCATGGAAAAGTCCTGAGACGGGTGGTAGCTCTTCATCAGAGCAATCAATTGTCCGTACAGTTCCCTGATTTCATTGTTATCCTTTTGATTCATCAGTATATCACCCACTTTATTTGAATCTGAATCTTGCGCCTTTTTGTTTTATTTTATAATGTACCACAATTTTCTGCATTTGTAAATACCTCAAACCACTCCAGACAGCATTGTGTCCACATTGTCCATGACCGGTCCAGTTTTTCCGTCAAAGTGTCTAATTTTCTTCTGCATTCCTCCAATTCCTGCTCCGTTCCCCCGTTCCAGAGCAGACAGGAATATGCTTCCTCCATAGAGCTTCTCTCATGCCACAGATGTTCCACTTTCTCCCGCGCCTCTTCCATAGGTTCCTTCGCCAGACGAAACTTCCAGTCCAGATAAGCCTCTTCTGTTCCGATCTCGGCAAGCCTGTGTTTTTCAGCCTCTGGAACGGCTTTTAAGTCTGCGATCAGCGCCTGTTCCTGCGCCCTCACGAATTCCGGCGTCATGCCCTCTCTCTGTTTCCTTAGATAATGCTCATAATCAAAGGGATAATACCGGACTTCCTCCCCGTTCACTTCTAGGATGGCGTCAGCGACTTTGCTGACCAGATACCGGTCATGACTGACAAAAAGAATGGTTCCCGTATATGCGGCAAATGCGGATTCCAGTGTTTCCTTCGCCGGTATATCCATATGATTCGTCGGTTCGTCCAACAACAGGAGATTCGGTCTTCCGCTTAAAATCTCGCAAAGAACAAGCCTCGCCTTTTCTCCTCCGGAGAGATCACTTACCCTTATCGAGGCATCGCCTCCGCGAAACAGATAAGACGCCAGCGTTTTCCTGATATCTTTCTGCGTCATGGAAGGAAAACATTTCTGAAAATGCTCTGCCACCGTAAGTTCGGATTCCAGCGCACCGGAATTCTGGTCAAAATAACCGAATATCATATTGCTGCCAAGACTTAAACGCCCCTTTAACGGCGGGATAAAACCGGCGATCGTTTTAAGCAGGGTACTCTTTCCCGCCCCGTTTTCCCCGATGATCGCAATCTTTTGCCCCCGTCTGACCTTTAAAAATACCTCAGCCAGCACTTTATCATATCCGATCTTTAAATGCTCCGCCTCGATCACCCATTTATTTCCAAGCACCAGAGGCTCAATCGTCCCTGTAAAGATATGAGCCTCTTCCTCCTTCGGCGCCCCCGCTTTTTCCATGCGCTCTAACATCGTCCGTCTGGATCTTGCAAAGGAAGCCTTCTTCGGTTTGTGTTTAAAGCGTTCAATCAAATCTTCTAAACGGCTGATTTCTGCTTGCTGCCTCTCATATTCGCGTCTTTGAATCTCCAGGCGCTTGCGTTTCTGCATACGGTAAGCAGTATAATTTCCCGGATATTTTGTCAGAACGCCGTCTTCCAGTTCATATACCGCTTCTGCCGTCCGGTCAAGAAAATACCTGTCATGGGAAACGATCAATACCGCTTTCTCATAATGGATCAAATAATCCTCCAGCCACTGCACCGTCTTAACGTCCAAGTGGTTGGTAGGCTCGTCCAAGAGCAGCAGATCCGGCTTTTGCAGCAGCATAAGCAACAGCATGATCTTCGTCTGTTCACCGCCGGAAAAAGTATGGATCTTTCTTTTCCGTTCCTCCGCCGAAAAACCGAAACCGGTAAAAAGCCGGTTAAATTCCGCTTCTTTCGCATACTGTTCCCTGGAATAGCTTTCCGTATCTCTGCTGATGGCGGCAGCCAGTTCCTCCACCGTCCGTTCCTCTGTCTCCGGCAATGTCTGACGCAAAAATCCCACAGAGATCTTTCTTGATCTCTCAATCCCTGCGCCTTTTCTTCTGTCATCCCGGTCGAGTTCCAGCTCCCCTGCCAGCAAACGGAGCAGTGTCGTCTTTCCTGCCCCGTTTTTTCCTACCAATGCTATTTTTTCTTTCTCTTTTATCTGAAAACAGATGTGGGTGAGGATTTCCTCCCCGCCCACAGATACTGTTCCGTCTTTAATTTCATACAGCATAAACGCCTAAACCTGATTCTCTTTCTTGATTGTTCCGCTGACATAATCCATGGCGTTCTGCAATGTGGTACTGCTGATCGCCGCAAGCGCTTCCTCTGTCAAAAAACCCTGATGAGACGCCACGATCACATTCGGGAATGCCAGAAGCCTTGCCACAACGGAATTGTCGAAAATATCATTCTCACGATTTTCAAACACGTTCTGGGTTTCTTCCTCGTACACATCCAGACCGACGCCGAAGAATTTTCTCGCAGCGATGCCCTGAATCAGATCTTCCGTATCAACCAGACCACCTCTTGATGTATTGACGAAAATAACATTATCTTTCATCTTCGCAATCGAATCTTTGCAGATCATATGATAATTTTCATCCGTCAAAGGACAATGCAGCGAGATCAGATCACTTTGCTCCAATACTTCGTCAAAACTCATATATTCAACGAAATCCAGGCTGCTGTTCGGATATTTATCATATGCCACCACGCGCATTCCCATTCCGTGGCAGATTTTCGCCATGGCTGCGCCGATTTTTCCGGTTCCCACAATACCTGCCGTCTTTCCGTAAAAATTCACGCCGGTCAATCCGTTTAATGCAAAATTATTCTCACGTACCTTA
>CADBTR010000110.1 GCA_902797675.1 uncultured Lachnospiraceae bacterium
CGCCCGTCCAGATATTATATCACAGATGATAAGCGGCTGATCTTATCTTCAGAGGTGGGCGTTTTGCCGATCGATGCCGCGCATATCGTGAAGAAATCGAGATTACAGCCGGGAAAAATGCTGCTGATCGACACGAAAAAAGGAACATTGATTTCAGATGAAGAATTAAAAAGTTACTATTCCGAAAAGCATCCTTACGGCGAATGGCTTGCCTTGAATCTTTTGCATTTATCGGAATTAAAAATTCCAAACCGGAAAATACCGGTACATAATCAGGAGATACGGGATAAACTCTATAAAGTCTTTGGCTATACCTATGAAGATGTAAAAACAGGCATTATCCCCATGGCGATGAACGGAGCGGAGGCGACTCAGTCCATGGGACACGATGTTCCGCTGGCAGTGCTTTCGGAGAAGCATCAGCTGTTATTTTCCTTTTTCAAACAATTATTTGCGCAGGTAACCAATCCGCCGATTGATTCCATAAGAGAGGAGATCGTCACCGATACTACCGTATATGTGGGATCTGACGGTAATCTTTTGGAAGAAAGCGGAAAAAATGCAAGAGTTTTGCAGATCAACAATCCGATCCTTACCGGAGTAGATCTGTTAAAAATCAAATCGTTAAATAAAGAAGGGTTAAAGAGCACAACGGTATCGATTCTTTATTATAAAAATACTTCTCTGGAAAAAGCACTGGAAAGACTTTTAGTCAGTGTAGACCGGGCTTGCGCAAAGGGCGTAAATATCGTGATCCTCTCCGACCGGGGCGTAGATGAGAATCATGTTCCGATTCCTTCCCTGCTTGCAGTGTCCGCAGTAGAACAACATCTGGTGCTTACGAGGAAAAGAACGGCAGTTTCACTGATCTTAGAGAGCGGGGAACCGAGAGATGTACACCACATGGCAGTCCTGCTTGGCTTCGGGGCGCGGGCGATCCATCCCTATCTGGCTCACGAATGTATCGCAGAATTGATCGACAAAGGAATCATCGATAAAGATTATCATACAGCTATTGCAGACTATAATACGGCAATTCTTCACGGGATCGTAAAGACGGCGGCAAAGATGGGGATCTCTACACTGCAATCCTATCAATCCGCAAAAATCTTTGAGGCGGTGGGCATCTCAAAGGAAGTCATTGATCAATATTTTACGGGAATCACCAGCAGAGTCGGCGGAATCGGTCTGGAGGAGATCGCAGAGGGCGTGATGTTCCGGCATGACAGGGCATTTGATCCCATGGGACTTTCCGTGGATACCACCCTTGACAGCATCGGATTTCATGGTTTAAGAAGCGGTGAGGACAAAGAAGATCATCTATACAATCCACAGACCATCGTCACCCTGCAACGGGCTGTCCGAGAAGGAAATTATGAGATTTTCAAGGAATATACGGCGCTTGTGGATAACGAAAAACCTCATACATTACGGGGATTGCTGGATTTTGACTATCAGGCGGAGCCGATCTCCATTGAGGAAGTGGAGCCTGTCTCTGAGATTGTAAAACGTTTTAAAACGGGAGCCATGAGTTACGGCTCCATATCCAAAGAAGCCCATGAGACTTTGGCGATCGCCATGAACCGTTTAGGCGGCAGTTCCAATACCGGCGAGGGAGGTGAAGATCCTGCCCGTTTCGGAACAGAAAAAAACAGCAAGATCAAGCAGGTGGCTTCCGGCAGATTTGGCGTGACAAGCGAATATTTAAACAGTGCAAATGAGATTCAGATCAAGATGGCGCAGGGCGCAAAGCCGGGAGAGGGCGGTCACCTTCCTGGAAAAAAGGTTTATCCATGGATCGCGGAGAGAAGATTTTCCACCCCGGGCGTGGCGTTGATCTCGCCACCGCCTCATCATGATATCTATTCCATTGAGGATCTGGCACAATTAATTTATGATCTGAAAAATGCCAACCGAAAGGCGAGGATCTCCGTAAAACTTGTTTCCGAGGCAGGCGTCGGCACCATCGCTTGCGGCGTGGCAAAAGCCGGAGCACAGGTCATTCTCATATCCGGATATGACGGAGGAACCGGCGCGGCACCGGCAAGCTCCATTCACAATGCGGGACTTCCATGGGAACTGGGGCTTGCGGAGACGCATCACGCCTTGATCGAAAACGGACTCAGAGGACGGGTAGCGGTCGAGACAGACGGAAAGTTAATGAGCGGACGGGATGTGGCGATCGCGGCGTTATTGGGAGCCGAGGAATTCGGATTCGCGACGGCACCGCTTGTAGCCATGGGCTGTATGATGATGCGGGTATGCAATAAAGATACCTGTCCGGTGGGAATTGCCTGCCAGAACGAAAGATTGAGAAAGAATTTTAAGGGAAAGCCGGAATATGTCATGAACTTTATGACATTTATTGCGGAAGAATTAAGAGAGATCATGGCGCGGTTAGGCTTCCGGAGCGTTGCCGAGATGGTGGGAAGAAGCGACCGGTTGAAAGTAAAAGAAAAACAGATCACCCATCGGGCAGAGATGGTACGGCTGCAGGCGGTCATTGATTCCTCCTATGCAGACTCTCCGGAAAGACATTTTATGCCGGAGCAGAGTTATGATTTTAAGCTGGAAAGAAGTACGGATGAACAGATTTTCCTTCCCCGTTTTGAAAAATGGAATGGAAAGGAAAATCTGCGGATTCAGAATGTAAATGTATCCAGCACAGACCGGACTGTGGGCACGATCTTAGGTTCCTGCATCACGGAAAAATACAAGGATTCTCTGGAAGATGACAGCATTGTGATCGAATTGTCCGGCGGCGGCGGACAAAGTTTTGGAGCATTTATTCCAAAGGGACTGACCCTTCGACTGAAAGGAGACGCCAACGACGGATTCGGCAAAGGTTTGTCTGGAGGAAAACTTGTGGTGACGCCGTCCTCCCGGGCAGCATTTACACCATCGGAAAATGTGATTATCGGAAATGTAGCATTATACGGAGCAACTTCCGGAATTGCTTATATCAACGGTATCTGCGGAGAGCGGTTTATGGTGAGAAATTCCGGAGCAAAAGCCGTCTGCGAAGGCTGCGGAGATCACGGGCTGGAATATATGACCGGAGGAATCGCCGTGATCCTCGGAGATGTGGGAGCAAACTTTGCCGCCGGAATGAGCGGCGGAATCGCCTATGTACTGGATATGCAGCATAACCTGTATACAAAGACGAACAAGGCGCTGATCGAGATGTGCGAGATCGAAGAAGAAGCGGATAAGAAGGAGTTAAAAGAGATCCTGACCGATTATGAAAAAGAGACCGGTTCCGAAAAAGCATCCGAGATTCTTCGGGATTTTGAGCAATACATACCGTATTTTAAAAAGATCATTCCTGTAGAATATCGGGAAATGCTTACGATGATAGGAAAATATGAAGAACAGGGCATCCGTCATGAACAGGCGGTTTATGAAGCATTTAAAGAATTCAGCGCATAAATCTTAAATCACCGTAAAAGCCAGATTTTATTAAAGGAGGCAATAAAGATGGGTAAGGCAACAGGCTTTATGGAATATGACCGGCAGGAGGAATCATGGATCCCTGAAAAAGAGCGGATATCAAACTTTCAGGAATTTCACAAACACCCGGATGAAAATACAAGAAAATGTCAGGCGGGACGGTGCATGGATTGCGGCGTGCCCATGTGTCAATCCGCCATAGAATTAAAAGGAATGGTGACAGGCTGTCCTCTCCACAATCTGATCCCGGAATGGAACGATGAGATTAATCAGGAACATTATGAGCATGCTCTTTCAAGGTTGTTAAAAACCAGTAATTTTCCGGAATTTACCGGCAGAGTATGTCCGGCGTTGTGTGAAAAGGCATGCGTGCTCGGAAGTCTTGACGGAAACCCCGTCACGATTCATGACAATGAATTATTTCTCATTGAAAAAGCATTTGAAAACGGCTGGATGACGCCGAAGATCCCGAAGATACGAAGCGGAAAGAAAGTGGCTGTCATCGGCGCAGGACCTGCGGGTCTTGCCGTGGCGGATCAATTAAATCACAGGGGACATCTGGTTACGGTTTATGAAAGGGAAGACCGGATCGGCGGGCTTCTCATGTACGGGATCCCCAATATGAAGCTGGATAAAAAGATCGTGGAAAGGCGCAGAAAATTAATGGAGGAGGAAGGTGTTGTATTTCAGACCGGATGTGATATCGGAAAAGATGTTGATTTTGCCGGACTTCAGAAACAATACGATGCAGTGATCCTCTGCTGCGGCGCAAAAAAAGCGAGAACCCTGAATGTGGCAGGAAGTGAGGAATGCGAGGATATCTATTATGCAGTGGATTTCTTAAAATCCGCCACAAAAGATCTTCTTAGGCGTCAGAAAGATGAATGGACGATTTCTGCCAAAGGACGCAATGTGGTGATCGTAGGCGGAGGAGATACCGGAAATGACTGCCTCGGAACCTGCATCAGACAGGGAGCAAAATCTGTCACGCAGCTTGAGATGATGCCGAAACCGCCGGAAAAAAGAACCGCAGACAATCCATGGCCGGAATGGCCGAAGGTCTTAAAGACCGATTACGGTCAACTGGAGGCAATACAGATATTCGGGGCAGATCCAAGAATCTATGAAACGACGGTGAAAGATCTGATTACAGAACAGGGAAAATTAAAAGCGATCCGCACCGTCAAAGTCAGATTTGAAAACCGGATCTTAAAAGAAATAAAGGGAAGTGAAAAAGAGATCAAATGCGATATGATGCTGATCGCGGCAGGTTTTACCGGCTGCGAGGATTATGTGGCAAAGGCTTGTAATGTTAATGTAACAAAAAGAGGAACAGTGGAGACTGCAGAGGGAACTTATCATACATCGGTTCCCGGAGTATTTGCCGCAGGAGATATGCGAAGGGGTCAATCCCTTGTAGTCTGGGCAATCGCGGAAGGACGCCATTGCGCAGCGGAAGCAGACCGGTATCTGATGGGATATACGCCGCTTACTTAGAGGCGTTTTATATATAAATAACATAACGATTCAGAACCCCAGACCCGGATTCATGCAGAATCCCCGTTATCCGGAGTTCCGGACGGCTTCGCCGTCAGATTACAATAAATAACAAATCAAAATGGAGGATATGACTATGGAAACAAGAAAAGTACCGGAATATTTCGGAAGTATGGTATTTGATGACAGGGTAATGAGATCGGTTTTATCTGATAAAGTATATAATTCCATCAGAAAAACCATCGATGAAGGAGCAAAATTGGAGAAAGACGTGGCGGATTCCGTAGCCAAGGCGATGAGAGACTGGGCAGTGGAAAAGGGTGCTACCCATTTTACCCACTGGTTTCAGCCGGAAACCGGAGTGACGGCGGAAAAGCACGATTCCTTTATCGAGCCTTCGCCGGACGGCAGCGTGATCATGGAATTTTCCGGAAAAGAGCTGATACAGGGTGAGCCGGATGCTTCGTCCTTTCCTACCGGAGGATTGAGAGCCACTTTTGAAGCGAGAGGATATACGGCTTGGGATCCGACATCCTACGCTTTTATCAAAGACAAAACCTTATGTATTCCCACGGCATTCTGTTCCTACGGCGGCGAGGCACTGGATAAGAAGACACCGCTTTTGCGTTCCATGGAAGCCTTGAACAAACAGGCTTTACGAATCTTAAAATTATTTGGAAATGATACCGTAAAATATGTTCATACATCCGTCGGACCGGAGCAGGAATATTTTCTTATCACAAAAGAAATGTATGATAAAAGACCGGATCTGAAATATACCGGAAGAACACTTTTCGGCTCCAAACCACCGAAAGGTCAGGAGATGGAGGATCATTATTTCGGCGTGATCAAGCCGAAAGTCAAGGAATATATGGACGATCTTGATCAGGAATTGTGGAAATTAGGAATTCTTGCAAAAACCGAGCATAACGAAGTAGCTCCGGCACAGCACGAGCTGGCGCCGATCTACGCAAAAACCAACATTGCCACAGATCAGAATCAGCTTATGATGGAAATCATGAAGAAAGTGGCTTCCCGTCACGGACTTGTATGTTTGCTCCATGAAAAGCCGTTTGCAGGGGTAAACGGAAGCGGTAAGCATAATAACTGGTCGATCTCCACCGATACCGGTGTCAATCTGCTCTCTCCGGGGGAGACGCCTTATGAGAACGCGCAATTTCTGCTTTTCCTTTGCGCCGTAATCAAGGCGGTAGACGATTATCAGGATCTGTTGAGACTGTCCGTGGCAACTGCGGGAAATGATCACAGACTGGGGGCAAATGAGGCGCCGCCGGCAATCATCTCCATGTTTTTGGGAGATGAGCTTTCCGCCATTTTAGAGGCCATCGAAAACGGCACCCCTTACAACGGCAAAGAGAAAAATATGATAAAACTCGGCGTCGATGTCCTTCCGGCATTTGACAGAGATACAACAGACAGAAACCGCACCTCGCCATTTGCATTTACCGGAAATAAATTTGAATTCAGAAGCCTCGGTTCTTCCAACAGCATCGCCTGCGCAAATATCATGTTAAATAGTGCCGTCGCAGAGTCTTTAAAAATATATGCGGACAGACTGGAGCAGGCAGATGACTTTAAGGAAGCGCTGCAGGAAATGATCAAAAAGACTATAAAAGATCATAAGCGGATTCTTTTTAACGGAAACGGTTATACGGAGGAATGGGTAAAAGAAGCCGTAAAAGTAAGAGGATTGTCCAATTATCCGACGACCCCGGATTGTATGCCGCATCTTTTGGATGAAAAGAATGTAAGAATGCTTACGTCCCACAAAGTATTCAGCGAAAAAGAACTGCAATCCAGATGTGAGATCATGCTGGATAATTATTGCAAACAGGTTCGCATCGAAGTAAATACCCAGTTGCAGATCCTTCGCAGAATGATCCTGCCTGCCATTGAAGAATATACCGCAGAGCTCTCCGCAGGCATTTTAAAGAAAAAGGAAGTCAATCAAAATCTTTCCTGCACTTATGATACTGCCATGGTAAACAAATTATCCGGTCTTGCGGATGATCTGTATCAAAAGGCGGAAGAACTGGAACAGGCAGAGGATAAATTAAAAGAATCACCGGATGCCGTCAGTGAGAGCAAAGAAATCAGAGACAACATTCTCTCAAAAATGCAGGAATTGAGAGAAATGGCCGATGAAGCGGAAAACTATGTTTCTAAAGAATGCTGGCCGTTGCCGTCCTATGGGGAATTGTTATTTTCGGTGAAATAAAAGAATATCCTTTTATACTCTTTTATTGCGTTTACAAGTATGTCAGGTCTGGTTCCAAAATATTCGCGATAAAACATAGTACTGTTATCATAGCGTTTTTTACCAAGTCTGATTTTCCGGAGGCATTTTTGCCAATAAAAGCTATTGTATTATAGACATAATAAGTAGTGCTCAATGTCGTAGTTCATTAGGTATGCTTAAGACATTGAGCACTGTTATTTTTTACAGCTGATCAGATTGAAACGAAAAAATTAGATATTAGTATGAATCATTCATAGTTTCTTCGGTTTCAGTTGACTTTTCGGAATCCGCCCTTTACAATGTAGGTATGATAATGTATGTTTGCTGTAGTGACCGGTTGTCTGAGAATTTCCAGAGAGAGTAGATTGCAGAGATCTTTAAGGATGCGGTAGTGGCAAGATTTGAAAGAACGCTGGATGCCGGGGATGTGGATGCCTTCATTACCGCAATGTGGGCGAAGGATGAGCAGACGTAAAGTGAAGTTTGACGGCTGAGGATGTGAGCTGTATGGACGATACGAAATTATATTTATTTATCAAGTATTTGATTTTGATATGAAATATCTCAATAAGGAAGGGGAAATCTGTCTATGAACAGAGAGAAGGCGTTAACATCATTCAAAAGTTATACTGATCTCTATAACAGCTCTGATATCAAGATTAAACTTAAGATTGATCATACTTACAGGGTGGCAAATATTGCAGAAAGAATCGGAAAAAGCGTAGGAGCGAATCCTGATTTTTCATGGTTTCTGGGACTTTTGCATGATATCGGTCGATTTGAGCAGGTAAAACGCTACGATAGTTTTCTGGATTATCTGACAATTGATCATGCGGAATTAGGCGCTGATATTCTCTTTAAAGGAGAATCGGGGAATCCACCTTTGATCTGTAATTATGCGGAAGAAGAACCGGATGGTTTTCCCAAAGGTTGGATTGAGATTGCAGAGACCGCCATCAGGCTTCATAATAAGCTGGTTTTACCGGATTCTGTAAGCGGCGATACTTTCATGTATGCCAATATCCTGCGGGATGCAGACAAAGCTGATATTTTCAGGGTTATAGCGGAGATTCCTTATGAAGAAAGAAGTACCGGCATGAAGAATGTTCAGGGATTGACAAAGGCGAGAGATGATATTATGGAATGTGTAAAGGAACATCGTTGTGTTCCGAGAGCCAGTGAAAGAACGCCGTTTGAATCCCATATTTCTCACTGCTGCATGGCATTTGAGCTTGTTTATCCTAAGACTGTTTCCATAGTACGAGGGCAACGGTATCTGGAAAAAATGTTAAATATGGAGGGGCAAGTCTTTGGCGCAGATTGCGGAGAGGAGCAGATGGCGATGGTCAGAACGGAAATTGATAAAGAATGGAAATGCAGATTCGGTTTGTAAAATAAGGATATTTCCCGCTTTTATTCCCGATAGCCACTTTACATCTTCCCATAGATTGTGCTATAATGCAAAAGTATGTTTGCAGAAATGACGCATACATACATCCGAAAGGAAAAAGGGTAGTATGGATAAGAAAAAAATATTGTGGGCAGTAATTTCTCTGATCATCGCCATTGTGACAATAAAAGCGGTTTCCGCTCAAAATCGGGGATTTTCCGGAGCAGTTATAAAAAAAATGATCCGTCATGCGGATCTTAAGTTTCTGATTCCGGCAATTCTTATGATGACCGGGTTTATTATATTTGAAGGGATGGCCATCAACACACTGGCAAAAGATCTGGGGTGCAAAACCACATTTGCAAAAGGATTGTTATACAGCGGAGCGGATATTTATTTTTCCGCGATCACGCCGTCGGCATCGGGCGGACAGCCTGCAAGTGCTTTTTTTATGATGAAAAACGGGATTTCGGGAGCAAAAACCTCCGTGATTCTGTTGATTAATTTGATTTTTTATACATTGGGAATTCTCGTGCTTGGTCTTTTTACGCTATGTTTTCGTTTTTCGTTTTTCTTGCATTTTGGCAATGTGTCAAAGGCATTGATTATTTTTGGCTTTTTTGCTCTTTCCGGTTTGGCGTTTCTTTTTTATCTGCTGTTAAAAAAGCCCGATATGATAAGGATAATTGGCGAAAAACTTCTGGTTATTCCAAAAAAACTGCATCTGATCCGGAATACCAATGTATATCGCAGAAAGATAGAAAAAACAATCAAAGATTATGATTCCTGCTCTCATATGATGCTTGGAAAAAGCAGGGTCTTGTGGAAAGTTTTTTTATGGAATGTGTTGCAGCGGTTTTCCCAGTTTGTGGTAAGCTTTTTTGTATTTCTTGCGATGGGAAAGAGTGTAAAGGATGCAGTTGACGTTATCTCTGTTCAATGTCTGGTGACTATCGGTTCTAATTGTATTCCGGTTCCGGGAGGAATGGGTGTCGCGGATTATCTGATGCTGGATGGCTTCCGGCAGGTTTTGTCAAAGGCGGAGATTGTCAATTTTGAATTAATCTGCAGAGGAATCACGTTTTACGGAAGTGTTGTTTTAGGTTTATTGATAGTTCTGGTGGGATTATTCCATCAAAAAAAAGTGAAAAAGGGGAATAAAATGTTAGGATATTATGATTATACGGTATTGCTTACGTATGGTTCGCTGGTTTCCGCAATGCTTGGGATTTTAATCAGCCTGAATGGTACGGGACATCCGTATATCGGAATTTTCTTTTTGATGGTTTCCGGACTTTGTGATGCATTTGACGGCAAAGTTGCGAGAATGAAACAAAACCGGACACAGCGGGAGTGTAAATTCGGAATTCAGATCGATTCACTATCAGATCTGGTGGCTTTCGGCGTACTTCCGGCATGCATCGGAAATGCGATGTTAAGGGTATATCCTACCGTACATGAAAATCATCGCCACAATATGTTTTTTATTACGGATTGGCCGAATGTCAGCATTTTCTATGCGATTATGATTATGTATGTCCTTGCGGCGCTGATTCGACTGGCATATTTCAATGTAGACGAGGAGGAGCGACAGCAAAATGAGGGCGGTGTGAGAGAGTTTTATCTGGGGCTTCCGGTTACATCCGCATCTCTGATCCTGCCTTTTCTGGTTTCTTTTCAATTTATTGTGAATTGGGATGTTACGCCGTTATATTTCGTTTCTCTGCTTGTTTTAGCGCTTGCTTTCTTATCTCCGATCCATATTAAGAAACCGGGGACGAAGGGAATTCTGATCATGGTGATCATCGGGGCAATTGATTTTTTGTTATTGATGGTGCCGTACATATTAGAGGGATAACTATATGAATTTTACGGAATTTTTATACCAACACAGATTGGGAAGATGCTTGTTAAAAGTTCTGATCCAACCGTCTGTCTCGCAAATGGTCGGGAGATGGATGGACAGTTCTTTTTCAAAATGCCTGATTTCCCCGTTTATCAGGCATTATCACCTGCGTATGGATGAATATCAGAAGAAAAATTACAGTTCTTTCAATGAGTTTTTTTGCAGAAAAATAAAACCGGAACGGCGTCCGGTTGATGAGAGCCCGGAATCTTTTATTTCGCCCTGCGACGGATTGTTAAGCATTTATCCCATCCGTGACGGACTTGTAATTCCGGTTAAACAGTCGGAATATTCCATCCCATCCTTATTGCGGAATAAGAAGCTGGCGAAATCTTTTGAGGGCGGTAATTGCGTTGTTTTAAGACTTTGCGTGGATCATTATCACAGATATTGTTATGTGGATAGCGGAATGCAGGAGCAGACGGTAAAAATTCCCGGTGTTTTGCATACCGTCCGGCCGGTTGCCCTGCTGCAACATCCGGTATTTAAGGAGAATGCCAGAGAATATACCTTAATTCATACCGAAAATTTCGGTGATCTGCTCCAGATGGAAGTAGGCGCCATGCTGGTCGGGAGAATTGTCAATTCTGAAAATGCAGGCTCTTTGAGGCGTGGAGCAGAGAAAGGATATTTTCAATACGGAGGTTCCACAATCATACTTCTTACGCAAAAATCAAAGGTTTCATTTTCAGAGAAGTTATATCGTGCAACCGAAAGAGGCATTGAGATTCCGGTTAAAATGGGAATGAAGATCGGGAGAAAAGCAAAATAAGCGAGAAACGTATGACAGATCAGAGCAACTGGCAGCCTTTATGTGAGCATCATCATAATGTGAAGACCAAGACCGAGGACAGATACGAGGAATATCGCTTCTGACTGAGGGCGAGGGCTTATATACGCGCATGGGTAGGGGGTATTCAAATCTCTGGAGCCTATAGGCACCAAGACCGACGCCCCCCCTCTTCTGTGCATAATCGCGAAATGGAAGACGGGGGTATCTAAAAATAAAAACGAAAAATGTGTTGATAAATTTTAGATTCTGGTTTATACTATGACCAGATAGAGAATTATCCACGGAAAAACCGTTTTTAATTTGGAGGTGCCGCATGAAGTTATTGAGGATCACGGCAGAGGGGCTGCCGCTTTTTAAGAAAAAACTGGATCTGACATTCTATGCACAGCAAAGGGTAGCTGAAGAGCATAGAGATACACTCTATCAGCTGTTTTCAAATGTTTATTTGAATCCGGCATCCGGCTTTATAGGGATCAATGCATCCGGTAAGACATCGGTGCTCAAGGTGATCCTGCTTTTGCTCGGCATTATCAATAACGAGCCGATCAACCATATCGAGAGCAGAGATATCCTCGGTGATGCCGACAAGGCTGTACTGAATGCCTATTTTTATTCAGAGACAAATAAAGAGATATGCAGATTGGAGACGAGCATTTCTTCGTCTAAGAGCAAAACTGATGGCACCACATATCGTATTACATCGGAATCTCTCTGGACAAAGGGAGAAGCGGATGTGACTACCCGTAAGGGCATGCTTGATTTTGACGGGAAAGAGCCTGTTATGGTGAGAAGCAATAGTGAGAACTTCCTGTCTGATGATGTCAGTATCATGATCGCCGTGAACAAGAAGAGCGGTGAACATATAACGGTTGTGGATCTTCTGAAGTTTACGAATGTAAATGTGCTCCCACTTTCAGAGGATATTCCGGCGGAAGTCATCACATATCTAGATCCTACGATCGAAAGCCTCAGGTTTGATGAGAAGAACAAAAAGAAACTCATCCGTCTGAAGTTCTATGATAAGGATGAGATCACATTAAGTGATCCGGTGGAACTGGGGAACTATCTGTCTTCCGGTACCATCAAGGGAATGATCATATTTACGCTGGCTCAGGAGGCTTTGCGTGAAGGCGGATATCTCGTGGTCGATGAAATAGAGAACCATTTCAACAAAGAGATCGCGACGACATTGATGAGGTTCTTTATGGAAAGTGATCTGAATAAGAATGGCGGTATGCTGATCTTTTCCACGCACTATCCGGAGCTTTTGGATGAGTATGACAGGAATGACAGCATCTATATCACAAGAAACAGGAGCGGGATAACTGCTGAAAACCTGTCGGATATCCTGAAGAGGAATGATATCAAGAAGAGTGATGCGTACCAGAGCGGATTCCTGGAGGGAACCACTCCGATGTATGAGGCATACATGCGGCTGAAGAAAAGTATAGCCGCACGCCTCTGATACAGAGGTGGCCTATGGAATTGGCAAAGTATAAGGCCTGCATCTGTGAGGGCGCGGCTGAAAATGTAATCATGGATATTCTGCTTGACCATAAGCTTTTGATCTTCATCAGAGAGGAAATGATTGAAGAAAAGGTAATCCGGTGCAGGGATGCAAAACGCTTTGAGCAGAAGTATTTGAGAAAAGGCTACGAGGATAAGGTATCGATCATCAGGATACTGGATTCCAGAAGGGAAAACTTTAAGCTCAGCAAGGCGTATGAAAACAAGGTGGATGTGATCAATGCAGTCACGGCTCCTGAAATTGAGATGCTGATTATCTTCAATGAGGATAAATACAAAGAGTTCAAGAAATCCGGGAAGAAGCCCAGCGATTTCTGCAAAGAAGATCTGAAGATGGCACAGGTCAAATCATATGATTTTGTGAAGGGATATTTCAGTGATCCGGATATCTTGGTCAAGGCAATCAAGCGGTATCATGAGATTTCAAAGATCAGAAAAGGCGAATACACGCTGCTGGATCTTCTGAAGTAAATAGAAAAGTTAGTGTAATAGAGGCGCTTGCGGAAATGCGGGTGCTTTTTTTATGGGAAATTTGGGGAAAGGAGGGAGGAATCCCGTCCTGTCCGGCGTGGCTGCTTCCGGAGGCTAAGAAGGAGTGGAATCGTCTGGCGAAAATCATGAATTAGATGGGAGTTCTGACAGAGGTGGATCGTGCGGCATTTGCAGCATACTGTCAGTCTTATGCCAAATGGAAGGAAGCCCAGGAGCATATTGAGAAGGAGGGCTCGACTTTTGAGACGGAGAAAGGATATCAGCAGCAGACACCTTGGGTTGGGATTGCAAATACCCATCAGAAGCTGATGCTGCAGGTCGCTTCCGACTTCTCATTATGATAAGGCGAAGGCGGACAGGGCGGTAAGTTTCGTCGAGAACCTGTGTCACACAAAAGGGAAATGGGCGGGAACAAGGTTCTGGCTGTTGCCCTGGCAGGAGCAGCTGATCCGGGACATATTCGGTATCGTCAAAGCTGACGGATGCAGGCAGTTCCGGACGGCGTTTGTGGAAATATGTAAGAAGGTAGGTAAGAGCGAATTGGCAGCAGCCGTCGCTCTTTATCTTTTATATGCAGATAATGAACCATCAGCAGAGGTGTACGGAGCAGCGGCAGACCGGCAGCAGGCTTCCATTGTCTTTGATGTGGCAAGGCAGATGGTTGAGATGTCTCCGGCTTTGCTCAAACGGTCGAAGCTGATGGCAGCGACAAAGAGAATAGTGAATTACGGGAACGCAGGATTCTATCAGGTATTGAGTGCGGAAGTCGGGAATAAGCACGGCTTTTCGGTCAGTGGTCTGGTCTTTGATGAGATCCATACGCAACCGAACAGACAGCTATACGGCTTCCGTACTTCTGGGTTCCGGAGGAAACCATACCGCAGAGGGTGAAGACGGCATCGGTTCCTTATGATGTCTGGGAGAAGCAGGGCTTCTTGCAGGCAACGGAGGGCAATGTCATTCATTATGATTTCATCGAGCACTTCATCGAAGAGCTGGGGCAGAGATACCATATCTGCGAGATTGCATTTGAACGGTGGGGAGCCGTGCAGATGGTTCAGGATCTGGAAGGAATGGGCTTTACGGTCGTGCCTTTTGGTCAGGGCTTTAAGGATATGAGCCTGCCGTCCAAGGAGTTCTAGAAGATCCTGATGGAAGGCAGGATGATACACGGCGGAAATCTGGTGCTCAGATGGATGGCAGGTAACGTGGTCATTGATACGGATCCTGCCGGGAACATAAAAGTGACGAAGGCAAAGTCCAAGGCTTATGTAAAGAGTTATTTTACGTAAAGAAATGGTGGCCCAACCCTATAAAATCAAGGAAATGAGCTAGGATTTCTTTACATAAAATAATCCGTATGTCACTATATATCTACACCATGCAAAGAAAGCGGTGATGATATATGGTGAAAAACTTTGAAACATTGGTTGCTCTCTGTGAGGAGGAACTGCGTCACAGGGAGTACATAGGTTCCTACTATGCCCGCCTTATATCTTACTGGGATGAGCTTCGGTCATGGATGGATCGACAGGGAATAACGGAATTCGACGAAGATGTCGGCAACCGGTATCTTGATGAGATTTTCGGTACACATTTGCTTCCTGAGAAATCGAAGGTAAGGGTCAGGAAACGGTTCCGTGCTGTACGCATGCTGATATCGTACCAGAAAAGCGGTGAATTCGAGTTCCGGATTCCAAGCGTTGAATACAGGTTTGATGGTTCCATTGGTGTACTGGCATCTGAATACCTTGATTTTTGTCATGCGGAACTTGCCAATGCCCAGAAGACGATTGACAACAAGAGGCTATACCTTCATGATTTCAGCAGATACATGGATGACAGAGAGATGTCATTCTCAGACCTGTCGGTCGATGAAATGGAGGAATTCTTCAGGTTTAAAGAGTATTCCCTCTCGTCAAGACACAACGGGTCTCGAGTAATCCGGCATTTCCTCCAACATGTGTATGATACCGGAAAGTCGACAAGGGACTGCTATGTATTCGTCTTAAAAGACAACTACAGAAAGCAGTGCAAACTCCCTACGACTTACGAAGAGCAAGAAATCCGTGACATGATTGGCTCCGTGGAGAGGGCATCCGCCATAGGGAAAAGGGATTATCTGGTGCTGATCCTCGCCACTGAATACGGCTGGCGGGCAAAGGACAAAAGAACGTGCGGTCAGAGACTGCACGTTGAGATAGATAAAATATGGAGGATGCCGAATTTAATTCACAGTATAATTACAGTCGGGTGGAATTATAATTCAACGCATTACAGTATGACAGAAATAAAAAACGGGATACAGCTTGCAAACGACGGGATGTAAAAGAAGCGGATGTAAGAGAAGAAAATGAGGATGCAGAACATCCCCATATCTCCCAAAATCAGCATTATTCATTGCATGCATAGTCTCTTTTTCAAATTTATGTGGCAAAAGTGCTATGTCTGTGTTATGATATTAATGCGCAGTTGCATTACAAAAAGAAATTAAACAAGGAAATATATAGATGATCAAGGTGTTATTTATCTGCCACGGCAATATCTGCCGCAGTACGATGGCTCAATTTGTCCTGGAAGATATGGTGAAAAAACAAGGCATTGCAGATCAGTTTTACATTGATTCTGCTGCCACATCCACAGAGGAGATCGGGAATCCTCCTCACAGAGGGACCGTGAAAAAAATGAGAGAATTAAAGATCCCGATGCGTGAACATTATGCAGTTCAATTGAAAAAAAGTGATTATGGAAAATATGATTATCTGATCGGGATGGATGAATGGAATTACCGGAATATGATGCGGATCCTGAAAGACGATCCTGATAAGAAAATTTCTCTTTTACTTGATTACACCGGGTATCCCCGTTCCATAGCGGATCCATGGTATACCGGAAATTTTGACGAAACTTATGCCGATGTGAAAGAGGGATGCGAAGCATTCCTTGTATATCTGAGAAAACATGGTGTCTTAAAATAAAAAATTCGGGGGAAGAAGGTGGAAAAGAATTATGCTAAAATCAATGACTGAAGAATTTACAACCATGAAAGATCTGATCCATGGGCTTGCACAGACAATGGATCAGATCAATCCGGAGTTGGAGAAACATCATGAACAGGTTGCTTATGTGGTCTATCGGATCGCACAGGAATTAAAGAGTGATGAGAGTCTTGCAAGATCTGCGATCTTTGCGGCGCTTCTTCATGATGCGGGAGGCGTTACGAATGAGGACGAGATATCGCTTGCTGAAATTGAGCGTAAGACAGAGATCATCGCCAAAGAGAGTGCAAAATTAGTGACAGGGATTGCCGGAGCAGAGTCTACAGAGTGGCTGCTGGAGCGTTGTCAGACTGCATGGCCGGTGCTTAAGAAGGATTCTTCCGTGACAATGGTTCAACAACAGTTGTTAGCGAATGCAATACATCTCGGCGATCATGTTTCGTTAATGCTGCATCGGAATATTCCTGCATTGAATCAGGTCAAAACGATTATTTCCGCTGTAGAGGAGGCAGGTGAGAATCATTATTCGCCGGAACTTATGGAAATATTCCGAAAGCTTGCAAAACGGGAATATTTTTGGATGGATCTTTTGTATGAGCCGGAGATTCTGTGGCAGAATTTTTCTTTTGATCGGACGATTTCACTGGATGAGACGGCAAATTTCACCAGGGTGATATCAAGAATCATTGATTATAAAAGTCCATTTACGGCAATGCATTCCGCCGGAGTTGCAGCCTCGGCGGCAGAACTTGCCGTTCTGTGCGGAATGTCAGATACAGAAGTGACGAAAATGCAGATTGCAGGGCTTTTCGGAAATCGCAGGCTGGGCAGGTTTTCATCATGAAAAGGCAGAAGGAAACGGTTATCCTTTTCGTTTGACGGAAAAGGAGCTGTCTCTCGGAGCAAAGATTATGGCTGTTGCAGATGTTTTTTCAGCACTTGCAGAGATAAGACCATACAGAGAAGGGCTTCCGAAGGAAAAGGTGATCAGTATCATGAAGGAAGATGCGCAGAGCAACCGGCTTCCGTATGAAATCGTTGAGCTGTTATTTGCCCATTACGAGCAGGTAGACCTGGCAAGGGATTTTTCCGCCAAAAAAGAAGATGCGGAATATTATGAGATGATTCAGCAGAAAGACAAATAAATACTTGGAGGCAAACAATGTTATCAGAGAAAAAGGAGCAGGCGATTAAAGCCAACTATCATACACATACAAAAAGATGTCATCATGCCAGGGGCGAAGATCGGGAATATGTGGAAGCTGCCATTGAAGCGGGGCTTCAAATCTTAGGCTTTTCTGATCATACGCCATATCCTGTCCGGGAAGGATTTGTATCGGGAATGCGAATCTCACTGGATGAAGCGGACGATTATTTTTATTCCATCAGTTCCTTAAAGAAGGAGTATGCAAAGGATATTAAAATCCATATCGGAGTGGAAGCAGAATATTTTCCCGAACATTTTCATAAATTACTGGATTTTATGAAAGACTATCCGCTGGAATATATGATTTTAGGAGAACATTTTGTTCCGGAGGAGGAGCGTGGAAGATATCTCGGAGCTCCTTTTACGGATGTCGCTTTACTGGAGGAATATACAAAAGATGTCATCGAAGCGATCCATACAGGAAAGTTTTTATATGTGGCGCATCCCGATTTGCCGAATTATGTGGGGGAAGATAAAGATCAAAAGATTACGGACGCAATGGAACAGATCTGTGCCGCAGCAAAACAGGCGAACCTTCCTTTGGAGATCAATATGCTCGGACATGTACGGGGCGGACAATATCCGTCGGATTATCTGCTTAAGGCTGCTGCCAAATATGGAAATGATATGATCATCGGAATGGATGTGCACAATCCGAAACATTTTTACAATCCGAAAGCGATTGATGAGTGTATCGGGATGGCAGAACGGTATCATTTGAATCTCCTGACCTGTCTGCCGGCACTGGGGGATGAACTCAATGTCGGGTAAGGAAAAGTTTTTGCACCTTACTCAACGCATCATCTGCACCGGTAAAACTGAAAAAATCATAACGCGGGTATGAAAAAAGCTCTCTGAAAAATATATCAGAGAGCTTTTTCGCAGATACTTATTGTCTCACCTTAATGTGCACTTCACGAAGCTGCTGTTCACTGACTTCATTCGGAGCGCCGCACATCAGATCCTGTGCATTGCCGTTCATCGGGAACGGAATGACTTCACGGATATTTTCTTCATTGCGCAGGAGCATGATCATACGATCAACGCCCGGAGCCATACCGGCATGCGGTGGTGCGCCGTATTGGAATGCATGGTAGAGGGCGCCGAATTTCTGCTGCAGGTCTTCTTCGGAATAACCTGCGATCTCAAATGCTTTTACCATAATCTTCATATCGTGATTGCGGACTGCACCGGATGAGAGTTCCACGCCGTTGCAGACGATATCATATTGGTAAGCAAGGATGTCCAAAGGATCTTTTTCCTCCAATGCCTGTAATCCGCCCTGCGGCATTGAGAACGGGTTGTGGGTAAATATCAGTTTCTTTTCTTCTTCGTCATATTCATACATCGGAAAATCATTGACGAAGCAGAAGCGATATGCATTTTTCTCCAGAAGATCAAGCCTTGCACCCAGTTCATTTCTGAGCTGACCGGCATAGTTGGCCGCACGCATTTCCTTATCAGCGATAAAGAATATTGTATCGCCGACTTCCAGATTTGCAAGCTGTGCAATCTCACCTTTCATCTCATCCGGAATAAATTTATCAATCGGTCCTTTGTAAGACTTGTCCTCCATGACTTCCAGATATCCAAGTCCGCCCATTCCGATAGAAGTAGCGAATTTCAAAAGCTTTTCATGGAAACCTTTGGACATATCCGCGTGAACTTTAATAGCGCGGACAGTCTTTCCGTGGAACGGCTTAAATGTACATCTCTGGAAGAAATCGGTCAGATCAATAATGCGCAATGGATTGCGAAGATCCGGCTTGTCGGAACCGAATTCCAGCATTGCCTGTTTATAACTGATCACCGGATATGGAGCCTGTGTAACGACAGCTCCTTTTGGCGCAAATTTCTCAAAAGTTGCAGTAAGTACATCTTCTCCGACACGGAATACATCTTCCTGTGTTGCAAAACTCATCTCAAAATCAAGCTGATAGAATTCTCCCGGAGAACGATCGGCTCTGGCGTCTTCATCCCTGAAACACGGTGCGATCTGAAAATATTTATCAAAGCCGGACACCATCAATAATTGCTTATATTGCTGCGGTGCCTGTGGAAGCGCGTAAAATTTGCCCTTGAATTTTCTGGACGGTACGATATAATCTCTTGCCCCTTCCGGTGAGGAAGCGCAAAGGATCGGGGTCTGGATCTCCAAAAAGCCCATTTCCGTCATTTTCTCTCTCAAAAAGCTGATGACCTGTGAACGGAAGATCATGTTATCCTTTACTTTCTGATTACGAAGGTCAAGATAACGATATTTTAAACGGAGATCCTCGCGGATTTCCTTGGATGTCATGATTTCAAAAGGAAGTTGAGCATATACTTTTCCCAAAATCTCGACTTTCTTTGCCTCTAATTCGATGGTACCTGTCGGGATCTTCGGGTTATAAGTTTCTTCATCTCTGTGCTCTACCGGACCTTCGACAGAAATACAATCTTCTTTATTAATTCCGTCTAACAAAGAGGTGTCACGCATGACAACCTGAAGGACACCGTACATATCTCTCAGATCAATGAAAGAAACGCCGCCGTGGTCTCTGATATTCTCAACCCAGCCGGCCACTTTAAGAGTAGCGCCTACATCGGATTCTGAAATCTGATTTAATGTTCTGTTTCGATATATGTTTTCTGTGTTCATCTGAAACTCCTTACCATATTTTTTCATACGGATATTTGCCAATTTATGCAGAACCCGCCATCTAATTATTATATGCAACAGCCTGTGGATTGTCAAGGAGTTATTTTTGTTACTACTATTTGACTTTCTCATGCGAATGTGGTAGTATTTAATCAGGTTTTGTGATTTCGTGATGATAGGACGGTGCAGGCATGGTTCAAAGAACTTTTATGAATATAGAAAATGTGACGGAGGGCATGAGACTGGATCAGGCCATCGTGAATCGTGCCGGTAAGGTGCTGATGGAGCGGGGGATCCTTTTGAAAAAAGAGGATCTTGATTCCCTTCGGGAAATGGGTATCGTCGGCGTTTATATCAGCGAAGGCGAGGACTATTTCGCGGAAGTGGAGGATGAGAAGCTCTCCAAGGAGACTGTTGCCCAGATTGAAAAGCATATTGTGAAAGATCAGGCGAAAGTCAATCTCTCGGAAAGCGTGAAACAGCGTGTGTCACAGGGAATCCAATATCTGTACAGCAATACGGAATCTGCGGATTTTGCGGATGCCAGTACATCGATCACCGACGAATTGATGCGGGCAATCAATGAAAATGACGCCATTGCCATTGATATCGGCGCATTAAAGATCAGTGATGAATATACATTCAAGCACAGTGTGGATGTGGCGACGATGTCCATGATCATCGGCAAGAAATATGGTCTTGACAGTAAGCAGATTTATGAGATCGGTATTGCCGGTCTGCTGCACGATATCGGAAAATCAAAGATCCCGAACGAGATCCTGAATAAACCGGCAAGGCTGACCGACGATGAATTTGCGATCATGAAGCAGCATTCCGTCTATGGATATCATATCCTGCAGAGAAAGGAACAATTGTCGAAAGATATTATTTACGGCGTATTGCAGCACCATGAGAAATTAAACGGCAGAGGCTATCCCATGGGGGTGGACAGGAATAAGATCAGCCTTTTTGCGCGGATCTTAAGTATTGCCGATATTTATGACGCACTGGTTACGGAACGTCCCTATAAGAAAGGATTTTCACCGCGGACAGCAGTGGAGATGCTGATGTCCATGACGGAGGAATTGGATATTGAGGCGATGCGAAGTTTCATGTCAAGTATTATCCTGTATCCGGTAGGCTCTAATGTGGAATTAAGCAACGGGGAGAAGGCGAAAGTTGTGGAAAACCGGCCGGAGTGTGTGCTTCGTCCTACGGTTGTGGGACTAAAAAGCGGGAAATTATACAATCTGGCAGATGATTTAAGCTGTGCAAGCATTTTGATTCTATAAGGGTTTTGTCGAAAAAATCAAGAAAATTTAAGCAGGCAGCAAAAGGAAGAAATCCGACTGTATTCAGTCAAATCTTAAGAAAAATTAAGAATTCTTCATTTTGTTTTGCTTGCTTTTTTTTGTGTGTTTTGCTATAATAAGCGGCAGTGATGAAAAGTCATATCCGTTTTATTTTTTTGCGAAAGAGCGGGATTCTATTATATTTATTTTAGGAGGTTTATATGAAAAAGAGATGGAAAAAGGGGATTGCTCTTGGAATGGCCCTTGTAATGTGCGTATCCATGGCAGGCTGCTCTTCTTCAAAGAAGGAGACAAAGAGTAAGACTGCAAAGCAAACGACAGAAAAACAGTCGGATTATGGCTATCAGGTGGATTATACCTCGCTGGATTTTCTGCAGTCGAAAGATGAAAATCATGAAGTATGGCTGTCCAACGATATGCAGGAGTATCAGGGAAAGCTCTATTTTTCAGCAGGTTATCATTCTGATGATACAGTTACCACAAAGCTGCAAAGTATAACGGTGGGAAGCGAGGAGGAGCCTGTTACTTATGTAACATTGACAGATGCAGACAATACTTCATCCTCAATTGGTGCGATCTGCCCTGACGAAGATGGTTCGATCTCTTTTCTGAAGCAGATTTATACATTTAGTGATGTTTATGATTCGGATATTATCGATGAACCGGATGAACACAATCTTTCCGAAAAGGTTACAGAGGAATATCTGGAAGCGAATGATATTGATCTGGATTCTGTAGGGCTGGAATTTAATGATGTGAAAGATCTCAACATTGCCGAATTTAACAAATTATATGCACAGTTATCCGGAGAGGAGCCAAATGGCGATGAGGAGCCAAGCGAAGATGAAGTTGCAATAGAAAGTATGAAAACTTTCATGGTTACCGTTGACAATGAAGGGAAGGAATTATCTTCCGAGGATATAAGTGATCAGCTGGGTGATTCTTATCTATATGACGGAATTCTTTGTGACGGCATTTATTATGTTAAGGAAACTGAATACAGCGATGATTTTGAAGATGTCACAACTTATATTTATGAACTTGATTTTAAAAATAAAAAATGTGAAAAAAATCTGATCGAAGAGAATGATGAATTGAATTACCTTGTATCTACCGGAAACGGAGATCTGGTGGGAATCTTCTCTACGGATGATGGTATGATTCTGAAAAACTTTGATAAAGAAAAAAAATCTTTTAAAAAAATAAAAGACAGCGAGCTTACCGGTTACTGGGTGGACGGATGCGGAACTGCATCAGATGACAATTTTTATTATCTCTGTGACGGCAGTATGTATCTCTATGATATTAAGAAGAATAAAGACACAGAACTTGTCACTTTTCGCGATTGGGATGTGAGCGGTGACGATTATAATCTTGTTTCTTTTAAAGATGAAAAACATTTTACAATTCTCACGAATGCATATTCCTTTGATGGAAATAGGGAATATCTTTTGAATACTTTTACACAAGTACCGATGTCAGAAATTCCGGAGAGAACGGAGATCACACTCGGATATTTTGAAAGCAGTGATTCCCTGGATCGTGTGATTGTGAACTTCAACAGAAACCATACGGATTACCGGATCAAAACAAAACAGTATTTTAACTGGGAAGAAGATGATGACGGAGATGGATATGAGAAAGCATTGAAGAAATTTGATGATGATATTATTTCCGGAAAAGGCGCAGATATTCTGTTGTTTAATTATGGTGGGGATCTTGCAACTTATGCGAAATTGGGTGCTTTAGAGGATCTGCATACATATATGGACAAAGATGAAGATTTTTCAAAGAAGGAATTTCAGGAGAATGTCCTGAAATTATTTGAGAATGATGGAAAACTTTGTATTCTTCCTACATCTTATTCCATATTCGGTCTTGCATCAGCCAAGGAACTTCTTGGCGATGAGCCTCTTACCCTTACAAAGTTTGAGGAAATCCTCAAGGCAAATCCGGACAAAGAACCGTTCAATATGTCTTCGAGAGAGTCCATCCTGGAAATATTGTTTAGCTATAATCGTGATTATTTTGTTGATGATGAAAATAAAACTTGTAAATTCGATGACGGACAATTTGAGACACTCCTGAAGATCGCAGCTTCTTTCCCTTCTCAGGAGGAAATTGAAGCTGCTTATGATGATGATACTTATGAGAGTGAAGAAAAACGGATTCATGACGGAAAACAAATGTTTTATGCTATGTCGCTGCACAACTTCGACGAGTATTCGGTAGCTTCCACACTGATAAACAGTGATATCAATGTTACAGGTTATCCTACCGTAAAAGGGGATTCGATGAGCATTTCCGTAAGCGGAAACGCTTATGCGATCAATTCTAATTCCAAATATAAAGAGATCTGCTGGGAATTTATCAAGGAATGTTATGAACAAAATCTCGAAGAGCTTGATATGTATGGTGGTTTCAGCGTGGAGAAGACTCAATTTGAAGAACAGTTGAAGAAGGCGATGACTCAGGAAACTTATACGGATAAAAATGGAAACGAAATCCCTTCGGACAACACTTACAGTTATGACGATTTTGAGATTTCAATTCAGCCTTTGACAGAGGCTCAGGCTGAAAACATCCGCTCTTTGGTGAAATCCGTAAATAATCTTTTAAACACCGGAATTGCTTCAGATGAGATCTCCGGCATTATCACGGAAGAGGCACAGGCATACTTTGACGGCAAAAAGTCAGCGAAAGAAATTGCCGATGTGGTTCAAAGCCGTGTAAATATTTATATCAATGAAGATAACTAGTACAGCGTAAATTAAGTTTTAAAGGAGGATTTTATGGCGCGGGTTGCACGAAAAAAATCCGCCCGTACATTCAGACAGCATGTGTCATCCGCTTTGTTTCTTTCACCGAGTTTTATCGGGGTGATGATCTTTTTTGTAGTACCGTTTTTGGTTGTGATTTATTATTCCATGATCAATAATCCGATACAAAAGAAGTTCGTCGGTCTTGATAATTTTACTGAACTCCTTGAGAATAAGGCGTTTCGGCTTGCTGCTTCCAACACATTGGAGTTTTCTCTGATTGCAGTGCCATTGGCAGTGATTCTTTCACTGCTGATGGCATGTATTTTGGAGAAAGAGATGCCGTTTAAGAGTCAGTTCCGTTCATTTTTTCTGACGCCGATGATGGTTCCTGTGGCTTCGATTGTGCTGGTTTTTCAGGTCTTATTCAATCAGCAGGGCGTTGTGAATGAATTTTTGAATGTGTTCGGGCATGATAAAATTGACTGGTTT
Organism: uncultured Lachnospiraceae bacterium; assembly: GCA_902797675.1. Lineage (GTDB taxonomy): Bacteria > Bacillota > Clostridia > Lachnospirales > Lachnospiraceae > CAG-303. The sequence goes on from CADBTR010000110.1 coordinate 24,727, forward strand.
AAGTCGGATTACGCCATGATAATCGTGGTGATCCTGTTTTTATGGAAAAATCTCGGATATAATATGATTTTGTTCATGGCGGCTTTGTCCGCTGTTCCGAGGGAGGTTTTGGAAGCTGCCCGAATGGACGGTGCTTCGGAGTTTCAGCTTTTCTTTCGGATGAAATTAAAATATATTTCTCCGACCTTATTTTTTGTGACGATATTTTCCATCATTAATTCTTTTAAAGTATTTCGGGAGGTCTATCTCCTTACAGGAGATTATCCTTATGAGAGCCTTTATATGCTGCAGCATTTTATGAATAATGCCTTTAATTCCCTGAATTATCAAAAATTATCGGCTGCGGCGATCGTAATGAGTATCTGTATGATTATCATTATCGGCATATTATTTTTGGCGGAGAGCCGGTTTGGAAAGGATGTGGAGGACTCATGACAAGAAAGAAAAGAAAAGGACTGCCGGGAATGGTTGTCAGAACTGTCCTCGCACTTATTTTTGCAATATTTTTTTTGATGCCAATCGTTCTCACCATCACGAATTCACTTATGTCGGCAACCGAGATATCGGCAAATTACGGAAAGATCTTTGATTCTGTAAACGGAGCCGGAAGTGATGCCTATGTAGGGGAGAAGGTAAATCTGAAATTCATTCCGGATATGGTATCTTTTGAGCAATATTGGAATGTATTGCTTAAGAGTCCGGAGTATCTTTTAAAATTCTGGAACTCGGTGATTTATGTTGTCCCCATCACGTTGTTTCAGCTGATGATCGCAGCACTTGCAGCATACAGTTTTACAAGATATTCCGGCAAGGTGAAAGCAGTTCTGTTTTTTACATATATTATTCTGATGCTGATGCCTTATCAGGTGACATTGGTACCCAACTATATGGTATCGAAATGGCTGCATATCCTGAATACAAGATGGTCTGTATGGCTGCCGGGAATCATGTCGCCATTCAGTGTATATCTGCTTACAAAATTCATGAAGCGGATACCGCAGGCTACGATAGAAGCAGCAAAAATCGACGGAGCAGGGGACTGGCGGATCTTTTGGAATATTTGCCTTCCACTCTGTAAAGGAGCGTTGTTTTCTGTGGGAATCTTGGTTTTTGTGGATTATTGGAATATGGTGGAACAGCCTTTGGTGCTGCTTGCGGACAGCGATCTTCATCCCTTGTCGATCTTCTTATCAAAGATCAACACCGGCGAGACAGGATTGGCATTCGCGGTTGCGACGATTTATATGATACCGAATTTATTGCTGTTTTTCTATGGAGAGGATTATCTTGTAGAAGGAATCTCATCTCAGAGCGGCTTAAAATGATTCTTAATTTGCAGTATTATGTAAGTTGTATGTTTATACAATTATCTGAATATAAATGAAAGGAGATTAACTTTGGTATGAAAAAAGAAGTAACACCGAAAAATCGGAAATGGGTGATCAAGTTTGCGGTAGTTTTTTTTGTAATCTTATTGCTATTGACATTTTTCTCGAATACGATCATGAATTATTCGCTGCCAAAAGTTTCCATAAAACATGTGGAAACCGGAGCCATCGCCAGCCGTGTGCGGGGATCGGGAACGGCAACTGTCGCAGATCCGGTAAACGTAACGGTAAAAACAGAACGGAAAGTCAAGGCGGTTGCGGTAAAAAACGGGGATGAAGTCACTGCCGGAACAATTCTTGTCATGTTTACGGAGGATTCCGCAAATGACGAACTGGCACAGGCACAAAAGGCTGTGGATGATGCAAAGGATGCATATCAGCAATATATTGTTACCAACGAGATCTCTGACGAAACCGTGGTAAGAGTGGAAAGCGGAGCGTCAAAGGATTATTCTTATTACCGGAATCAGTTAAAAGCTGCCAGTGATGTAGAGGAGGCATGCAAAAAACAGGTTGCTGACGCCACTGCGGTGGTAAAAGCCCTGGAGGCTCAGATCGAGGCCTTGGAAAATTCGCATGTGACGGCATCTTATGCAGGTTTTGTTTCTGTCGGTGAATATGATGATGACTATGATTATAATCAATATGATAACGGATCGGATGGAATGACAGAGGATTATTGGGGTACGAATGAGGATAACGGATTTTCTGATAATTCTTCCGGCAACGACTCCGAAAATCAACAGTCCGAGGAAGAAATTGCCTATCAGAATGAGCTGGCTTCTTTGAAAAATCAGTTAAATGCTGCCAATGCCAGTCTGACTGCGGCAACAGAAACCCAGACAAAGGCTGAATCCGACCATCAGAAAGTCCTTGACGCCATGAATAGCGAAATATCACTGACCGGTCTTTACGATGCGTTGCAGGAAGCGAATGCGGCTCTTGCAAAGGTAGATACCTCAGAAGTATCAAATAAGATTACCGCAAGCGTCTCCGGAACAATTGCGGATCTTGCCGTGGCAAAGGGAGATACAGTAACTCCGGATATGCCGTTAATGACGATCGTAAGTTCCGATACCTCTTATACGGCAACGCTTACGGTCACACCGGAACAGGCATCCAGAGTGAAAGTCGGCGATACTGCGGATATCGATGAAAGCTGGTATTATGAAAATATCTCGGCAGTTGTCTCCGGAATCCGAAATGATAAGGAAAATCCGGGGAAATCGAAACTGATCGATATTAAGATCACCGGCGATGTGACAGCGGGAGCGGAACTTACCTTTGCCATAGGTGAAAAAAGCAGCAGTTATGATATGCTCGTTCCCAACGGTACCATTCGGGAAGATAAAAACGGAAAATTTATCCTTGTGATCAGAGAAAAGAGCAGTCCTTTGGGAAATCGTTATTTTGCCAGAAGAGTGGATGTAAAGGTGTTGGCGTCCGATGATGTACACAGTGCCATAAGCGGTGATTTAGAAGGCTATGAATCCATTATTTTTACATCTACAAAAGCGATCAGCGCAGGAGATCAGGTACGATTAACGGAAAGTTAGAGGTGAATGGCTTGAAGAAAGTAATGATATGCGGAATCACGGCAGGAATTTCCGTAGTTATTTTTCTCCTATTGTTATATATCGGCACAAGGGTTGCAGGGCAGGTTCCGGATCAGACATCAAACCTGTTCTGGGGAGGAAAGGGATATGCTCAGATATCCTGTTATTCCTCAAAAGAAGATGCCTTTACTCCGGAAGAACTCTTAAAATTTGAATATGATCTGAATAAAAAAATCAAGGATCAGAAGAACAGCAAATCAAAAGAAGATCAAAAATTATGGACAGATGCTTATTTTGGTAAATCCAGGATTTCTGTGAGCAAAGGAAGTGTTTCTGTCGAGGGAATCGCTTACGGAGTTTCCGGTGATTTCTTCCAATTCCATCCGCTTCAACTGATAAGCGGAGCCTATCCGGACAAATCAAATGTGATGAAGGATTATATTCTGTTAGATGAGGAAGCGGCATGGCAATTATTCGGTTCTGATGAAGTAGAGGGGTTGAAAGTTAAGATCGGTGAGGATTCATATGTGGTAAGCGGTGTATATCGCAAGCCCTCCGGAAGATTTCAGACAGCGGCGGGAAACGGAGAAATCACCTATTATCTGCCTTACGAAAGTCTGCAAAAATATGATGAAACCTTAAAAATAACCGGCTACGAACTGATGGTAGTCAATCCGGTGGAGCATTTCGGATATGATTTTGTAAAGAATTATTTTCAACCGCAGGATCCGTTCCAAAATGATACGGTAGAAAATGGATCGAATTCTTCCAAAGATACCGGATCTTCGACAGATTCGCCAAAAAGCAGTGTCAGTGAGCAAAATCCTCACCGGACATTAGAAATCGTTGAAAATTCAGATCGATATCGCATCGGGAACCTATGGGAGCATCTGGTTTCTTTTGGCACAAATACTATGGATAAAGACCAGATCCTATATCCATATTGGGAGAAGGTGGCGAGAGGATATCTCAGTGTGTTGACATTGTTATTTGTATTCCGTATCGCGGTAATCCTGCCCGGAGTAATTTGTATGGTGATCCTTTCTGTTACGGGAATCCGCAGGATTCGTGCTGTTGTGATCAGGTAAAATCAATCTCGCCGGCTTTGCGTTTATTTTGTTCCGTCTGAGCAGCATAATGCTTTGATGTGGTTGTAACGGAAGTATGCCCCAGAACATCCGCCGTCAGACGAATATCGCCGGTTTTTTGATATAAAACAGTTCCGTATGTGGCCCGCAATTTGTGCGGGCTGAATTTTTTACCCAAAATCATGAGCGTATATTTTTCCACCAATTGTTCCAGGGCGTCCACGCTCATTCGCTTGCTTTTATTGGATAAAAACAACGCGGTCCGGTCTGCGGGAGCCATGTTATCGGATAAATATGTCTGACGTTCCTGTTCTAAATATTCTTTTAAATGATGTTCTACAATCTCATTAAAATAAACCCGATCGTAAAATCCGCCTTTTCGCTTGATATTCAGACATTTCATGGAGAAATCAATATCGGACACATCAAGTCCCTGACATTCCGATACACGAATGCCTGTTCCCAGCAATAAATTGATGATCGCCTTATCGCGCTCATATGTTTTTTGCAGGAATTTCCGTTGTTTTTCCGTGATCGGAAGCGTTTTCAAATTCTCAATCCCGTCCAATAACCGGATGATCTCATTATTTTCCGGACTGTTATCCAGCCGTTTTATGACTTTCGGATCTTTGATCTTCGGCATAGGTACCAGCTTTGCCACATTGGTCTTCACATATTGCTTGCGGACAAGGGAATCATATAATCCCCGCAGGGGCGTCATTTTTCGCGCGATCGCTTTATTTTCATTCATGATCCTGTCCTTGCCGTTATCTGTATCGGAAACGGATAAGCGCAGATAACGCTGATATTCTAAAATATCATCATCTGTCAATTGTCCCAATATTTCCGGCTGAATCTCTGAAATCTGAACATTCTTGCATGTTGGATTATTCCGCTGCAAAAACTCAAAAAATGTCATCAGATCATAGGCATATGCAATTAATGTGCTGTACTTTGTGATCAGTTCTTTGGATTGGAGAAAATTATTTGCATAAGATGGTAATTTGGAAGAAAGTTCCCGATATTTGAGGATCAATTGTTCCTCTTTATTTTGATAAAACAAATTCTCGTTTTTTGCCATAGATAAAATAACCTCTGTTTCTTATATGTTTTATCGGTTAAACAGTTATTTAACCGATAAAACAAGATTACCATACTTCTATCCTCGTGTCAAGAAAAACAGGTTATTTTTGTATTTCATCTGAATAATAAGGTACGATAATATAATTGCCCGCCGTAATATCACTGCCTGATATCCCGTTGATATCTTCGATTTCGGCAATATATTCATGAATATCCGTATAGGAGTCATCCATGTATCTCTGAGCGATGGACCAGACAGTATCGCCGGATGAAACCTCCACAGAGGTATAATATTTATATTGAGGTTTCGAGCTTCCTTGTACATTCATGGTTTGAAGAAGAATGACGCCGATAATAAAGGGTGCTGTAATCAGCACAAGTTTTATATTGCGAAACAAAGTCTCCTTTAAATAATCGAGAAATGTATACGGTTTAAATTCATATTGATTCATAATGATCTCCTCCTCTGATAATGATAGTTTATCAATCGAATATTTGTTCGATTCGTTATATAGGGATTATATAATACGAACAAATGTTTGTCAAGAAGAAAAATCGAATAAACGTTTGCTTTTTTTTTAGACATCTGATATACTTGAAACAGAGTTACTGCAAATTAGTAACAATGATTCAGATCAGTTCAAGGAAATCAGAGGTGAAAGATATGGCAGGAGAAAGTTTATCGCAAAAGCAGCAGGAAATATTGGAATTTATCAGACAATCTGTTTTAAACAAAGGCTATCCCCCTTCGGTGAGGGAGATCGGCGATGCCGTTCATTTAAAATCCACCTCTTCTGTTCACTCCCATCTGGCAACATTGGAGAAAAAAGGATATATCCGGAAAAATCCGCTGAAACAGCGGACCATTGAGATTGTCGATGAAACTTTTCATCAATTTAAAAATGAGGTGGTCAATATTCCTGTTGTGGGTCGTGTCGCTGCCGGCGAACCTGTTTTAGCCGAGACGAATATAGAGAATTATTTTCCAATCTCTGCTGAATATCTGGGGCAGGGAGAATATTTTATCCTTGAAGTTCACGGAGACAGTATGATAAACGCCGGGATATTTGACGGAGATTTATTGGTGATCAGAAAACAAACGACAGCCTGTAACGGTGAGATCGTTGTCGCTATGGTAACGGATCCGGATACCTTTGAATCCGCTGCTACCGTAAAACGTTTTTTCAAAGAAAATGGCCATATCCGGCTGCAGCCGGAAAATGACCATATGGAACCGATTTTTGTAGATGATTGCAAGATTGCAGGAAAAGTTGCAGGTTTGTATCGAAGCATTTAAAATGATGATTTTAACAGCGGGTCGTAAGCCTGACGGCATACGACCTTAAATTTCGGCAATATCAATACGGTCTCCGTCTCTCCAGATACGTTCCAGATCGTAAAAGATTCTGTCTTCATGGTTGAAGATATGGATCACAAGATCGCCGAAATCCAGCAAAATCCAGTTTGCCTGGCGGAAGCCCTCTGTCTGGCGGCAGTGATAACCTGCTTTTGCCAGAGTTTCCGTCACATTATCGGCCATTGCCTGTACCTGATTGGCATTATTTCCGCTGGCGATGATAAAATAATCAGCCATTACGGAAATTTTGCCGATATCAAGGATCTGCGGATTGATGGCTTTCTTTTCATCCAACGCCTGATAAGCAAGTTTAACCATGTCTTTGATGTTATATTCCATAAGTTACTCCTTTTTTGTATCATGAATCCGTTTATAGTAGTCAAATGTTTCTTTTGTAAGTCCGTCGATGGAGTTTGAGCCGTCTTCTTTCAGATAAGCCAGAATATCCCTTGTAATCAGATAAATCGCTTCATCCAGATCGATAAAAGCCATCCGGCGGATCAATTCAAGATTTGGCGCTTTGTCCCTTTTTGGTTCGATATAATCCGCCACATAAACAATTTTTTCCAGAATACTCATAGCAGGTTTCCCTGTAGTATGATAAATGATCGCCGATAATATTTCAGGATCCTCAATCTCATATCTAATCTTACAGTAGCAGGCTCCTACTTTTCCGTGCAGCAGATAAGGACTCCTTTTTTCAGCTTCTGTAACGGAAATTTTATACCTGTCGCACTCCTCAAGCAATTCTTCCTCCGAAAGATATTTGGCGCAATCGTGCATAAGCCCTGCAAGCTGAGCCTGCTGTACGGACGCTCCGTAACGCATGGCAAGGGAGGCGGATGTAAATTCCACTCCAAGCACATGCTCATATCTGGACTTTGACAACACTTTTTTTAATATTTTTCGATATTCCCGTAATTGCTCCCAATTCGCAATTTTTCCCATGATCTTGTATCCTTTCTGAATAATCGCCAGTAATCTACGCGTGTCCGGCGTTACATATAGACAATTTAACAATCCTTCGCAATTTCCGCAGTCTTTATCGATATCCGGGTTATGCTCCATAGATATGGTTCTTGCGGATGTAATTGGCAACTTTCCTGCCCGTCATAGCGCTGATCTCCTCGCCTGCTGCGGCAAGTTTGCGTATCTGCGTAGAAGAATACGGAATCTTTTCCATCCGCACCGGCCGGATATCCGCATTTTCATAGATCTGTTTCAATTGTGCGATCTTTTTCTCTACTTCCTGTAATTGAAAATCATCTCTTCCTGAGGCTAATATAGTCGCATGAGAAAAAATAATCTCCGGGTGATACCATTGCTCCAGATAATCGAGAGAATCCCCGCCGATGATAAAATAAAACTCAAATTCCGGATATTGTTCCGCAAGCAGAGAAAGGGTATCTGCGGTATAAATATAGCCTTCTCTTTTCAATTCAAAATCACTGGCTGTCATATATTGATCATAAGGCTTCTCAGAGACAGCAAGAGAAACCATATACAGCCTTTGTTCCGCAGAAATCTGTCCTGCCACTTCCTTGTGAGGCGGCATTTTGGAAACCATAAGCCAGACCTGTTCTAAATGATATTGCTCTCCTGCCGCATGAGCAAGCGCCAGATGCCCCTTGTGAACGGGATTAAATGTTCCTCCCAGAATCCCGATTTTTTTCTTATTCCGCATATTTTGAATTCTCTTTTGCCTGACGGAATAAGACGATCTTTCTGCCGATTACCTGAATTACCTCGGAATGCGTTCTGGCAGAAAGGGTATTTGCCAATTCCCGAATGTCATCCACGCAATTTTTCAATACATTCAATTTGATCAGTTCTCTCGCTTCCAAAGCCTCATCCACACTTTGCGTAAATTCCGGCGTAACGCCGTCCTTACCGATATGAAGAATATCGTCCATTGTCATGGCACATCCTTTTAAATATGCACGTCTTTTGCTTGTCATAACATCGCTCCTCATTTATAATAATCAAATTCATGCCCGTAAATACGCACGGTATCTCCGTCCTGAATTCCCAATTCCTCCAACTGATCCAATATCCCATTATCGCGCATGAATTGCTGGAAGAATAAAAATCCTTTCTCCGATTCCAGATTTGTATAGCCCAGCATTTTCTCAATACGCGGTCCTTCGATGAGAAATACTTCTTCCTCTTCATCTTTCGTTACGGTAAATGGTTCCTCCGGATCATCATAGTAAAGATTCGGATCAAATTCTTTTTCGTAAATAATCGGTTTGGAATCCATATTTTTCAGGATATGATGGACATCGTACAACAATTCTCTTACCCCTTTTCCGCTTACGGCGGAAATCGGATAGACTTTGATCCCTTTCGGTTCAAATTCCTCTTTAATAAGGTCTATATAAGTCGTATCACCATCATATAAAGTATCGATTTTATTTGCCGCGATCACTTGTGGTTTTTTCAGCAGTTCGGGATTGTATGCCTCTAATTCGGCATTGATCTGATTGATGTCATTTACCGGATCACGTCCCTCTACCGATGCTGCGTCCACCATGTGGATGATCACCTTGGTGCGTTCGATATGCCTTAAGAATTCATGTCCCAGTCCGACGCCTTTACTTGCGCCCTCGATCAATCCCGGTATATCCGCGATGACAAAACCGTCGCTGCCGTCTAAGTCAACAACGCCAAGATTTGGATTCAGCGTGGTGAAATGATAATTTGCAATTTTAGGTTTTGCATTTGTCACTCTCGATAAAAATGTTGATTTTCCCACATTTGGAAATCCTACAAGTCCCACATCCGCGATCACTTTCAATTCCAGTCTTACCCAAAGTTCTTTTGCCGGGGTACCCGGTTTTGCATATCTCGGTACCTGCATGGTAGCAGTGGCAAAGTGTTGATTTCCTTTTCCGCCCCGTCCGCCTTTTAATATGACCTCACGCATATTATCGCCGGACATATCGGCAATTACTTTTCCGGTGGCGTCATCCTTGATGACAGTGCCTTCCGGAACTTTTAAGATCAGGTCTTCTCCGTCTTTTCCATGCTGATTTTTTTTACTTCCCTCTTCTCCACTCTGGGCAACATATTTCCTTACATGCCTAAAATCGGTCAGAGTATTTAAACCTTTGTCAACTTCAAAGATAATATCGCCGCCGTCACCGCCGTCACCGCCGTCCGGACCTCCGTCCGGCACAAATAACTCCCGACGGAAACTGATGTGTCCATCGCCGCCTTTTCCTGATTTGATAAATATTTTCGCACTGTCTGCAAACATCTGCCGCCTCCTCGTTTTTCTGTCTCCGGCTCCTAATTGAGTAGGAGCCGGATTTCATCTCCCTCCTACTCAATTTTCGCACCTGCAAACAGCTCGAAGCTACGCCTCTCGCTGTTCTTGCGGGCATCAGTGCCAGCTTGTGCAAGCACATCTGGCACTGATGCCCTGGTTGCTGCAAAAAAGGCTTCAATCATTTTTTCTGTATCCACAGAGCAAATAGATTGAAGCCTGATCCGTCATTGATTATTCAGCTACAGGATAGATGGAAACCTGTTTCTTATCTCTTCCTTTTCTCTCGAAACGAACGACACCGTCGGTCAAAGCGAATAATGTATCATCGCCGCCTCTGCCCACATTCAATCCCGGATGAATGTGTGTACCGCGCTGTCTGTAAAGGATATTGCCGGCCTTTACAAACTGTCCGTCTGCTCTCTTGGCACCTAATCTCTTGGACTCGGAATCTCTACCGTTCTTAGTAGAACCAACTCCTTTTTTATGAGCGAATAACTGAAGATTCAATTCTAACATAAGGTTATACCTCCTTCATCGATATCTTAATATAAGTCTTATCTGTATAGGTTCTCTCGACCTCTTTTAATCCAAGTAACAGAGAATCTATCAATAATGTGGATTCCGAACTGACTTCACCTTCAAAACTGCAGGTGAGCAATCCCTTTTCATTGTCTGTATTTGCTATTATCCTGTCGGTGGTAAACAATTCAATGGAATTGACTGTATTGATCGCCAACATGGAAACAGCCGCACATACAATATCACTTCCCGCCTCGGCATAGCCTGCATGACCGGAAAGGGAAAAACCGCGGTAGCCACCGTCAGAATCCTTAAAAAAAGTGGCTTTTATCATAATTAAGCGTTGATCTTATTTACTTTGACAACGGTAAGCTGCTGTCTGTGACCCTGCTTCTTGTGATAGCCTGTTTTTCTCTTATACTTGTAAACAACCACTTTCTTATCTTTAATGTTGTTGATTACTTCTGCTTCTACAGTCGCGCCTGCCACTGTCGGGGCACCAACCTTAAGATCTCCGTCATTGCCTACGAGAAGAACCTGATCAAAAGTAAATGTCTGTCCAGCTTCTACGCCTAACTTTTCTACTTTAATTACATCGCCTTCTGAAACCTTATACTGCTTTCCACCTGTTGCAATTACTGCGTACATTCCGGTACACCTCCTTAAAATATTTAATGTCGTAAGGATACTCCTTACACATGTACTCGCTGGTTTTGGTGGCATACGCTCTTTAACCTGACCATGCGGTACCGTAACTGTCTGCGTCCTCTTAAACGGACACTAAAACAGTTTAGCATACTTCGTTTTTTATGTCAAGAAGGATTTTTATTTTCGACATAAAAAAACATTGTGAACAGTGCTGTAAACAGCCTTATAAATACTCTTATGAATACTCTGAGAGATACGGCAGGCGATCCGTTGTTTTCTTCCTTGTAAGTTCCATCAGATGAAGCTTTGTGATATCCACCACCGAAGTTTTCACCGGATCGTAAGAAGTCACTTCCCGCATATAACGAAGAAGGGCTTCCGTATGAACTTCCAACGTCATATCAATAAAATCGATCAGAATGATTCCCGACAGATTACGCAGGCGAAGCTGCCTCGCAATCTCAAGCGCAGCCTCTTTGTTGATCCTGAAAAACAATTCTTCCGGATCTTTCCCTTTTTCACATTTTCCGGTATTGACATCGATCACTGTCATAGCCTCGGTATATTCTATAATAAGATATGCCCCTGACCGCAGCCACACCTTCTTGGCGTAAGCTTCCGAAAATGCTTTTTCAAAGCGGTATAATTTATCAAGAGACAATAAGGGATCTTCATAATATTGAACAGAAACGGCCGGATAAGAAGAAAACATCGTTTCATACATAGAAAACAGATCTTTCTGATCCGTCAGGATCCGGCAGTCCGAACCGTCTTTTACCACATCCAGCAGGAAATTGGTGCAGCGGGAAGGCGCTTCTTTCAATACATGGTACTTAGGTCTTGTCTCTGCTGTCTTTAAAATATCGTGGTACTCAAGTACTATTTTTTCCATTTCTCCCATCAAAGTATCTATTGGTACTTTGGTACTCTCCGTCCGGAACAGAAGTCCGAAATGTTCTTCTGACAGGCTGCTCTCAAAGGCTTGTCTGCAAATGTCTTTCAATTTCTGATCTTTGATCTTTGAGGAAAAGGTAATCCCCTCTCGTCCATGGGTCAATACAAGATATCTTCCTGTCAGGGAAAATTGCGTGGTCAAAACTGCATCTTTCGTCTTGATGGCGTCTTTTGCCACCTGCACAAGGATTCGGTCCCCCTTACAGAGTTTTGCTGGATTTTGACGGTTAAGAGGCTGTATCAATGCGTGTTTCAAAGAAAGATATCCGATGGTATCCGGTGCGATCTCCACAAACGCCGCATCGATATTCTTAACGATATCCCGGATATGTCCCACGACGATCTCTCCGATCAGGGACGGATGTTCCTGTTGAAAAATCTTTAATTCAACAGGAACTCCCTCTTCACTTCCCCAGGGCTCTGTCAACATCCCCAAAGTAGTGTTCTCTTTCTTTGTCAAAATGATCTGTTTCATCTAAAGAATCTCCTCTCCAAAAAAATCAAGAGGCTTCAGATCCGGTTTTGCCTCGCTTCCGGCATTTCCATAGACCTCCAGTCTGGAAACGGAATAGGCAAAAACAGGAAATTCCCTGTTCAGATATTGATAAAATGCTTTTAAGACAAGTTCCGGCTTTAAATTATTGACACTTCCTGTGGCAAGCTTTAAAAAAATTCCCGTTTTTCCCGCCATCGGATGGATTCCCAAGTTTTCCCCGTCTTCCACACATTCCATGTCATAGATCATAGGGCGGATATCAATAATGGCGCTGCTTTTCTTCGTCTCTTTTTCAATCAATATCTCAGGCAAGGCCATAAATTCCCTGAATTTTTCAAATAACGCCGGCTCTGTTTCATATCCTTCCCGTTCCGTCACAAAATAATCTGCTGCCGCAACGGAACTCATGGCATTCGGCGTATTCTCGGGAAGCGCAATATAACGAAGCACATCCACTCCTTCTACGGAGGATCGATTCAGAGAAAGAAGGGATTCTTTGGAACTTTTCGTACTGTGTACTTCAATGTCTGTATATTCCCCGAATCCCTGCATCCCTACGCCCAAAGGCGCGGCGAAGGACATAATCTGATGCGGAGAAAATCCGGCGGAATAACAGATATCGATTTCTGCCCGGCGAACCAGTTTTTGAAAATACCGGAGCATATCCAGATGCCCCACAAACTTTACGGGACCATATTTTGCAAATTTAATTCTTATTTTCAAAACAGATTCCTCCTCCAAAACGCACTGCGCCGCATCCCTGACATTGCACTTTGCAATTCGGTGATACTTCTTCTTTTTGAGATTTTTTCCATTCCCGCAGCAAAAATTCCTTTGTGACACCTGCATCGATAAAATCCCACGGGAATATTTCGTCCTCTTTTCTCGGACGGGTTGTGTAGAAATCAATGTCAATTCCTGCATCTTCAATCGCTTTCAACCAATATTCATGGTGATAGGAATCCCCCCAGGAATCAAAGAGACAACCGTTTTGATAGGCAAGATAAACTACTTTTGAAACTTTTCTGTCTCCCCTTGCCAAAAGTCCCTCGATAAAGGAAACGTCCGCCTCATGCCAGTTATATTTTAAACTCTTGCGGTTTAACATTTCCTTCATACGATTATTTACGATTCTGGCTCTGTTTAAAAAATCTTCCTTTGTACACATAGGCGCCCATTGAAAAGGCGTAAACGGTTTCGGAATAAAAAATGACGTACTGGCAGTGACATTCACTTTTCCGTTCCGTTCCGATTTCGGGATTTCATAATAGGTCTCAGCCACCCGCTCCGAAAGCTCCGCTATGCCTCGCATGTCTTCCTCTGTCTCCGAGGGAAGTCCCAGCATAAAATAAAGTTTTACTTTATTCCAGCCTCCGTGAAACGCCAGATCACAGCCATGCAGGATATTTTCTTCCGTAAGACCTTTATTGATCACATTGCGCAGACGCTGCGTACCGGCTTCCGGCGCAAAAGTAAGACTCGTTTTCTTTACATCCTGAACTTTGCTCATGACATCAAGAGAAAACGCATCCACTCTGAGTGACGGAAGAGAAATATTGACGCCCTTCCCCTGATATGTTTCAATCAGAAATTCAAGTAATTCGTTGAGATGACTGTAATCACTGGAACTTAAGGAACTTAAGGAAATTTCCTCATATCCGCTGTTCTTTAGCATTTTGACTGCCATCTCTTTTAAAAATTCCACGTCCCGCTCTCTGACCGGACGATAAATCTGCCCTGCCTGGCAAAAGCGGCAGCCCCGGATACAGCCCCGCTGAATCTCCAATACAACCCGATCCTGTGTGGCGCGTATAAAAGGAACCAGCGGCTTTTCCGGATAATAGGTATGACTTAAATCCATCACCAGTTCTTTTGTCACCGTATTCTTTGCATGAGAGTTATTGGATGAAAAACCGGCAACGGTACCGTCCTCGTGATAGGAAACATCCAGAAAAGAAGGAACATAGATGCCGGAGATTTCCGCAGCCTGCTGTAAAAATTCCTTTCTTGTTCCGCCTTTTTTCTCATTTTCCCGATATCTTTGGATCAATTCCCGATAAGACGTCTCACCCTCTCCGATATAAAACAGATCAAAAAAATCAGCAATAGGTTCCGGATTATAGGTACAGGGTCCCCCGCCGATCACAATGGGATCTTCTTCGGTGCGCTCTGCCGCATAAATCGGAATATTGCTTAAGTCAAGGATCTGTAAAATATTCGTATAACACATTTCGTATTGAACAGTGATCCCCAGAAAATCCATGCTTTTTACGGGATCCTGTGTCTCAAGGGTAAAAAGCGGGATCTTTTTTTCGCGCATGATATGATCCAGATCATGCCACGGGGAGTATACGCGTTCGCAATATACTCCCTCCATCTGATTAAACATATCGTAAAGAATCTGAATTCCCAGATGGGACATTCCGATCTCATAAACATCCGGAAAACACATGGCAAATCGTACATCGACCGTTGACAGATCTTTACGGACCATATTTACTTCATTTCCAATATATCTGGCAGGTTTATCAATACTCATCAGAATTTCATCGGATAATGCCTGTCTCATAATATACCTCTCTCGTATAATCTACCTTCTTGCAAGTTCTGTTGTGATATCTTCCCAGGTAATATTTTTTTCTGCCATCAGAACCATCATATGATACAAAAAGTCGGAAATCTCGTATTTGATTTCTTCCGGATTCGGATTCTTTGCGGCGATGACGATCTCTGTGGCTTCTTCACCGCATTTTTTAAGGATCTTATCGATTCCTTTCTCAAACAGGTAGTTGGTATAAGAACCCTCTTTCGGATGTTTTTTCCGGTCCAGAATTACCTGAAATACATCATCAAATACCTTGTAGGGATTCCGCTCCGTATAATCTTTCTTCACAATTTCATTAAAGAAGCAGGAATGACTTCCGGTATGGCAGGCAGCGCCTACCTGATATACTTTTGCAAGGATCGTATCTTTATCACAGTCTGCTTTTAATTCCTTCCAATACTGAAAATGACCGCTTGTCAGACCTTTTTCCCACTGCTCCTCTCTGCTGCGGCTGTAATAGGTCATTCTGCCGCTCTCAAAGGTATGAAGATAAGCCTCCTCGTTCATATAAGCAAGCATCAAAACTTCATCTGTTTTATAATCCTGTACGATAACAGGAATAAGTCCCTTATCATCCGTCTTCAATTCGCTGAATTGCAATTTCGGCTGATAGCGAAGCACCGGTATTCCGTATTCTGCCGCTTCTGCTTTTTGCGCATAAAAAGAAGTGGTTTCCTCCAAAGCCGGATAACAATATCCGTAACAATTCTCATGATAATCCGTCTCAAAATTAAATACGCTTCCCCGATATAAGACAGGAAGTGAAAGAGTACGGTCGGATTCCTGCCATATGGCTTTTACGATCAGAGAAGCTCCCTCTTCTTTCCATTTTTCACATTCTTCAGGCGTTACTTTCCCGGCAAGAAGAGCGATCTTTTCTTTTCCAAAGCGATCTGCTGCCTCCTTGATCAATTTGCGGTTGCTGTCCTGGTTCATATTCAAAAAGACCATGGCAGCTCCGGCATAGAGATATTTTTTTACATCCTCCAACCGCCTGATGTTGCCGCCTGTTATCACCGGCGCGTCTGTTTCGGTCACGATTGCCTTTATGGTATCGATATTTTTTTCATGCTCTTCATCGCTTGCGGAGATGTCTGTGATAAAAAGAAGATCCGCCCCGAGATTATTGCTTGTTACAGCCCGTCCCACAGCTCCCTCTGAAATCGTCTGCCGGATATCGTCTGATCTTACCGCCCATCCGTCTCTTAAAATCAATTCCTGTGCAAATTTAAAATAATCCATCTTCTATCGATCCTCTCTTTCTACAAACTTCCTTTTGTTGAAAGAACGGAAGTAATCCGTTCATCTTGTGTGACTGCCTGATCCAAAGACTTTGCAAAGCTCTTGAAGGCAGCTTCTATGATATGGTGATCGTTGTCACCGGATAATTGCTTAAAATGCAGATTCATCATGGCAGAATAAGATATGGCATAGAAAAATTCCTTTGTCATTGCCGTATCAAAATATCCGCAACGTTCTCCCGTAAAATGAAAATCCTGCATAAAATAAGGACGTCCCGAGAGATCCAGTGCGCACATCATAAGGGTTTCGTCCATAGGCAGGATCGCCGAGCCGTAACGCCGGATCGCTTTCTTATCCCCCACAGCTTCGCGGATTGCCTGTCCCAATACGATTCCGGTATCTTCCACAAGATGGTGACAATCTACATACAGATCTCCCTTGGCTTTCAATTTCAAATCAAACAAACCATGTCTTGTAAAATTATTTAACATATGGTCAAAAAATCCAACACCGGTATCAATCTCCGCTTTTCCGCTTCCGTCTAAGTTAATGGTCAGATCAATGTCAGTTTCTCCGGTCACGCGGTGCACCGTTGCCGTTCGCTTCAAATCACTCATTTTTATTCCCCATCTTTCTGCGAAAGACACCGATGGGGTTATGAAACTGTACCCATGATTCTTTCGCTATTTTGGTTTCAAAATTTTCTTCCTTGCCTTTTTTTGTTTCTAGTACATCGTTTCTTAATTAACTGGCTTATTTCTACTGATTTTTCTATCTGCGGCATCAGCCTCAATCAACGTAGCCCGCTACG
>CADBTR010000111.1 GCA_902797675.1 uncultured Lachnospiraceae bacterium
GTAGAGCGTGGTACACTTCACCTTAACGACGAGGTTGAGATCGTTGGTATCAAGGAAGATCAGAAGAAGACCGTTGTAACCGGTATCGAGATGTTCCGTAAGATGCTTGATGATGCTCAGGCCGGTGATAACATCGGTGCGCTTCTTCGTGGTATCCAGAGAACAGATATCGTAAGAGGTCAGGTTATCGCAAAACCGGGTTCTGTAACATGCCACAAGAAGTTTACAGCTCAGGTTTACGTATTGACAAAAGATGAAGGTGGTCGTCATACTCCATTCTTCAACAACTATCGTCCACAGTTCTATTTTAGAACAACAGACGTAACAGGTGTCTGCAACCTTCCTGAGGGAACAGAAATGTGCATGCCTGGTGATAACGTAGAGATGACAATCGAACTCATTCATCCAATCGCTATGGAGCAGGGTCTTGGTTTCGCTATCCGTGAGGGTGGTAGAACAGTAGGTTCAGGTAAAGTAGCAAAGATTATTGAATAATTTCTGATCTAGAATTAAAGATTATTAAGAGAACCCCACAATCCTTTGTTTTTCAAGAGTTTGTGGGGTTTTATGTAAAAATAGGAATCGTAAATATAAAAAATGTACTGCTCTATTACAGCATTTATTGGAGAAAGGATATAGCAACACGAGAGACAGATGAATATGGAAAATTAGAGTGAATGTGCAGAATTAAAAATTAATTCTGCATGTTTTTAGTTTTAAATTTTAACAGAAAATGGGAGAAAAAATATGTTAAAAACAAGCCAATTATATCATCAACTGGTAACAACGCTCATTCAATCAAATATGACGATCACAACCATGGAGAGCGTGACCGGCGGTCTGATCGCTTCTCTTCTGACGGATACGGAAGGGTCTTCTGCCATCCTGAAGGGAGCTTTTGTGACATACAGCAATGAAGCCAAGATTGCCCAGGGGGTTTCGGAAGAAATTATCAAGGAATACGGCGTATATTCCCAGGAAACGGCGATCGCCATGGCGCGGGCGTGCCGCGGCAGATACGTGGCGGATCTCGGGATCGGAGTAACCGGAACATTGGGAAATCCGGATCCTGCAAATGCGGACAGTGTGCCGGGAATCGTGCATTTTGCCATCGATTCAGACGAGGGAGCGAGAAGCTATACCGAGGTTCTGCCGATATCGGAAGATCGTCTGACCGCAAAAATGGAGATTGCTTATCGGATCGGAAAGAGATTGGAAGTCTGGCTGCAGAGGAAACATAGTTACAAAACTCATTTACAAGAAAAACACGGAGTGGTATAATATAGACATATATAATCAAAGGGTGGAAGTGGCATGGAGAAGGAAATCAATCTGGTAGATTCAGGAAGATATCAGCTGCGAAAGGCAGCAGGATTATATTGGCTGATAGATTGTAAGCAATCGGGAGTTCCATACAAACGACCGGTGGTTATGAATGAAACCGGTGCGTGGATCTGGAATCTTATACTGCAGGGGAAGAACATGAAAGAGATCGGTCAGGCAGTCAGCAGAAAATATGAGGAAGAACTGCAGACCGCGCAGGAAGATACGGAGCAATTTGTCAAACAATTGCGCGCTCAGGGAGTAGATTTATGAATGTATTACTAATTGGCGGGGCAGGCAGCCTGATCGACAAAATGATCATCAAGTTACGAAAAGAAGGACACAGGGTCTATCTGATCACCGGTAATAAATATCACAGGGAGCATTATGAGAAAGTCTTCGAGCAGTATTACTTTGATTACGACAGTGAGAATCTGACGGAGGTCATAGACAGCGTGGATCCGGACGTAACGGTATATATGGGAGCTTATGACAGTAATTTTTCCTGGAGGGAAGAGCAGAAAGAATCGGTGCGATTTTCTTCCGGAATGATGAATATTCTGATGGCTTATTCCATGGTTCATAAGGGACGTTTTATCTTCCTCTCATCCCAGGATGTATTCGGGAAAAATTATGAGGAGGACATTAAGGAAGATACGCCTTTATTCGCAAACGGATTTAAGGGGATCGCGCTGGCGCAGGCAGAGGAATTATGTGAAAATTACAGGAAGAATCTTGATCTGGATATCAAAATCCTGCGGCTGGAGTGGGTGTATACCATTCCGAAAGACAGAAAGAGCATCGATAACATTTGCGCGGAGATGTGCCTGAAAGCCATGGAGACCGGCTATATCATTGTCAACGGAGAATCCGAGATTTCTATGCTGTATGAGTCTGATGCGGTGGAATTTGTCTACCGCGTGATCCGTACAAAGAAAATGCGGCATCATATCTACCATCTGTCTTCGGCTCAGGCGGTTTCCGAGGCTGAGCTTGCCGATCTGGTAAAACAATATATGGGAGAAGAGATCAACGTCGTGCTGGAGGAAAGCGACATGGGGAGAGTTGTTCTTTCCAATAAGCGGTTCAGCGTGGAATTCGGCGTCTCTGTTTTTGCGAATCTGGAACAGATTGTAAAGAAGATGGCAGGCTATATGCTGCATCATAAAGAGTTGTTTGTCAGCGGGGATGATGCAGGAAAGTCTGCATGGCAGAAGTTCAAAGAGAAAACCGTATGGTTTGTTTCCGCGGCAATTCCGTTTTTAGAGAATATTATCTGTTTCGTGCCGTTCTTTATGCTGAATAACAGGGCGGTGGGAAGCGCATATTTTCATAATCTTGATTTTTATCTGTTATATGTATTGTTATTTGCCATTGTTTACGGACAGCAGCAGGCAACTTTTTCCGCAATCCTTGCGGTGGCCGGCTATCTGTTTCGGGAGATGTACGACCGGAGCAGTTTTGCGGTCATGCTGGATTATAATACATACGTATGGATTGCCCAGTTATTTATCCTGGGACTTGTAGTCGGATATATGCGGGACGAATTGCGGATCGTCAAGGCGGAGAATGAAGAGGAGCGAAGGTATCTGAACCGCCAGTTAGGTGATATTCTGGATATCAACAGCAGTAACGTGCGTGTCAAAGATGTATTGAAACGGCAGGTGATCGATCAGCGGGACAGTGTTGGTAAGATTTACAACATTACTTCGGCGCTGGATCAATATATGCCGGAGGAAGTGCTTTTTTATGCAGTGGATATGATCGCTCAGATCATGGACTGCCCGGATGTTGCGATTTATAATGTATTCAATGACACCTACGCCAGAATGTTTTCCGCCAGTTCCAAGAAGGCAAGGCAGCTTGGCAACTCCATCCGGTATCGTGAGATGGAGGAGGTATATGATGAGATCAGCCAGAGAAAAGTCTACATCAACAGACAGCTGGATGAGCGGTATCCTTTGATGGCAAATGCCATTTATGACAATGACGAAATGCAGATGATTATCATGGTATGGGGAATTCCATGGGAGCGGATGACGCTGGGGCAGGCGAATTTGCTGACGGTGGTAAGCTACCTGATTCAGAATGCGGTATTGCGCGCAAACCGTTATATCAATGCGTTGCAGGATGAGCGTTATGTCGAGGGAACAAAGATTTTGCATACGGAAGCTTTTACCTCTCTTGTGAGAGCTTATCGGAAAGCGGCATCCAGAAATCTGACGGAATGTACGATCCTGCAGCTTAAGATCGAACAGGAGCAATTTGAAAAAGCAGGTTATGAACTGGCGGCGAAGCTTAGACAGACAGACTATCAGGGAGAACTTGCAGACGGAAGGATGTATATTCTGCTTGCAAATACGAGTCATGATGATGCTCAGACCGTAAGAAAGCGTTTCGCGGAAGCGGGATATGAATCTGAAATTATAGAGTTGGATGATAAATTACCGTTATCACAGGGAAAGTAAAGGTATAGCATGCAGGAGAAAGAATTCATACAATTGTTAGTGATCAATACCGTGATCGTAATCGTATATTGTATTGTGAATTTATTTTTGAAAAAAGAAAAGCGTGCAGGCTTTGTATTCAAGTCTGTTGTCATGCTTTTGTGTCCGCTGATCGGTCCTGTGTTATTCTTTTTCGGATATCTGATGTATAAGGGATTCTTTGCGGAGATCGCGGATCTGTCCGATGTGGTATTCAGCAAGGATCGTGTGGAAACCCATATGAAAGCGGACGAGGAACAGGAGCGCAACATGGTTTCATTGGAGGAGGCTTTGGCGATCACCGATAAAGGAAGCTTAAGAAACCTGATGTTGAACGTAGTTCGGGGAGATGTGAAGAATTCGCTGGCGTCCATATCCATGGCGCTGGATAGTGAAGATTCGGAGACCGCCCATTATGCGGCTTCCGTATTGCAGGATGAATTAAATAATTTCCGGAATGAAGTGCAAAAAACCTTTCTATATGTGCAGGAGGAACATGAAGATCGGATCATGATGGCGTCAAAGCTGCTGGATGATATGGACAGTGTGCTTCGGCAGAAAGTGTTTACGGAGGTGGAACAGGCATCGTTTGTGGAGATTATGGAAAAGACTTTGCAGATCATGTATGATCTGGACAAAGAGAAAATATCCGGACTCCAGTATGAAGCAGTCTGCATCAGACTTCTGGAATTAAAGAAATACGGGGAATGTGAAGTGTGGGCGGAGCGCCTGATGGAACAGTATCCGGATTATCTGTCCGCTTATACCTGCAAATTAAAACTCTATTTTTCCATGGGAGAAAAAGAAAAGTTCTTTGAGGTAATGAATCAATTAAAAGCGTCAAGCATTGTGATCGATAATGAAACATTGGAAATGATCAGAGTATTCGGGAATCAGAAGGAATCCCAAAAAGGAAGCTGAGGGTAACAGTTATGTCAATGACGGTTCTTACAATTTTACAATTTATGGGTGCATTCGGGGCATATACTCTGCTTGTGCTGATCTTGCCGTCATTGGCGTTAAGGAGATATCTGACGGGGAGAAAGCTGCCGGAACGTCTTCTGTATTATTTTCTGGCAGGGAATTTTTATGTGATCAATCTTGTATATCTCCTTCAGCTTCTCCACATATCCAACGTATTTACGCTGGTGCTTGGAACTGTCGCGCCGTATGTGATCCTTGCGGTGCGCCGGAGAAAAGGGCATATGACGGAACTTCTGGAGGAGATCAACACCGTATTGCGCCGCCTTGAATACCGCCAGCTTGGGGGCAAGACTTTATTTCGCAAGGCGTGGGATAAGTGCAGGAAGAAAATACAGGATTTTTTTACGGCTGTATTTGTCTGGTGTTATCATAATCCTTTGGAATGTCTGTTTTTGATCGGCGTTTTTGCGGCTCTCTTTTATGAATACGGCGTTCAGAAATTCATACATTACAGCTATGCCGCATCTGATGTTCCGGTGCATACCTACTGGATTAATTATATGGATGAGAATAAGATCTTTGTCGCGGGAGTATATCCGTTCGGATTTCATTGTATGCTCCACTATATCCATGTTGTATTCGGCATGGATATTTACGTGCTCATGCGGGTATTCTCGCTGGTACAGGTCATCTACATTACTCTGATGTTGCTGGCGTTTTTGCGATTATGCTGTAAGAGCAGATATATCCCTTATGGTGCCGTATTATTTTATACTCTGGTGAATTTATATCATCCGGATACGTATTCCAGATATTATTCAACCATTCCTCAGGAATTCGGTATGGTATTTATTTTGCCGACCATTTATTTCGCTTTTTTGTTTTTGCGGGATCGCAGGCAGGAGCTTGCCCGGGGAGATGTGAAAAAGAAAGAATCCCTCACGGGATTGCTGGGATTTGCCATGGGCTTTTCCATGAGTCTGTCCGCGCATTTTTATGATACGATGATCGTCGGAATTTATTGCGTGGGTATTGTTGTGGGCTTCTGTATGTATGTTTTCAGAAGACGATATTTTTTCAATATCCTGTGTACGGGTATCATCAGTGTCCTGATCGCGATTTTGCCGTTGGGCATCGCTTTTGCGACGGGTACGCCGTTGGAGGGATCGCTTCGCTGGGGCATGAGCATTATGAATAAGGGAAGTGAAGCGGTGGAACAGCAGGAGGCGCAGGAATATGAGGAGGCGCAGCAAAAGAGCAGGAATACAGGGGAGGCGTCAACTGAGGAAAAAGAGAGTGAAACGGAAGTGATCCGGGAAGATATTTCCGGGAGTTTTTCGGCGCTGACTGCTGCCGGTTCCGCGGGAACTTCCGCAGGAGCAAGCGGTCTTTTGAATAAGGTTGTATCTTTTAACAAGGCAACTGTGGATAATATTAATCTGTATGTTTTTAAAGAAAAGATAGGAAAGTATAAGAATATATTCTGGCCGCTTGTCTGCGCACTTCTGGTGTTTGGTATTCTGGCGGGGGTATTGGGAGAGAAAGATTATTCCGGCATTGTGATCTCTACCGCAGTCTATATGGCGATTTTGACGATTCTTTTGTCGGCAAAGCATTTCGGACTTCCGGAGCTTATGGACGCAGGGCGGTGCAGTATTTACTGGGCATACAGTTCGCCGATTTTACTGACTTTTGCCGTGGACGGCGTTTTGTATCTTTTGTCCGCATTGATGAGAGTGGATGAGAGAATGTCGGCGATTTCATTTCTGTTGACATTGGGGGTTGTCAGCGAGCTGTATCTGTCAGGCGGAATCCGGGCAATACGAAATGTTCCGTTTTTGGTTACAAACGAGGCAGCGACATGTTTCAGCAATATTGTCCGCGAGGAACAGGATTATCAATGGACCATCTGTTCCGCCAATGACGAGACGCAGATGGTATACGGACATGGACGACATGAGGAGATCATTACATTTTTGCAGGAATTGGAGAATTATAATGAGAACAGCAAGGTCTATATTCCTACAAGAAACGTGTATTTCTTTATTGAAAAAGTACCGGTGGATTATGACGGATCTTATGACGGAAGCGGTCAGTGCGTATCGGCGCGGGGAGCCATGTACGATTTGCCTGCGGAGAGCGGACTGGTTCACTATTCCCTGATGAACCGCTGGATCGTGATGTCGAAAATGTATTTTTGGGCTCAGGAATTTTCCAGACGTTTTCCAAATGAAATGTCTGTTTATTTTGAAAATGAAAATTTTGTCTGCTATCGTTTGCAGCAGAATACTTATCGTTTATTAAATCTTGCCATTGATTATGGCTATAACGGCAGCGATTAGACCTGTGTTTGATCAGAGGGAGCAAAAAAATGGTATCAACGAGAAATTATATTGCAATTACCATTATGATGGGTGTGATTCTGGTATTATTTCAGTTCACATTGCTTTTTAAGGAAAATACAAATGAATATGATGTCAATTCTCATATTGTCGCTACCGGTCTGACTAAAGAAGATGCATGGGACGCCACGAAGGATCTCAATTGTGATCTGGTAGTATTTGTGGGACGGGCGGACGGAAGTATCGCCGGAAATGTAAAACAGTGGTGTACTTATACGAAACGCAAGTTTCAGCATTATCGCGCGATGACAGGATATCTGGAGGAACAGAGCAGCTTAAAGCAGCCGGTGGCGATCGTCGTGGAGGGAACGATGATTGATTACGAAAAGGAGCTGGATGCGCTGATCACATTTGCGGAGCAGGGAGTGCCGGTGATCTTCAGCAACCTTCCGGAACCCTCTGTGATAAAGGAATATCCGAAACTCCAGGAACTTTTAGGAATCCGGAAGGTGGAATCCGAACTGGTGCAGATGGAGGGAGTGAAGTTATTTTCCGGTTTCTTGCTGGGTGGTGAGAGTATTTATAAGGAAGATGAGGACGCGGATGCGGGAAGACAGGATATGGAACTGGAGATCCCATGGTATAAGACGTCCAGCGGTACTACCACTTATATGGTGGGGATGATGTCAGACTCAGTGAAAGATGAGGATCTGCCGGCGATTATATGGCGCTGTACCAACAAGAACGGTCCCGTATTTGCCGTAAACGGCTCTTATATGTCCGATCTGGTATCTCTTGGTATTTTGCAGGCAATGATGAATGAGATCGGAGATTATGAGATCTATCCGGTGGTGAATGCTCAGGATTTTATCATATCGAATTATCCGGGTCTGGCTGCGGAAAATGAAGAAGTGATGATGGAGCTGTACAGCAGAAAGCAAAATGCGGTATTCCGCGATATCATTTGGCCGGGCATGATCGCGATCAATGAGAAGAACCACTTTAATCTGACCTTTATGATCACTCCGCAGGTTGATTATCTGGATCTGGAGGAGCCTAATGATGAGGAACTGGTCATGTATCTGAAACAGTTGAATGAGCAGAAAGCGGAAGCCGGTTTGTCCATGGAATACAGTAAGACTACAAATCTTCAGGTCAAGGTAAACAGGGATAGTATTTTCTTTCGCAAGACGGGAATCGGGTATCAGTTCTGCGCGGCTGCGGTGGCGGCAGAAGATGTGGCGCAGCTGCTGACGATGCAGGATAAGACCATCATGAAAAATATTAACACATTGACCTGCTATTATTCTTCTCTCTATCCGTTATTGTCTTATTGTACGGATAATATTACGCTGCAATGCTCCAACAGCAACGGCGTTTCCCATACGTTCATGGAAGATTTCAGGCTGAAAGGTATTGAGACGGCTCTTGGTTATTCCAGTATCGAACTGGATATGAACAATGTGGCATGGCCGCAGACCAGTGATGACCGCTGGGAGAATTATTACCGCGTATTTGCGAAAAATGTAGATACCTACTGGAAACCATTTGTAGATTTTGATATGGTGACACTATCGGAGAGTGATGCCAGAGTGCGGACATTTTTGACCATGGATTATGAAGTAACCAGGGAGGAAGACAGTCTGGTGGTTGATGTGGAAAATACAAAACGGGAGGTATGGTTTTTGCTCCGTGTACATAATAAGCAATTGGAGAGCGTTGAGGGGGGAGAGTTTAAAGAAATCGAAGACGGAGCCTATCTGATCCATGCAAAAAAACCACAGGTGATTTTGAAAACAAAAGAGGACAGTGATCTGTATTATTCCTATAAGGGAATTGACGGGAGGTGAGCGCATGCGGATCTGTATTGTGGCGGAAGGATGTTATCCCTATGTGGT
Source organism: uncultured Lachnospiraceae bacterium (assembly GCA_902797675.1). Taxonomy (GTDB): domain Bacteria; phylum Bacillota; class Clostridia; order Lachnospirales; family Lachnospiraceae; genus CAG-303. The sequence goes on from CADBTR010000111.1 coordinate 8,974, forward strand.
CGGCGGTGTTTCCAGCTGGATCCACAGTATGATCAGAGCGTTTCCGAATGTGGAATTCGTTGTTCTGGCGATTGTAGCCAACCGGTCGGTCAGCGGAAAATTTGCCTATGAGCTGCCGGATAATGTGACGGAGGTGCATGAGGCTTATCTGGATGATGTGGACTGGGCGAAAAAGAAAAGAAAAGGATACCGGCTGAAACCCAGAGAATATCGAGCCATGAGAAATATGGTGCTGGATCGTCCGGTGGAGTGGAATGTGATATTTGAGCTGTTTCAAAACCGGAAATTTTCCATTAACGAGATTCTCATGGGACCGGATTTTCTTCATATTTCCATGGAATGTTATAAGATCAAGTATCCGCAGATTGTATTTTCGGATTTCCTGTGGACGATGCGCTCGATCTATCTGCCTTTGTTTCTGATGTTGAAGACAGAGCTTCCCAAAGCGGATCTGTATCATTGTGTGGCGACCGGATATGCGGGTCTTCTGGGCAGTATGGCGAAGCGTATGAATCAATGCGGACTTCTGATCTCCGAACATGGAATTTATACAAGAGAGCGGGAGGAGGAACTGATCAAGGCAAAATGGGTGGAAGGCATCTATAAAAATATCTGGATCGAACAGTTTAAGAAGATGTCCACACTGGCTTATTTTGACGCAGGGCTTGTGACAAGCCTGTATGGACACGCAAGGGAATTGCAGATAGAACTGGGATGTCCGGCGGAGAAAACGATGATCACCCCCAACGGCATTAATACGCAAAGACTTTCGGATCTTCCGGGAAAAAAGGAAGAAGATGCAGGATTTATCAATGCGGGGGCAGTGCTTCGTGTAACGCCGATCAAGGATGTCAAGACGATGATACAGGCATTTGCATTTGCAAAAAAGAAAGTTCCGAATTTAAAATTATGGATCATGGGACCTGTGGACGAGGATGAGAAATATGCAAAGGAATGTTTTGATATGGTGGAGAACCTGAAGGTGGAGGATGTGATCTTTACCGGCAGGATTGATGTCAGGGATTATCTGGGAAGAATGGATTTTACCCTGCTCACCAGTATCAGTGAAGGACAGCCCCTTACGATTCTTGAAAGTTATGCGGCGCATAAGCCGGTGATCGCCACAGATGTGGGAAATTGCCGGGAATTGATCTACGGACTGGATGATTCTTTCGGGGCGGCAGGAATTCTGACCCATATTATGAATATTGCCGAGATCTCAGAGGCAATGGTTGACCTTGCCACGGATGAAGAAGGGCGTCTGCAGATGGGGGAAAACGGATATCGCCGCGTGATGGCGGGATATAAGTTGGAGGATATGCAGGCGCAATACAAAAAAATCTATCAAAGATTTTGCGAAGAAGCGGGACTGGAATGGTCTGAGGAACCGTTTCAGATTCAATTAAAGAAATAGTCAGATAATAAACGATCGTTATTAGAGGAGTGCATTATGGCAGGAATAGGTGTCAAACTGAATCATATTTTTGGAAAAAATACGCTGACGACAAATCTTGTGGGCTTCGGTTACAGCACGCTGATCACGATCGCCCCGATGCTCCTTGTGATCGGCGCGATCTTCGCGATGCAGAAGATCCTCGGATTCGAGACGGTAGGGTATTCGGACAGAGAATTATTTGCCTGTACGGTATTGTATATTTTTATATTTTCTCTGCTCACAGCCTCGCCTTTTAATTCGGTGTTGTCGAAATATATGTCAGATGTGATTTATGAAGAACGGTTTGAAGATATTATGCCATGCTTTTATGTGGGGCTTATTATGAATATCGGATTCAGCTGCCTTTTGGGAATTCCCTTCTGTCTTCATGAATATTTTGTGGGACAGGTGGAAGTTGTCTATGTATTTGCCGGATATTGCGGATTTATCGCCCTCGTAATGGTATTTTATTCCATGTTATACCTCTCGATCTGCAAAGATTATAAGCGTATTTCCTTCTTCTTTTTCCTGGGAATGTTGCTTACGGTGCTTTTGTCGGTGATTTTTGTGCGATTGCTGCACTGGTCCAAAACCTTTGGAATGCTGGTGGCGATCGATATCGGGTTTATGCTCATCGCATGTCTGGAACTGGCTCTGGTGCGGAGTTATTTCCGGGACAACAGCGGAAGATATCGGGAAGTATTGCGTTATTTTAAACGCTATTGGCAGTTGATCTTTACGAATTTTTTGTATACATTGGGATTGTATATTCATAATTTTGTATTCTGGACAACGGATCTGCAGCTGGTGGTGGCAAAAAGCTTTGTCTGCGCGACAATCTATGACCTTGCCACTTGTATCGCGATGTTTACCAATATATCTGCCAGTGTCATCTTTATCGCCAGGGTGGAGATGCGCTTTCATGAGAGGTATAAGGCATATTCCGAGGCTGTCATAGGCGGAAGAGGAATGGATATCTCTCTGGCGAAGAGCAGAATGTTCCGTAAATTGTCAGAGGAATTGATGAATCTGGTGCGGATCCAGTTTATCGTGACGGTGGTGATATTTCTTTTGTGCATCGTATTTTTGCCGCAGATTGGCTACGGCGGCGCGGTGATGCGGATTTATCCGTGTCTTGCGGCAGGTTATTTTATCCTGTTTACGATGTATGCGGAGATCATCTTTTTGTATTATTTCAACGATCTGAAAGGATCTTTGATCACGGCAGCGGTATTTTGCGCTTTTACGATGTTTGGGAGCATGCTTGCGACAACATTTTCCATGGTATGGTACGGGATCGGACTGGTGATCGGAGCAACTCTGGGATTCGGCGTCGCCTATGCCAGACTTCAGTGGCTTGAAAAAAATCTGGATGAACATGTTTTCTGCAACGGACTTTTGCTGAAATACGGTACGGGAAAGAAAAAACCGGGGAAGGTATTTGACCGGTATGAGATAGAGAAAAATAACAGAAAGAATAAGAAAGGGGCGTAATATGGAGGTCAGTACAATCATACGGTTATGCATTTCGTCAATTGGCGTTTTTATACTGGGAAGTGTGATTTTATCTCTCGCAAAGAGAAGAATGACGGAAACATTCAGCCTTGCATGGGGAGTTGTGGCAGTGATTTTTATATTGGCGGGAATCATGTTGCATCCCACCATGTGGGCAAATTATGTCAGCATTACGGGAATTATCCTGATTTTTTCCTGTGCGGTGGTTGCCTTAAGCGGAGCATATTTTTTGAGTGTCCAGGTTTCCGTATTGTCCAGAAAGAATCAGGAACTTGCGATGCAGGTATCTCTTTTGAATCAGGAAAATGAACAATTACTTCGGGAAATCCGGAGAGTATCTGAGGAAACTTCACAGACAGAAGAAGGATCGTGAAAGCATGAAAAAAAAGAAAATTTTATTTGTCATTAATACCATGGGGGGAGCCGGAGCGGAAGCGGCATTGTTGTCTCTGTTTGGCGAGTTGTCTCCGGAAAAATATGAACTTTCATTATTTGTAGTTACCGGTCAGGGCGAATTGGTTCACAGGCTTCCGGAGTATGTGACATTGAAGAATAAACGGTACGATGACAGTTCGGTATTGTCGGCAGAAGGGAAAAAGAGACTTCGCAAAAATATCCTCCGGCAGATGTTCCAAAATGGAGCGGTTTTCCGGAATCTGCCGTATCTGATCCGCAACAGTTATTCTATGATCCGGAAGGGGAAAATCTATCCGGATAAATTATTGTGGCGCGTACTCTCAGACGGTGCGGGGGAACTTCGGGAAACCTATGACCTTGCCGTAGCTTACCTGGAGGGCGGTTCGGCTTATTATGTCAGGGATCATGTGAGGGCAAAGAAAAAGGCGGTTTTTATTCACATTGATTATATCAGAGCCGGGTATACCAGGGCTTTGGACAAAGAGTGTTACCGTTATTTTCACCGGATCTTTGCAGTGTCGGAGGACGTGAAAAAACAATTTTTGAAAGTGTATCCGGAATGTGCCAAACGGACGGACATTTTTTACAATATTGTCAATCAGGATGAAATCAGGAGAAAGGCAACACTTCCGGGAGGATTTAACGATAACTATGACGGGATCCGGATTCTTACGGTGGGGCGCCTGACAGCGCAAAAATCTTATGAAATTGCCATTGAGGCCATGCGCCTTTTAAAGCAGAGAGGGATTAAAGCGAGATGGTATGTGCTGGGTGAGGGCGAAGAACGGCGGAAACTGGAGGAACTGATCGGGCGGTACGGACTCAGGCAGGATTTTCTGCTGCTTGGTGCGGTCAGCAATCCGTATCCTTATTATGCCAGGACGGATCTCTATGTACATGCCACAAGGTTTGAGGGAAAGAGTATTGCCATACAGGAAGCCCAGTCTCTGGGCTGCCCGGTACTTGTTTCCGACAGCAGCGGAAACCGGGGACAGGTAACGGATGGCGTAGACGGGCGCATGTGTAAATTGACTCCGGAATCCGTTTGTGATATAATAACAGAGATGTTAAGTGATCGGGAAAAAATGAAATTATATGGGGAAAATGCGGCGAAGAAAAGGATTTCCAATGCCGGACAGATAAGGAAATTATTACAGCTTGTCGGGGAGTAGAGACTTGCGATCTTACATAAGCAAGGAGGCATAAAGCAGGTGGAGATAAAGAAGATAAAAGAGGTTTTGATCATTATTCCTGCGTATAATGAAGAAAAGAATATTGAGAAACTTTTGAATCAGTTACAGCAGCCGGAGATCCGCAATCTGGCTGACATTCTGATTATGAACGACGCTTCCTCGGATCTGACGAATCAGATTGCCAAGAGGAAGAAGGTGGATCTGGTTACCCATGTATTTAATCTCGGTTATGGAAGCGCGTTGCAGCTGGGTTATAAATACGCAATTCGCAGGGGGTACAAATATGTGATCCAGATGGACGCGGACGGGCAGCATGATGTATGCAATGTCGGGCGGATCTATCAGGAACTCACGACACCGGGGCAGGATGGAATATGTCCGGATATTGTGCTGGGTTCCAGATTTTTAAAGGACAGCGCGCCTTACCATGTATCGCCGGTAAAGAAATTTGCGATCGGACTTTTTCGCGGTTTTATTAAAATGGCAACGGGCAGAGAGATCAAAGATCCTACCACTGGACTTCAGGGGTTGAACCGGAAGGCCTTTGGATATTATTCCCGCTTCAATCATTTTGACGACCGTTATCCCGATGCGAATATTTTGATGAATATGCTGCTTTTAGGATTTCGGATCCGGGAGATACCGGCGGTGATGCATACGAGAACGGAAGGAGTCAGTATGCATTCCGGATTGAAACCGGTGGTTTATATGTTCCGGATGATGTTTTCAATTTTGGCGGTATGGGTCAGAGTAAAGATTTTAAAGACAGACATAGGTGCGATCAGAGATGAGATTTTTTAAGAAGAAAGAAAAATGGCGTATCGAAAAAGGATCTTACGAAGAAACGGCAAGGGAGCTTAGTAATCCTGCCAGAGGATGGTATCAGATCTATTCTTTTCGGGCGGATAAGGATCCGGATATAGAAAATCTGGTCTGGTCTTTGAGGGAGCCGGAAACGCTGGCATTGCTGTTTTTTGACATTGGCGCTTACAGAGAGAAACCATTGGATGCAGGGGCTTTGCAGCAGTTGCAAAGTCTTCTTGCATTTTTCGGGGAGCATCACAGAGATATCATTTTGCGGATTGCTTATGATCATGAGGGAAAAGGAATGGAACATGAGCCGTCCAGACTGGCGATGGTTGTCCGCCACATGGAGCAGCTTGGTCCTGTAGTAATGAAATATCAGAATTGTATTTATATTTTACAGGGACTTTTTATCGGCAGCTGGGGAGAGATGCACAGCTCAAAATTTACCGGTGAAGTATCCTTAAAAAAATTATATGATACATGGTCCAAAGCAACGGGAAACCATCTGTATCTTGCGGTCCGAACTCCGGGATTATATCGGAAATTCCGGCAGCAGTGTGAACTTTCCGAACTTGAACGAAAGCCGTATCTGACGGTATTTGACGACGGGATCCTCGGTTCGGAAACACATCTTGGAAGTTTTGGAATGGAATCAAAGCGGACAACGGGGTGGAGCGGTATCTGGAATCCGGAGGAGGAGATGGAATTTTTACGGATGCTGGGAAGAAGATGTCCCATCGGAGGAGAAGTCCTGTGGGGGGCTGGCGGGACAGACCATGACTTTGCGGAATGCAGCGGGCATCTGGCGGAAATGAAAGTCAGTTATCTCAATTGTATTCACGATTCAAGAAGACTGGAATATTGGAAAACAGAGGAATGTATGGAGAAAGGAGTCTTTTTCGGGAGAACCGGATATGATTATGTCGGGGCACATCTGGGTTACCGGTTTTGTATTCGGGATTGCTATCTTCCGAAAGGAAATCTTTGCGGGGAAACCGTAGAACTCCATATTCAGATCGAAAATACCGGATATGCCAACTTCTATCAGGAGAGCGAGATACGGTTGGAGAGTGAGAGCGGTATCAGAATCGTTCCTGATACGGATCTTAGGGATATTGAGAGCGGAACGGTGCGGGATATAGGTTGTCAGATCCCGTTGAAACAGGATGTATGGTATCTGACGGCGGAGAGAAAGACAGATCACAGAAAGATTCATTTTGCCTGTGAAGAGGAAGAACAGGGAAAGATTAAGCTTGGAACGCTTATTCAATCGTAAGCGTTCCAAGTAAAATGCCGTCTTTGGTGTTGAGACTTGTATTGGCGAATTGTATCGTTTGTTTTGTGGCAGGATCTGTTATATTTAAAATAATATGATAGGCGCCTTCACGCATTTTTCGCACATCGATCGGTGTGTTTATGGAGAGTGTATCTCCGGCAAGAAAATCTGTTGCTTGAAAATCAATCGGAACCGTATAGGATAAACCGGTAGAACGACTCCTGAGGATTATTTTAGCCTCGAAATCACGATAAGCCGGTGCATATCCATGATTTTCAATGGAAAATGATAAAGTGGCTTTTTTGTCTGCCAGCTCATGGAAGAAAATATCGGAATCCGTAAGGACATAGCGGTATCCTAAGTGGCTCACGATATAATCATAGCCGCTTATGCCGTTAAACAGATCGTTGCTGATGTATTCCGTCTTTTTCCATTTGTCCAGTACCTTGGAGTCATAGACTTCATTCAGATAGGAAACATGCATGGTTTTCAGGTCAAGCATGGCATTTTTCGTATCATTGTAAAAGTTATCGGTGATGACTTCACCTCCGTTTGGAACAAACTGGCAGAGCTGATTTTGAAAGGCAAGTTCTTCCTCTCTTGTTCCCCGAACGGTAAAATCACTGTTTCCCTTTCGGGATGTCGTGGTATAAGTACCGGTGTCCGTTTTGGAACCAAGCATTCCGTCGTTAAACAGACTGATTCTTGAGGGCAGAGCATCGTATGATGCAAGCTCCGAAGTCAGGGGCGTGCTCATGCTGCACACGGTTCGCCACTGGGCAGGTGTGCGGGTGGCAAGGAAAATACCGGGATCCGTAAGCTCCGCCAAATGAGTATTCAGCATAGTAAAAGAGGAAGTATCCTTGTAGTTGGTAGAAGCCATCTCTCCGTAAGAGCCTGTAAAATTACCCTGGAGAATGTAGACATGCTCCGCATACTGATTCACGATGGGAATTACGGCGTCCATGTGGGCGATGATCTGCTCTTTCGTATCCGGTTCAGAGGCAGGCCCCTTTCCGTCCCAGTCGTAGAGAAAACGCAGGATCATCTGCTTTTCATTGCGGGAGCAGTAAGAAAGGATCGTATCCAGCTGCTTTAAGGCTGCCTTGGAAATTGCGCTGCTTCTGTAATTTACAAGGTTGATCTCCAAAAGAACCAGTTGATTGGTATCTTTTACAACGGTATTGCTAAGCCACTTGGACGCATTGGACGCATCCTCGTCTGTCAGGGTATACCCGTGGATCTGATACAGACCGATGTATGGATTCGACAGTACGGCAGTACTCTCCCGATAGAGAGGCGTCTGATAAGAGATAGGCTTATGATGTTCCAAGATAAAGAGAGCAATGCTTCCGGCAAATAAAAGGACAGAGAATACCACAAGGAGGATATTTCCGATGGTGGGAAGCATATATAGGAATCTGCGCATTGCGCGGTTTTGATGTTTTCTTTTTTTCTTCATGGCAAATAACTTCCTAAACATAAAAATTTTATTTAAGTATATCATAACTGGAGAAAAAATGCTATACTGAAATCAAACTATCAAGATATGAGGAGCCAGATACCGTTCGAGGCTGCAAAGCAGGCGAGATTAAGCAGATTGCCAAAATCTCTGATTTTGTGCAAGTCGCTTATGCA
>CADBTR010000112.1 GCA_902797675.1 uncultured Lachnospiraceae bacterium
ATGAAAGGGATGCATGCCATATCGGAATCAACCATTGTGGATGAGGATGGGGATGAGGTTCTGGTGCTGGCGGTGCCTATTATGAAGGATGAGGGTGCTGTCGGCGTGATCTACGGCACATTTACAAAGGAAACCTTGAATTCCATTCTGGAGTCTATTACATTTTCAGAAGATTCTTTTAATCTGTTGTTTAATCAGGATGGAAAAATTCTTGCGAAAGCAGCCAGTGAAGGCTTTGACAATAGGGCAGAGGTTCTCTCGGATGTGATCCCGTCGCCAAAGATGCCACAAAAAGGTGAGGTTCTGCCTTTCTATTATACCGATTCAGGGAAGGAATTTATCGCTGTTATGCTGCCAATCGGTATTCATGACTGGTATTTTACCAATATTACGTTGGAGTCTAATATTACTGATCATACAGCCAAGATTATGTTGTACGTGATCCTTGTGATCGGCGTTGTATTGATCCTGTTCACAATGGTTTTGGTGTATACTGTTTCGTTGACGCGCAGTAATGATAGGATCGTTGCGGTCAATGAACGTTTCAGAGTGATAAACGAACAGGTGCAAAATATTGTGTTCTCTTATAATTATCAGACAAAGACCATGCATGTTGACGGGAATGCTTCACGCATGGTCGCGGATGCGAAAAATACTTATACACGGGAGGAAGCTGCGAAATTTGTGGAATTGATCCACTCGGAGGATGAACATATCCGGCAGGAGATTTATGAATTGCCGACTTCACAGCAGAGAAGCATTCAGGGCGAGATACGTTTGCGGAATCTGGACGGAAATTATTACTGGTATCGTCTGACCGCGACCGTGACCCGCGATGAGAAGGGCGCACCGTTACAAGTCCTTGGCAGCGTGGTTGATGTGGATGAACAGCGTAATACAGAGATCAAACTACGGGAGCAGGCGAAGACAGACGCGTTGACGGGGATTTTGAATAAAGGGGCATTTCCGGAAAAAGTGGAGGAATTGATTGCGGAGAGTCCTGCATGCCTTGCGCTGTTTATTATCGACCTGGATAATTTTAAATCGGTGAATGATAAGCTGGGGCATGCGATGGGAGATAAGGTATTGAAGGATATTGCGGATAAATTGATCGATATTCTGGGAGATAAGGAATTTGCAGGGAGGATCGGCGGTGATGAGTTTGCTGCGGTGGCAACTTGTGAAGTTGGCGAAAAGGAGAAAATCAAAGCGGTTGCCGGTGAGATCTGTGAACGGATGCAGGCGGTATATACGGTATCTAAGGTGGAGGTGCCCGTTTCCGTCAGTGTCGGCGTGGCAGTATATCCGGCGGGCGGATCGGATTATGATACGCTGTATCGTAATGCCGATAAGGCTTTATACAAGGTGAAGCGCAGCGGAAAAAATCAATATGCTTTTTACAACAGATAAGCTGATAGTGTTTCGGCTTGTCAGCGAGAGGAAAAGAGGGCTGATGAGTGCAGCAGGAGGGAAAAGATGATGAGGAAGAAATGGAATTTTACAATCTGGACTTGTATCATTTTAATTTTGTGTCTGACAGGATGTCGCATCAAATCCGAAGAACCTGTTTCGGAACAGCATCAATCATCGGAGGAAACAGATGAAACACCGGAATATCCTTTAACGATCAGGGTGGGGTATTCCACGGGACAGGATGATCCCAGAGGCGTGGCTCTTGACGATTTTAAGAAAGAGGTGGAAACTGCCACAGACGGCAGGATCCTGATCGAGATCCATCCATCCGGAGAGCTGGGCAGTGATTCGGAATTGCTTGCCGGAATGATCGATGGTTCTGTGGATATGACGGTATCAAGCGCGGGAAATTATGCTCTTTATGCTACTAAGCTCGGTGTTTCCGCTCTTCCCTTTTTATTTGATGATTTTGAATCCGCGTGGAAATTCATAGACAGTCCGCAGATACAGGCTCTCGGCAGTGATCTGGAAGTTTATAATATGCATGTGCTTGCTTATTTTGACAACGGATTCCGGTGCGTGACCACATCGGAAAAGATCGGTCCCATTGAGACGGTTGAGGATATGGCAGGACTTAATATCCGCACTCCGGAAAATCAGATTGTCATGGAAACCATGGCGCAACTACAGGCAAAACCGCACAGTTATCCTTTTGCGGAACTGAAAGCAGCCCTTGCGGACGGAAGTTTTGACGCACAGGAAAATCCGATTCCGGTTATTTATAATAATAAACTTTATGAGGTACAAAAATATCTTTCCGTCACTAATCACAGTTATGACGCCATGCCGTTGACGATCCGGCAGGATATCTGGGTAAAACTGTCTACAGAGGATCAGGAGATTATCGCCTCCGCAGCGGAGAAGGCAGAGACTGAAAACCGGAATCTGGTTTCACAGCAGACAGAGGATTATGTCAAGGAACTGGAAGCAGTGGGTATGGTAATCAATTATCCGGATCTGAAACCTTTTCGTGAGGCTACGGCAGGGGTTCTCGATATGTTTCAGGCCGTATATGGTGAGGAATTGATCGGGTTTGTGACGAATTATCAGTGATGGCGAATAAAATATAAAACAATGTGGCAAGAAAGGAAGGAAATAATGGCGAGAAAAAAAACGAAAGTTGAAACTGCAGCAGAAAAAGAAACAAAACCGGTTGAATACATGGAACCCCGCAGGAGCGTTGCTTTTATCGGTTCCGAGTGTCATCCTTTTGTCAAGACCGGAGGACTTGGCGATGTCATGTACGCGCTTCCGAAGGAACTGGCGAAAATGAATTGTGATGTCCGGGTGATATTACCCCGTTATGAATGTATTCCATGGGAGTATCAGGAGAAGATGGTTTATCGCGGGGAATTCTACATGGATCTGGGAAATACGGGACGAAATATCTATGTGGGAATTATGGAATACGAAGAGGATGGCGTGGTCTATGACTTTATCGACAATAAAGAATTTTTTTCCGGTCCGAAACCTTATTTTAATCTTATTGATGATATCCCAAAATTCTGCCTGTTCAGCAAAGCAGCACTTGCGGCATTGAATTTTTTGAACTGGATCCCGAATATTGTGCATTGTCACGACTGGCAGGCGGCACTGGTTCCTGTATATCTGCGCACGCTGTTTTCTGATACGCCGGTGGGAGGGGCAAGATCCATACTGACCATTCATAATCTGCGTTTTCAGGGAATCTATGATATCAAGACGATCCGCTACTGGACAGGACTTCCGGATGGCGTATTTGATAATCCGAGACTTCTTGGTCAGGACTGGCTGGATGCAAATATTATGAAGGGCGGTCTGGCGTTTGCCGATCGGATCACAACCGTAAGTCCGAATTATGCGGGAGAGATACAGACGCCGGAATACGGGGAGACATTAGACGAACATTTGCGCTATCATAATTGCAAACTTCGGGGAATTGTAAACGGTATCGATTGTGATGTATGGAATCCGGACACCGATCCGGTGCTGGCTGCGAATTACAATCAAAAGAATGCAGTTAAAGGGAAGAAGAAAAATAAACTTGCATTGCAGAAAGAACTGGGGCTGGAAGAAGATCAGAATAAATATGTGATCGGTCTGATATCAAGATTGACGAATCAGAAGGGACTTGATCTTGTCAATGCGATCGTTCCTCAGGTGCTGGATGAATTTACACAGATCGTTGTACTCGGAACCGGGGATCGAAATTATGAGGATTCTTTCCGGTATTACGAAAACAGGTTCCGTGGGCAGTTTTCTGCCTGTATTCAGTATGATGAGGCGAGGGCGCACCGTATTTACGCCGGCGTGGATTCACTGCTGGTGCCTTCGAGATTCGAGCCTTGTGGTCTTACGCAGTTAAACGCCATGCATTACGGAACCGTACCGATCGTTCGGGAGACCGGCGGCTTAAAGGATACGGTGGAACCGTATAATCAATATACCGGAAGCGGCAACGGTTTTACTTTTGACCGCTATGAATCCGGATTGTTGTTAGATGCCATCAACCGCTCCAAGACCTTATATTTTACGGAAAGAGAATATTGGGATGAGATGCTTATCAGGGATATGAATAAGGACGTTTCATGGGGCAATTCCGCAAGACAGTACAGAGATCTGTATATGGAACTGACGCCATGGTAAAAAAAGCCGGACAGTTTTGCTGTCCGGTTTTTTAAAAATATTCATTTATTCATTCTTTTCCATGGCAAGCAGCCGGGCTCTCTCGTCGATGACTTTTTTGCACAATCCCGTATAATCTCCGGGTTTCTTATTGCGAAGCAGCTCCGTCAATTCACAGATCGCATCAAACATCGGCGTCAGAGCCAGATTTCCGATCACGCCTTTTAAAGCATGGGCTAATTCAAAAGACTGGTCAAGATTTCCGGAAGCCAGTACCTTCGGCAACGTATCAAAGCGTTCATCTTTCAATCCCATATTTACCATTTTAATATAAAAATCTTCTTTGTTCATGCATCTTGCAAGTCCCTCATCGGTATTTGCGCCAAATCTTTTTAAAGTATCAATCGTCATTGTCCTGACTCCTTTCTTTCGCAATCAATTGACTGAAATCTTCCGGTGGTACCGGCTTGGAAAAATAATATCCCTGTATGATGTCACAGCCGGCGTTTTTCAATAATTCATATTGTTCTTCACTCTCAACGCCTTCCGCAACGACAGGTACATTGAGATAATCCGCGATTTCCAAGATTAATTCTACCATGCGCATCTCCTTATTGTCCAGAGAAATATTCCGGATAAATGCCATATCCAGTTTCAATGCATCAATAGGTAAGGAGGTCAGCATATTCAGGGAGGAATATCCGGAACCGAAATCATCCATTTCCACGCGGAAATGATCTTTTCGCAGATCTTTCACTACCTGAACGATCTGTTGGGAATTATCGGTATAAGCGGATTCTGTGATCTCCAGAAGATAATCGTGGGGGTCGATCTCATTTTCCTGAACCAGACTTAACAGGTAGTCCGGCATGTCCGGATCATAAATATCCACTCTGGAAACATTGACGGAAATCGGAACGGTCATTTGATAATTCTGTTTCCATTTTTTCATCTGCAGGGCAGCCTCACGCCATACATAGCGATCCAGCTTCTGGATCAGACCGTTTTCCTCAAAAAGGGGAATAAATGCGTCGGGACGGACTCTGCCGAATTCCGGATGATGCCAGCTTACCAACGCTTCCGCGCTGCATAATTTCGGTCGGTTTCCCCGGATATTATATTTCGGCTGATATAAGACCTGGAATTGCTTTTCTTCCAGAGCGTGTTCAAAATCCTCCAAAAGTCTTGCGGAGTAGACGGATTTCTCATGCATATCCATGTCGTAAACGGAATAGGTGGTGGTATATTGATTGCGCAGGGAATTGCAGGCCTGCAATGCTCTCGCAAAGCGATTTTCCAGACTTGTGGCTTTATAGATATCCGGGTAGATACCCATGCGAAGCCGGATCTCCGGAGTTTTCAGCAATTTCCGAAAGCAGGATACCACCTGTTCCAGCAATACATCATAATTATCCTGATGACCGGTATACAGATAGAAAGCATCTGCGTCATAGCGGCAGGCAATCCCGCCGGATGCTTTCAGAATCGTCCGGATTCCGTCGGCAATGGCTTTGAGGATCTTGTCTCCGAAAATTCTGCCGTATAATTCATTGATTAAATGAAAACGGTTAAAATTAATTACGATCGCATCCATTGCCTTATCCGGATAGCGGTAATCATATTGGTGGGCATATTCAAAGAAAAATTCTCTGGTGTACAAGCCGGTCAAAGCATCATTTTCCGTTGCTTTTATGATATTCATTCCCTCATACAGATCAATGGAATGTTTTGCCCTTGCAAGGATCACTTCCGGCAGATCATAAGGCTTGCTTAAAAAGTCGGAGGCTCCCATCTGCAGGCTTTTGACTTCGGCAGACTGTTCGGAAGTGAGCACGATCACCGGAATTTTCTTTAATTCCGCATCATTGTTAATAATTTGCAAAAGCTCATATCCGTTCATTCCGGGCATTACAAGATCCAGAAAGATCAAAGAGAGGATCTCCTTATGGATCCGGATCTGTTCCAATGCTTCATTTCCGTCTCCGGCGTAGATCACATGATATTTTGTATCCAATATCATTCCAAGCATCTGGCGGTTGACAGGCTCGTCGTCAATAACCAAAACCGTTTGACGAAATTCAGGATCATTTTTATTCATTTTAATACCTCTTTTTCATATGCGATGAGATGGTCAGGACGGCTGTGACCTGATTGTTCCCAATTATCCATAATACGTGAAATGGCAAACTCAATATTTGTTACATTTGTCTCCAAAAACAGAACCAGTATTTTATTTTCGCCGCTCTGGGTGACAACGTCGCTCTGGCGTAAAGAAGAGCGGAGAACCGACATAAACTCTTCGGTGGTTTCCGACAGATTTTCATCGTTCAGCGCGTCGGAGCGCACTGTGAACTGCAGCATCCAGACTTCTTTTTTATAATTGTGTACATAGCGGTTCAAAAATTGAAAGACGATTTTGAACTGTTCCATAGGGAGGGTATAGGCGCCGGCTTTCACATTCCGCTCACTTAAAATCTTAACGAGATGAAACAGATCGGAAGTGTCGGTATTTTCCGTTTGTTCCCCGGCCGAGTCTTTTTTATAAATATGATAGCCGTGTTTTCCGGCGCGCTTTACTTCATATAAAGCTGAGTCGGCTTTTTTATATAATTCGGAATAATCGGTTCCCTCATCGGGTACAAATACACAGCCGATGGAGGCGCCTAAAGGGATGGTCATATCATTTCCCATATATTCTTTTGCGGACAACAGAATCTGTTCATTGATATATTCCGCTTTTCGGGCGATGACGGATTCGTCATTGATATTTTTGCAAAAGGCGATAAATTCATCACCGCCGAGTCGTCCGGCAAGGTCGGAGGAACGGATGGCGGACTGGATGATCTCGGCAAATCGGATCAGGATCTTATCCCCCATATCATGACCGTACAGGTCATTGACCAGCTTGAAATTATCAAGATCGATCATCATCAGGGCGCCGGTTGAATTTTGACATTCCGCATTGATCTTCTGTTCGGAAGTTGCCTTGTTGTACAGACCGGTCATAGGGTCTGTCGTGGCGGCTTTCTTTAATCCCTGTATCTGTTCTACCGTCTGCAGGATATTTTCTATCCGGTGAAGCAGCACATCCGCGCGATAGGGCTTGCGGATAAAATCCATGGCACCGTTGGATAATCCCTTTTGCTCCGTTTCTTCATCGCTGTCCGCGGTCATAAACATAAAGGGGATTTTTTCCTGAAACTTTTCCTGCAGGACACGCTGCAATTCATAGCCGGAAATTCCGGGCATATGAAGGTCGGAAAGAATCATATCCGGCTGCTCGTCCATATACAAAGAGATCGCCTCATCACCGGAAGTGGCGCAGATTGTCTGATATTCCGTAGCCAGGATATGTTCTGTCATCATCAGTGAGATTTTTTCGTCGTCAACAATCATAATTTTTTTCATTGCAATCTCCATTCTTCATTACATCTTTGCCAGTAATTTATCAAGCTCATCAAAACTGATCGGTTTCGCAAGGTGCGCATTCATGCCTGCGTCAAGGCATTTTTTCACGTCTTCCGCAAAGGCGTCGGCGGTCATGGCGATGATCGGGATTTTCTTCGCATCTGCCCGATTCAGTTTACGGATCTCCTTTGTTGCGGTCAAACCGTCCATATGCGGCATGCGAAGATCCATAAGGATAAAATCATAATAGCCCTCATCAGATCTTTCAAACATTGACAGGGCTTTTCTTCCGTCTTCAGCCCAATCCACCATGGCACCCTGTTCGGATAATACCATTTTCAGGATCTCGGCGTTGATCTCAATATCTTCAGCAATCAAAAAGCGTTTGTCACCATAGTCAAAAGTATCTTTTACATCTGTTGGCGAATCTTCGTTGTTTGCCGGATCCTTTGCATATTTCTTTAATTCCCGGTACAGAGTGCTCTTAAACAGCGGTTTGGATATAAAACCGTCGATTCCCGCGGCTCTGGCTTCTGCTTCGATCTCTGACCAGTCGTAGGCGGAGATCAGGCTGATTGGCGTTTCATTCCCCAGAATCTCCCGTATTTTTCTGGAGGTCTCGATCCCGTTCATGCCGCCCATCTTATAATCAATGAGGATCGCGAAGAAATGCTCGCCTTTTTCATGTGTCTCTTTTACGATCTTAACGGCTTCTTCTCCGCTAAGACAGGTGAAAGGAGTTGTACCGAGTTCTTTTAGGGATAATTCTGCAGTTTCGCAAAGTTCCTGACTGTCATCCACAACAAGGATCCGCCAATCACTTGGCAGCTGCATTTTCTCCACATCGATCAGAGCCTTTTCAAGATCAAGGATTACATGGAATTTACTTCCCTTTCCCTGTTCAGATTCTACTTCAATGGTTCCTCCCATTGCGTCGATAATATGCTTTGTGATGGTCATACCGAGACCGGTTCCCTGAATTTTATGTACTTTATTCTCCTCCCGTTCAAAAGCCTTGAAAATATTCTTTTTAAATTCCTCGGACATTCCCATGCCGGAATCGGCGACAATAAAGTGTGTTTTTACAAAGTGCGCCCCTTTTTCAGAAGCCTCCTGATACATGCTGATCGATATATTTCCGCCCTCCGGAGTGAACTTGATCGCATTGCTTAAGAAATTTAATAAAACCTGATTGATCCGGACACTGTCGCAATAGACATTCTCTGATATAATACCATTGATATAGATATCAAAATTCTGGTCATTCGCTTTGACCTGCGGGCGGATAATATCACAGATCGTTTCCATAGTATCTCTCAAAGAGAGAGGCTCCATGGAGAGCGTCATCTTACCGCTCTCGATCTTCGACATATCAAGCACATCGTTGATCAGTCCCAAAAGCTGTTTGCTTGACAATGTAATCTTGCGGAGACAGTCGGCAACCCGTTCTTTTTCATCAATGTGGGTGGTAGCAATATTCGTCATGCCGATAATGGCGTTCATCGGCGTCCGGATATCATGGCTCATATTGGACAGGAATTCGCTCTTCGCTTTGTTGGCGCGCTCGGCATCCTCCTTTGCGATAAGCGCAGCTTCCCGCGCTTTCATAGCTTCATCGCTGGCAGCTTCCCACTCGGCGGTCGCATCCTCCGCCCGGTTTCTTGCGGCGATAGCCTCTTCATTGGCGGCCTGCGCTTCCTCAAGGGCATCTTCTGTTTCACGATTGGCAACTTCCAGTGCGATCACCTGATGTCTGGTCATTCGCATATACAATGCGAAAACGACAAGGATTCCGACAGTCAGTATGCCTACAGCCACAAACATACCGGTGTTTCTGGAGCGTCCCATGCCCTCGATGGTTTCATCCAGTACACCGTATGGGATGATGGAAACCATATACCAGTTACTGTCCGGCAGACAATCGCCGTAGACACTGCGTCGTTCATTGATACGGGATACCTGATCAACATAAGTAGTATCCATGCGGAACTTGTCATTGGAGGCAATCGCATCTTTGAGCATCTCTACAGCTTCATCCGCTGTCATATTCTCCGGAGTTACATATTCGAGCACGTTCTCGTAGTAGGTCTTCCCGACTACATCTTTGTTATTCAATACATAACTGCCGTCCCGTCTGATAATATGAAAGTAGACGAGAGAACTGTCTGACTGAATATTCATCATATCGGAAAACGTGGCCATGGGTTTGCACCACAGTACGCCGACGCTTTGCTCACCGTTCTTCATCGGTACGGATAAAGGCGATGCATAGATAATGATCTGTTCTTCAATGTTCCAGCCTCCGGTCACGATCTTGTCGCCGGCGATCAAGCTTTCCAGCAGAAAATTCTGATCTCCCAGTTTTTCAATGGCAGTACCATATACATTCTCAAGCTTTCCGTCTTCAGATATCAGAGAACAGTTGGAGAGATTCTGAAATTCAGCGGAGTTGTGCAGCTCTTCATAGATACGGTCGGAATCCTTGGAATCCATACTGATAATTTTCTTCTTCATGGAAGCAATCTGGGTGAAGCGGATCGCCTTGATCGCCTCAAAACGATCCAACTCCTGTTCGGCAACGCCCTGAAGGTGAACTTGCGCAATGGTGCGCACATCTTTTTCTGTCTGAATATCCATGTAGCGGTTTAATGAAAAAAATGTGATGATTGCTAACAGGAAGATAAATAAAAATCCTCCGATGATCAATTTGAATTCTTTTTTCACATTAATACCTCCTTACAGTAATCTTGTCAAGGATCTGTTTCAGATAGGCGATACAAATACCGTAATTTGTGATAGGTACGCCCGCATTCCTTGCTTTTTCTATTCGTGACATAATTTCCCGGCGGTTTGCGACGCAGCCGCCGCATTGCAGGATGAGATCATAGTTTGTCAGGTCATCGGGGAAATCTTTTCCCGCATAAACTTCAACTTCTATATCCCCGCCGGTTTTTTTCCGGAGAAGGGCAGGGATCTTTTCTCTGCCGATGTCTTCCGTCAATGGTGCGTGAGTGCAGCTTTCCGCAACAAGGATTCTGGAACCGGCTTTTAATGTGGCGATACTTTTTGCCCCTTCGATGAAAGTTTCCACATCGCCTTTTGCGCCTGCATAGAGTATAGAAAAGGAGGTGAGCGCCGATGCTTCCGGTTTCTTTTCAAAGACCTTATCAAATACCTGAGAATCGGTAATGATTAAGTTTGGCGGATTTTTTAATTGATTTAAGACCGCGTCAATCTCTTCAGTGGAGCAGGATATAATGACGCAATGTTTATCGAGAAGTTCCCGTATGGTCATTACCTGCGCAAGGATCAGCCGCCCCTTTGGAGCCAGTCTGTCCTGGGGCATCACTAACAAAACCGTATCACCGGGACCGGCAAGATCACCGGTGATGGAAGGGGTATCGGAACAACCCGCGGCTTCGATGATCGCGGCTTTCAGAGAGTCCAGTCCCGTTCCTGTTTTTGCACTTACCGGCAGAATGTGTTCCGCCGTTTTCGACCGGTAGTAAGCAAGGCTGCTTTCGGGATCCGATAATTCTTCACATTTGCTGACAATGTATAAAACAGGAATGTGGTGTTCCTTAAAGTATGCCGCCAGCGCCAGCTCCTCGTCGATTGCATCTTTGGAGAGCAGCAGCAGCGCAAGGTCTGTTTTTTCCGCAACCTGTTGTGTTTTTTGAAGTCTTTTTTCGCCAAGGAGCGTCTTGTCTCCAAGCCCCGGGGTATCCATGAAAAGACAGGGACCCAGGGGCGGAAATTCCATCGCCCGGTATACGGGATCCGTAGTTGTTCCCTCGCTGTCGGAAACAATGGATACCTCCTGACCGGTAAGGGCGTTGATAAGAGAAGATTTACCGGCATTTACTTTCCCGAAGACGCCGATATGCGTTCTCATTCCTGACGGGGTTTCATTCATTTTTGCCATATCTTACCTCCTCTTGACGGATTCTGTTCCGCAACAGTAATCCGGGTGATCTCCTCTGGAGAAATCAATGCGAAAGCCGATCCTGCCGATACTTTTTTCCAGTTCGTCCAGCGCTTCCGCGGATTCTGCACCGGTGTGCCTTTTGTTATCATATAAAAGATATTGCTCCCTTACATCTGGCGGGGAAAGATTGGGCATTATAACATTTGCTCCCGCAAGGAGCCCGGATTCTCTGCCGTCAGAGGCGATGGTGTTAAGTGCCGTCGTCGCAGGAAGAAGCACCTTCGGCTCCAAAAGCCTGATAATGGATAAAAGCACCAGCGTATCGTTCGGTGAGCCGTTTGCCTCCTTTGCAAAGGGGGTGTCCTTCTGGGACAGAAAGGGACCGATTCCCACCATATGGGGGTGAAATTCTTTTATAAACATGAGGTCGCGATATAAATGATGTCCGGTTTGACCGGGCGAACCCACCATAAAACCACAGCCGGTCTGATATCCGATCTCACGTAATGTTTTCAGGCAATTCATTCTGTGTTCATAGGACATCTCGGGGGGATGAAGCTGCTCATAATGCAATCTTGTCGCGGTCTCGTGACGAAGCAGGAAACGGTCGGCACCTGCGTCAAAACAGGCTTGATAAAAATCCCGCTCTTTTTCACCGATAGAGAGCGTTACAGCCATGTCCGGATGTGATTGTTTGATCTCTCTGATTATGGAGCACAGCATGTCGGCGGTATAATATAAATCTTCCCCGCTTTGCAGGACAATGGTGCGAAAACCCAACCGGTATCCTTTGTCTGCACAGCGCAGAATTTCTTCACCGGACAGCCGGTATCTCGTAATATGAGAGTGCGATCTCCGGATTCCGCAATAATAGCAATCGTTTTTGCAAATATTGGAAAATTCAACAAGTCCCCGAAGATATACCGTTCGCCCAAAGATGGCGTCGGTTGTCCGGCGTGCCGTTTCATAAAGATAATTTTTACATTGCCGGTCGCCGTCTAACAGGGTGATCAGTTGGGATTCTGTGAGATCATGGGATTCTTTTAATAGATCTACGGTCTCTTTGTATGATAAATTTTCCATGGCTCCTCTATAAAAACAAAAGTTCACTTCATGTGGTCTGTTCACTGACTTACAAAACTGATTTTATTATAGCATGAAACGGCAGTCTTCGCAATCATTTATTTTATGCGGAAACCATTGATATTATTGGGAAGATATGGTACAATGGACAAAGACTGAAGACGCGAAATTGCGTTTTGCGCGATCGTGAAAGGAATATTTTGATAAATATGTGTTCACAGAGGAGCCGGATCCGGCAACCGAACGGGCTGAGTCAAAGGATGAAGGAATGTTATCAAAGGAGGAACCATATGGAAAAAACTATGTCACAGGTCTATACCAATGATGAATGTATAGGCTGTAATAAGTGTATCAATGCCTGTCCGGCTATGGGAGCCTGTACGTCAGTGGATCTGAAGGACGGAACAAGGAAGATCGAGGTGGATGGAGATTATTGCGTGGCGTGCGGCGCCTGTATTGACGCCTGCGATCATAAAGCAAGAGAATTTCATGATGATACGGATCGCTTTTTTGATGATTTGAGAAGAGGAGAACCGATCTCTTTACTGATCGCGCCTGCTTTTCTTGCCAATTATCCGAGAGAATACGGCTCGGTTCTGGGAGGGCTTAAGAAACTGGGGGCGAAGCGGATCATTTCCATCTCTTTCGGCGCAGATATCTGTACATGGGGATATTTGAATTATATTCAAAAATATAATTTCATTGGTGGAATTTCCCAGCCCTGTCCTGCCGTTGTGCGTTATATCGAGAATTATACGCCGGAGCTTCTGCCGAAATTATTTCCGGTGCAAAGTCCTTTGATGTGCGGCGCCATCTATTGCCGCAAGGAATTGGGAATGACGGAGAAACTGGCATTTATCAGCCCTTGCATTGCGAAAAAACTGGAGATCGATGATCCGAACAATGCAGGTCTTGTCCAGTATAATGTGACTTTTGAGCATTTGATGAAATATATCAGAGAGAATCATATCAGCGGTTCGGATGTAACCGATGAGATCGAGTATGGTCTCGGATCGTTCTACCCGACGCCCGGCGGCTTGAAAGAGAATGTATACTGGTTTTTGGGCAGTGAAGTTGCGATCCGTCAGATTGAGGGCGAGAAGCGTATGTACGAGTGGCTGCAGAAGAATAAGGACAGAATCAAGGATGAAAGAACGCCGTTCGTATTTATCGATGCCCTGAATTGTGAAAACGGATGTATCTGCGGAACTGCGGTAGACCCGGTGAAGAGCGAGACAGATGATGCGTTGTACGAATTGTTGAAGATCAAAGAACGTTCCAAGAAAAACCGCAGGGGGGATGCATGGTCCAGACCGGATACTCCTGCAAGGCGGTTGAAGAACTTTAATAAGCAATTTAAAAAATTAAGACTGGAAGATTATCTCAGGAAATATACAGATCGCTCAAAGACTGCTTCTTATAAGGAACCGTCTCAAAGAGAAATCGATGATATTTTCCGTTCCATGCGCAAACTTACGAAGGAATCCAGACAGATCAATTGTACCTGCTGTGGTTACGATACCTGTGAGCATATGGTGAAAGCGATCTATAACGGTTTCAATGTGAAAGAGAACTGTATCCATTACCAGAAGGATCTTGTAAAGCAGGAGGTTGAGCATGCGGAAAATCTGGCAAGGGAAGTGGAGAATCAGCGCAGCATGGATGCGGAAGAGCATAAGAAATTGATCCAGACCATTGTAGAGATTAACGAGAGGTTTGAGAATCTGTATCATGCGGTGGATAATATGGTGGAGGAGAACGATTCCAACACAAAGGAGACAGGCGAGATTTCTCAGCAGATCAGACATATTACGGACTTTACCAAGCGTCTGGAAAGATCGATGGAGGAGATCCGGAATCTTGTGGAGAAAGTATCACAGGATAATGAGAAAGTAGTGTCTATCGCAACGAATACCAATCTGCTTTCCTTGAATGCATCCATTGAGGCGGCGAGAGCCGGTGAAGCCGGAAGAGGGTTTGCGGTTGTGGCATCGGAGATCGGTTCCCTGGCGGCAGATTCCAGAGAGACCGCCAATAACAGCAGTGCCAATTATGCTCACATCAATGAGTCGGTGGCTACGATATTAGAGGATGCTATAGAACTTGCGGGAGACGCGGATAAGATTAATGAGAGAACGCATAATCTGGCGTCCTCTGCGGAGGAGATTTCTGCTGCGGCTATGCAGATCAAGAAGATTGTTTCGGATGTAAGAGATGAACTGAATGCTTTGCGGGAAGGCAGGAATATTGAAGTGGATCATCCGGAACTTCGGGGGAAACATATTATCATCGCGGATGATATGGTTATTAATACCGAGATGCTGAAACATATGCTGACGGCCAGCGGCGCGAGGGTAGATGTTGTAAACGACGGCGCTGCGGCAGTGGATCTGTTTGCAGGCAGCAGAGAGGGATATTATGACGCGATCCTGATGGATGTGAAGATGCCGGTTATGGACGGATTAGAGGCAACGCAGGAGATCAGAGGAATGAACCGGGCGGATTCTGCAAGCGTACCGATCATTGCCCTTACTTCCAATGATTCCGATGCCGACGAGAGAAAGTCTATGAAAGCGGGAATGAATGAACATCTCTCCAAACCGGTACAGCCGGATGATCTGTTCCGGACATTGCAGAGAATGCTGTAGAGTCGGTCAGATTTTTATACTATCGTTGTTAGAGGGAAATTGTTATGTACGACAAGACATCAAGAAAAGCAGAAGATTTTATCAATCATCAGGAAATTTTAGATACATTGGCTTACGCGGATGCCCATAAGGATGATATGCCGCTGGTGCGTGAGATCATTGCAAAAGCGCGTGAGAGAAAAGGACTGGATCACAGGGAAGCGTCAGTATTGCTTGCCTGTGAAGATTCGGAAGTGGTAGCGGAGATCTTTGCTCTGGCTAAAGAAATTAAGCAGGATTATTACGGCAACAGGATCGTGCTCTTTGCGCCGCTCTACCTGTCCAATTATTGCGTCAACGGGTGTTTGTACTGTCCTTATCACGGGAAAAATAAAAATATCCGGCGGGTCAAACTCACACAGGAGCAGATCAGGGAAGAAGTGATCGCTCTACAGGATATGGGGCATAAACGTCTTGCCATTGAAGCCGGCGAAGATCCGCTGATGAATCCGATCGAATATATTCTGGAGAGTATCGATACGATTTATAATATTCATCACAAAAACGGTGCTATCCGACGGATCAACGTTAATATCGCGGCGACTACCGTTGAGAATTATAAGAAATTAAAGGATGCGGAGATCGGGACTTATATTTTATTTCAGGAGACTTACAATAAGGAGTCATATCTGAAATTGCATCCTACCGGTCCGAAGCACGATTATGATTATCATACGGAAGCCATGGACAGAGCTATGGACGGCGGCATCGATGATGTGGGTCTCGGAGTTTTGTACGGGCTGGAGTTGTATCGCTATGAATTTGCCGGAGTGCTTATGCACGCGGAACATCTAGAAGCGGTTCACGGCGTGGGACCTCATACGATCTCCATGCCGAGAGTGAAAAGAGCCGATGACATTGATCCGGATGATTTTGACGGCGGGATCAGCGATGAGACATTTGGCAAGCTATGCGCGCTTATCCGGATCGCGGTGCCGTATACGGGCATGATTATATCCACAAGAGAAAGTAAAAAAGTTCGGGAAATGGTATTGCCGTTGGGAATTTCCCAGATCAGCGGAGGATCCCGGACAAGTGTAGGCGGATATGCGGAGGAGGAATTGCCGGAAGACAATTCCGCGCAATTTGACGTAAGCGACAGGCGGTCTTTGGATGAAGTGGTGAACTGGCTGATGAGACTTGGTTATATACCGAGTTTTTGTACGGCATGTTACAGAGCAGGAAGAACCGGAGATCGTTTTATGGAGATCTGCAAGAATATGCAGATATTGAATTGCTGTCATCCGAATGCATTGCTCACGTTAAAAGAATATCTGGAGGATTATGCAGGGGAGGATACTTACCGGCTGGGAATGGATCTGATCAAAAAAGAGATCCATGTGATCCCGAATGAAAAGGTGCGAAAGAAAACATCGGATTATTTAAATGATATTGTAGCCGGAGGGAGAGATTTTAGATTCTGAGAACAGGAAAGGTGTTGTGATGTCTTCCAATATCTTATATTTTGAAATCAATATTTTTTGTGTGGCGATTCTGGCGCTGATTATCTGGAAATCGTCGGGTTCCATGCGGATGATATCACATAACGCATTTGTGCGGGCATTGGTCGCTGTGGTGTCATTCATTTTGTCGGATATGTTTGCTTATCTGATGTTAGAAGGAACACTTCCTTTTTATGCAGGAGTCCTGCTTTTATTGAAATCCATTTACTTCATGTCTACTACATTGATGTGCAGCTTCTGGTTTTTTTACTATGAATGTCTGGGCGACAGTGAGCTGGGGAAGAACGAAAAAAAATATCTGTGGGTATATGGTCTGGTGTTCTTACAGGCTTTTTTAACGATTTTGAATTTAAAGTATGGATTTTTCTTTTATCTGGACGAAGCGAATGACTATTATCGCGGTAAATTATTTGTTATGCAATATGTGATTGCATACTTTTATGCTTTTATGGCATGCGTGCGCACGGTGAGACGGGCACTTACCAACAGCAATTATGTGGATCGGGATAAGATGGTGAGTCTTTTGGCATTTGTTCTGCTTCCGGCATTGGCCGGTCTGATCCAATATTTTCAGCCAAAATTGCCGGTGGCATGTTGTGCCATGACTTTTGCATCGCTGATTATGTACTTTGATGCGATGAGAGATCAGATTGCAGTTGATCCGTTGACGAAGCTGAGTAATCGTAAAGAATTGATGTGGAATATTTCCAGAAGAATGAAAAACGATAAAGAGCAGGGGGTATTCTATCTGTTCATGATCGATGCCAATTACTTTAAATCCATAAATGATACATATGGTCATGTGGAGGGAGATGAAGCACTGAAGCGTATTGCGGATGCCATGCGTTTTGCCGCGGGAAAGTGTAGGAATAAATTGATGACAGCGCGGTTCGGCGGTGATGAATTCACCATGGTCGGAGACATGGAAAGCGAGGAGGAGGCAAAACTTTTGGTGCAGAATCTGAAGGAAAATCTTGTTTTGCGCAACAAAGAGGCGAATGCCCCGTATCCCTTGACTGTCAGCGTGGGAATGGCGAAATTCGCAGAAGAGATCAAAACTGTGCGGCAGTTTATCGCGGTTGCCGACGACCAATTATATGAGCAGAAGAAAAACAGAAGATAGATGAGAGAGCGGGTAAGGAAAAATTCCTTACCCCTTTTTTCAACGGCACTCCGATTCAATCTCCCACCTCTATAGGTGGTGAGTAAAGAAAGGAAACTTACGTAGGTCGCAGGGCTAAAGCCATGCGACATTCAAGACTCAAACCCTAAAAAATTTGGCTATTATATCCAAATTTTACCATCTATTCCTGTCATTATTCATATAAAAAACAGCCCTTTTCTAGATTTTTTATGCATTTGGATATTGACATTTTCCGACGATTCATGTATAGTAGAGGAGCAATAATATAAAGGAGGTCTTATTATGTTTAAAAAGTTTATTGCAGTTTCTACAGCATCTGCCCTTACAGTGGCTATGGCTGTAACAGCTTTTGCAGCAGGTTCTATCAACGCATCAGAGCAGAAGATTCTTGATGAGTTGGCGGCTAAAGGTGTTCCTGCATCTCAAATCGAGAAGGTTAAAGCTGAGTTTGTAAAGGATGGCGTTGAAGTTACAGAGTCTGAAGCTACGACAGCAATCTCTAAGATTGACGAAGCTAAGGAGATCGTAGAAAAGAACGGCATCACAACAGTAGAAGAATTGAAAGCCAACACTGAAGTGCTGAATCAGGTAACAGCTTTGGCAAACGAGGCTGCCAAGGCAGTTAAGTATACCGGCACGATCACTGTTGAAGCTAAAGGCAATGGTACTATTGCTGTAGCTGCGACAAATAAAGATACAAAGGCTGGTACAACCTCTTCTACAATCAAGACAACCGGTGTCGATTTCTCAACAACAGCAGCAGTCGTTGCAGGCTTAGGTTTATCCGTTGCCGGTGTTGCAGTTGCATCCAGAAAAAAAGATTTCGTAAATGCATAATACTCGGTTATTCCGAAGGATTAGGAAGATACTGGCATATATCTATATGCCGGTATTTTTTTCTATCCTCTCCTATGGGATTATCTATCTTTTGACTTCAGATATGGTTTCATTGGCAACGAATGTAGCCTCTCTGATCGTGTCGGACTCCGAACCTGATTTTGCGGTGGAATACCGGAATACCTTTTCTCCGGGTTCCGTCGCAGTCTCAGAAGATAATACCGTCAAAAGAAGCGAAGTTCCCGTTCCTCAATATGGTGACCTCTACGCGCATTTAATCTGTGAACGGATCGGTCTTGACTGCCCTGTCTATATGGGGGACAATAATGAAATTCTGAAACTGGGGGCCGGGCAGATTCCCGTAACCTATCAACCGGGCATGGGATGGCTGATCATGATCGGCGCTCATAATAACAGCTTTTTTCACTGCTTACAGGATGTGACTGTGGGTGATATCATTACTATGGAAACCAGCTACGGTACCTACCGCTATCAGGTAAGCTATACGGAAATCATCGATGTTACCGGAAAAGACGCATATGACTTTATGACCGAGACAGAGCAATTGCTTTTATATACCTGTTATCCTTTCGATATGCTCTCCTCCACCGATTTTCGCTTTATGGTTCATGCCGATCTGTTGGACGGACCTGTATTTGTAGACTAAGGAGGTTGTCATGTCTGAAAAAAAACATAAAAAAAATCCGGATACGCTTGGTCGGTCATGCATCTGTATTTTTGCAGCTTTTCTCTTATCCGTATGTTTCCTGATCGTCGCGTTGATGCTGTCCTTAAAAATCGGCTATATCAATATTGATCAGATCATCGGAGCATACAGCAATACCGGATATTTTACAAAAGTATACGAATCACTGCTTAGCGACTGTGAAAACGAGGCTTCCGCTTCCGGTCTTTCCGGTGAAGTTTTTGACGGTGTTTTTACCACCGAGACTTTAAAAGCGGATATTCTGTCCTATACTACCGAAACAATCAACGGAAGCGTATATGAATTTCAAACGAAGGAATTAGAGGACACACTTGCGAAAAATATTACCACCTATGCAGAGAAAAACAATCTTACGGTGGACGGTGATCTGAATGAAGTAATTAAAAATTTCACAGAGAATATCATAGATTATTACAAGACCTCCGTGAAATTTCCATATCTGGATCAGATCGCACAGGTATTCACACTGTTTCAAAAGCTTTTTCTGTATATTTTATCGGCCAGCATAATATTTATCCTGATTCTTCTCGTTGCATTAAAACGGCTGACTTCATTTAAGAAAAATCGCTTTTTCCGTTATATGGCATACAGTCTGCTGTCCGCCTCAATGTCTCTCCTTGTGATTCCGATTTTCTGTTACCAGACCGGGTTTTATAAGAAGATCGTATTTACACCGGAATATGTATACCGTTATGTTGTATCTTATGTTGAAAACGGGTTATCCGTTTTTACTTCAATCGGAATTATTTTGTTTGTACTGGGACTGATCTGTGCGATTATCGAAGCACTGATCAAAAAGAAATTGAAAGAAGAAAAAGTTCCTGCTCACCATCACCATCATCATTCGCATCAGGCAGAAACAAAATAACTTCTTGAAAAAATAAATGTATGGAGGTTTTTATGGCAAATGAATTTTTGTACCCGGCGGAGCCGCTGCATCCCGCAGCGAAACCCCTTCCGCCGAAGAAAGGGGAACAACCTGTTCCGCCGCCGGCACACAGTGTCTGGTTTACGCACGATCCGGCAATCTATCATGATCCGGTATCAAAGGATTATTTTTTGTATTGCACGGAGGCAAAATGTTTGCGCTCCCACGATCTGATCACATGGGAAACCTTGGAACATGCGGTAAAGGAACCGCCGGCAGAAGCCGTTTCATGGACGGACAGTAAAGCCATCTGGGCACCGGACATCGTAAAGGTCGGGGACGAATACCGGCTGTATTGTTCCAATTCTTCCTTTGGCTCCCAAAAATCCTGTATCTTCCTCGCTGTTTCCGATCGGGCAGAAGGACCTTTCACCCCGAAGGGAATTGTTTTCAAATCAAAACCCGGAATGCATGTCAATGCCATCGACGCCAACATTGTCGAAGATGTGCGGGACGGCAGACAATTCCTTGTATACGGCTCATTCTGGGGCGGATGCCACATGGTGGAATTAAATAAAGAAACCGGTTATACTCTGGAAGAAGATCCGGGAGAGGGCATTTGCGTTGCCTGCAGACCGATGTGGGCAGACGGAGCGATCGAGGGACCTTATATCATTTATCATCCGGATACTAATTATTATTATCTGTTTGTCTCCTACGCTTCTTTGCGCAGCGATTATAATATCCGCGTGGGAAGAAGCCGGAATATCACAGGACCTTATCTCGATGCCAACGGACGAGCCATGACGGATCTCACGGACGATGACAATACCGTAGGTTACATGCTTTCCTGCGGCTATAAATTCGACATGGATCCCGTAGGATTTATGGGGCCGGGACACAATTCCGTACTCCGTGATTTCGATGATAACTGGTATCTGGTCTGCCATATCCGCGAGCACAATTTCCGCGGCGGCGAGCCTTCCACTCTCCATATCCGGAAAATGCTCTGGACAGAAGACGGATGGCCTGTTGTTTCCCCTGAAATCTATACCGGAGAAACACAACAGCCTATGCCGATCGAATTGATTCCCGGGGAATACGAGCGGATCAAGCTCCAGCCTATGGTGCCTCAGGGAATGTTGAACTCTGTCCGCATGCAATTCGACGCAAACGGACATGGCATGATGGCGCACTCCATTCATTTTCAATGGGAAATGACGGATCCTTATACCGTAAAGGTATCTTACGCCAATACCACCGAATATTTAAAATTTCTTCCGGCATGGGATTATGAAGAATGGAAACCAACTCTGGTATTTACAGGAACCGATCAAAAACATATTGCGATCTGGGGAAAGAAATATTCTGTATAAATAAAACTTTACATCCCCATAAGGTAAACAAGAAATTTTTTCACCAAAGGCTCCTCTTTCGAGCCTTTGGCAATCTGTAAAATATAATGATATTCTGTGGGATAGTCATCCCTGAAAAATTCTTTTGCTTTCGGACATTTATCAAAGGTGATTCCCATAGCCTCCTCATCCACATAATAAAAATAATCCTGATATTTTTTCATCTCCTGCTCTGTAAAATAGTCTTTTGGAAGGAGCAAATGATCGGATTTCCAACTCTCCCCTCCCTGCTCCGTATCATCCGCTGTTCTTATGATCAGGTCAATGCTTCCGTCTGTAAACAAATCTTGATACTCCTTGATTCCTGCCGCATCAAAGGCGATATCCTTATATTGCTCCTTTTCCACATACATGCTGCGATAACGAAATGCCGCCTGATTTTTTCCGATTTTCTGAGAATCTGCAAAATCTTCCACCAATTCCTCTGCCTTAACCATGCTCATCTGAGAGGTATCATCCACGATCACAAGAGGTATTTCCTTATCTTTTCCATGTATACTGATGAACACCTCATAAATCACAAACAAAATAAAAATAACAGCCAAAACATGAAATTTATAATAATAGAAAAAATTATCAAGTTTCTTCTTCATTTTCCGCTAACCTCCATCCATTATTTTTTCAGTATATCTGTTTCTTCCTGTAAAGTCAAGGAAAAGCGATTGTAAATAACAGCACATACCTTTAAGCCATTTCAGTTTTTTATTGTTTTATCCGAAAATTTATGCTAAACTTGATAGCGGTTATTATTGTGCGCCTCAATTCATTTCGAGGCAGAAAGGCTGCTGTCATGTTTAGACGTTTTAATTCTTATCTTCATAAAAACTGGACTCCCGTCACGTTTTCGGTTCTTTTATTTTTAACTCTTTTTCCGCTGATTTTTGACGATCTGTACTATAATATTACCATTACAAAATATAAAACTTACGTCATCCTCTCCTGCGGAATCCTTCTTTTCGCTCTGTCGGAAACATTTCTGAAAAAAAAGAAACTACATATTTCCCCTACGGATAAAGTTTATCTTTATTTCCTTGGCGTATGTACGATTTCCTGTCTCGGAAGTGATTGGGAAAAAGAATCCTTTACCGGAAGCAGCGGTAAGTATGTAGGGCTTTTGTTTTTACTCTTAAGTTTCGGGATTTATTATGGAGTCAGCCGTTATTTCCGAATCAACCGGATCATTACTCTCAGTTTTCCTCTGATCCTTATTTTAACCACCACTCTGTCTCTTTCTCAGTTTTTCGGTCACGATCCTTTCGGATTCTATAAAGACATGGCAGTCGGCACTGATATTATGTACCTTTCCACCTTCGGACACATTGACGTTTATGCAGCTTTCCTCTGCGTATATTTTCCTTTCTGTCTGTATTATGCAATATTTGAGTCCTCCACATGGTTTATCCTGTATCTGACGGGAGCCGTTGCCGGAATCCTTGGCATTTTATGCTGTAACAGCGACAGCAGCTATTTAGGTCTATGCGTAAGCCTTGCTGTTCTGTTCTGCCTTTCCCTGAAATCCATCCGGACAGGGCAGCGTTTTCTTATTGTGTCAGTAGTTTTATACCTTTCCCTGCTGTTTTTCCGCCTTTTGCTAAAAAGCGGGGAACACCGGGAACTTTCAAAGATCACGTCATTTCTTTTATCTGATCTCATGATGATCATTTTTGCCGCAGTACTTCTGCTTTTTGGCTTATTTCTGCTATGGTGCCGTCATCAAAACGGAATGCTTCCTGCCGGAGCTTTCAAAGTTTCCGCAATCTTTTTTATCAGTCTGATCTGCCTGATTTTTGCCACATTCATCTGGTTTTCCGTATTTGACCGGAACACAGATCTTGACTGGCTTACGAACTACCTCCGTTTCCATGATCACTGGGGCTCTGACCGCGGTTATGTCTGGAAATGGTGCTTCCAATTGTTTACCACAGGAACTCTCTGGTTTCAGATATTCGGCGGTGGTCCCGATACGACGACACTGCTCTTAGAGCGTACCTATCATGATGAAATGTATCAGACGCTGGGCGTATACTATGCCAGTGCCCATAACGAATATTTGAATTATCTTGTCACCATCGGGCTTGCAGGACTTATCTTCTACCTGATCCTTTTAGGAAGATCCGTTATCTCTGCCTATGGAAAAATAAACAAAGATCCCTTTTACGGCGGAGTTTTTATCGCCTTACTCTCCTATGCAACCATGGCATTTGTGAATATTTCCCAACCGATCACCATGCCCTTTGTCTTCTTGTTGATCGCCTTTGCCAACGTGGAAGAAGCGGAAAACTGACAGGGCAGGTTTTCCGGAATCTTCTTCCGAAAACCTGCCCCTTGTTTTAGCTTGTATTATTCTGCTTTATCTCATTTTTTCCGTCTTATTTCATCTTCGTTACATTCACTCTGCAATATAGCACTTTTCCATTTGCCTTTGCCATAATCGTTGTCGAACCCGGCTTTCTGCCGATCACAGTGCCATCTGCAGATACAGTGGCTACTCTTGCATTATTGCTGTACCACCTGATACGCTCTGTAGCTCCAAATACATCTAATACATAGGAGTCATACTGTTCAACAGTGACCTTGGAAGCGTTCAGTGCAAGGACATTCACCTGCGTCACTCCCTCTGCGCCCGATTCGGACAGACAATAAATCTCACAATTTCCCTGTCCTACCGCATTCACAACTCCATTTTGAGAAACAGTCGCAACATAAGGATCTGAACTTACCCATTCCACAGTATCGGTGGAATTGGAAGGACGCAATTTATAACTCAGAGAACTTACCTGACCCGGAAGCAGATTCACCGTTCCGGAACTCATTCTCACACCGGTTGCCGCTACCACCGGACGGATCGTAACTTTTACGGTAGCTGTGACATTATTGCCATCCGTGGACTTTGCATAGACATAACAGATACCCGGATTTAAACCGGTGATTCCGCCATCATAATCCACCGTTGCAACAGACTCATCAGAAGATGACCATGCAATATTCGGAATCGATGCATCTGCCGGACTCACGGTTGCCGTAACCTTTGCTGTATTACCGTTTAACATGGTCACATAAGACGGATTTACCGTAATGGCTTTGACCGGCTTAATACAGCGGAAAGTAAGCTCCGCATATACGCCGCTGCCGTCTGCCGCAGTTGCCGTCACTGTCGCATCACCATATCCGACCGCTGTAACCGTACCGCTTCCCGACACTGTAACCACGGAAGGATTGGAACTGGACCAGTTGATACCGGTATTTGTGGCAGATGACGGAGTAGCTGTAGCCGTCAGTCTTCTGGACTCACCGATATTGATATTTCCACCATTTCCCGTGATCTCAATCTTGCTTACAAATTCATAAACCTCAACTTCACAACTTGCCACAAGACCTCTCTCAACGGTAGTTGCAAGAATAATGGCGCTGCCGCCTTTGATTCCCGTCACGACACCGTTGGCATCTACGGACGCCACATCCGGATCACTGGAAGTATAAGTAACGGATTTATTATCCGCATCCAGAGGCGTCACCGTCGGCGTGATCGCAAATTTCTGTCCCACATAGATTGCTTTTCCCGTCACATTCAGGGAAATTCCCGTTACAGGTTCCAGTACGATCAGTCTGCAGGTTGCAAATACGCCGGTATCCACGCTGCTCGCCGTGATCACCGCCTCTCCTGCAGCTAAAGTAGTAACTTTACCGGTAGAATCTACCGTTGCTATGGTCTTATTGGAAGATGTCCATGTAATTGCCGGATTATCCGCATTGGACGGCTGTGCCGTCG
This sequence comes from uncultured Lachnospiraceae bacterium, assembly GCA_902797675.1. Classification (GTDB taxonomy): domain Bacteria; phylum Bacillota; class Clostridia; order Lachnospirales; family Lachnospiraceae; genus CAG-303. The sequence continues at coordinate 25,407 of CADBTR010000112.1, forward strand.
CATACAGCCAGAATTCCGTACCTTTCCGTACAGACATGCTGGAACTGCTGATGGTAACCGAAGTAACCGGCTGATAAACCTTCACATTACACAATGCCGTAACGCCGCTGTCTACCGACTGCACAAGCACTGCCGCATTTCCACCGGCAACTGCTGTCAGCATCCCGTTATCCACCGTCACCACCGAAGTATTGGATGATACCCATGTCAATTCCTTATTTGTGGCATCTGACGGCGCGATCGTTGACGTTAGTCTGAATGTATCACCAATCTTTAATGTCACATCCGTATAATCAAGGCTCACTGCCGTCACCGGCTGTTCAATGGCAAAATCGCAAGTTGCCACCAGATTGATGCCATCTGTTCCCCTGTCTTCTGTCTGACAGAGAATCGTTGCATTTCCCGGTTTCACAAAGGTAACAAGTCCGTTCTGATCCACCTTGAGAACAGAGGTGTCAGAGCTGCTCCATACTACATTCTTGTTGACGCCCTCGCTTTCCGGATAAATATTGTAGGACAACTGGTAACTTCCCAGCGAAAAACTGCATGTCACCTGTGATCTGGAAAGTGTGATCTGTGTCACGGGAACACGAACATGTAACTTACAAGCAGCCACCTTCACGCCATCCAGCGTTACAACAGAGATCGTGCAATCTCCTCCGGCAACCGCAGTAACAACGCCCGCATCGGAAACCGTCGCTACAGCCTCATCGGAAGATACCCAGCGCACTTCTGTATTATCTGCCTTCTCCGGCTCAAAAATCAACTTTAACGGATATTGCTCTCCTTTATCGATCTCCAGCTCCGTCGGTACCAATGTAATGTTCTGTACCGGCTCATTGACGCTGACTTCACATTCCGCATACTTGCGCACGCCGTTTACTTCCTGAATCGCCTGAATCTTCGCTGTACCTTTGGATATACCGGTAATCGTCACCTTATATTTATCCGTATCGGAAAGCGTCACTGTCGCTACAGACTCATTCGAAGATGTCCATGTAACATTTGCCGTCTGATCCGTAACCAATGCCGCCAGTTCAAAAGTATCACCCACATTCATAATATGAGACGTCTCGGATACTGAGAAAGAGTCAATGACCGTAACGGTAATTGCCGACGCATGCATACGCTGTCCGTTGATCAGTGTCCGGCTGTCAAGCGTTGCGGTAATATGTGCAACACCGCTGGCTTTCGCTGTCATAACACCCTCGGAATCGATCGTCACAATATTGGTATTATCCGATGTCCAGTTTACACCCTGCACATCTTCTTCCGACGCATTGGTCTGCAACTGTACCGTATCTCCCACCGCCGTATAAAGATCACCGTTGGTGATACCGAATGTTACCATCACATTGACGGAATCACCGAATCTGGCTGCCAATTCCGCAGCCGACATACCGGCATACGGAGAATTTATAAAATCATATTGCGGATATGCATAAATCAGCACATAACCTGCTTTTTCGCCATAAGCGTATCCGTCGGCATCCACTTTCAGATAATTCTCATCGGCACTGACGATCTTCACATCCTTATTGGATGCCGCATTCGTGTTTCCGGTGGTAATATCCGTATAAGTCTTTGGACTGATCTGTAATGTTTCCAATTTCATATTACTTGAAAACTCAATATTGGAAACCACATCAAAAGTGCAATACTGATTGTTATCCGGCGTACGGATCGTGATCGTCGCGGAACCGCCGCCCGTTGACGTTACGGTTGCCGTACCGTTTCCATCGGATACCACAGTCGCCACATTTTCATCATCCGAACTCCATTGCAGATCATTGACCGACTTATAATTCGTGGAGATCACGGCAGTGCTGCCGATAGATTTCAAATGAACAAATCCGTCAGGCATATCATTTGTCACTGCCAGTTTGACCGTGATCGTCACGCTGTCGCTGCGCGTCACCTCTGTACCGTTATTGTCAAATGTATAGGTTGCGGTAACCTTTGTGGTACCTGAGCCCATTGCCTGAAGATATACATATTGTCCGGTGGTGTTGCTGACACTTACAATATTCTGATCCTCACTGTCCCATGAAATCTTCGACGTGTCAATGGAATCCACACCGCTGATGGAGGCTGCATAGTATTCCATATGCCCTACCTCCCATGCCGTGGGATTCATCTGATTGCCCGCTGTATCCGCAGACAAAACCGTAATACCTACCGAAGCAGCCATAATGCTCGTCATCCCGATCACTGATACCACCAGAACGATCACAAGACCAAGCACTTGTTTCCAATATCTTGCTATCTGCTTCATATTTCCTCTCCTTTCCACTCTGAGAATATGCGCTTTTTCCGAAACACTTTCTACATATATCGGCATTTTTCACAAAAAATTTACAGGATTTCGGTGATTTTCCGACTACCCTCGTCTTTCCACCTCAAACTTTCGTTTCGTTTCCACGCAATAGAGAAGATCATTATATCTTTTTTCTATGTCTCCCTCTTCGACTGTCACATCCAGCGAAGCTGCGAGATCGCTGACCAGCCGGTCTGTCATTCTGGGTTTCATCGCTACCAGAAGCCGTTTTTTTTCAGCCATGGAATCCGCATCCAGAAATGCGATCAGATCCGGATTCGGTCTCTCTTCATCTTCCGGTTTTGCGATAGCAGCTTCAGCCTTTTTTACCTCCGCCGGCGTAGCCTTCTCTGTTTTTACATCCCGCTCCGTCTTTTCCTCAGAGCGGTCAGACTCTGAAAGTTCCACCTTTTCAAAACGGTAACGCTGCTTTGCATCCGGATATTTGTCATGATCCGTCTCACTCATAAACATTGCCAAAGGTCTTGCGCAAAATCCGAAGTTTCCGTAAAGTGCCTGATATACCACCAGTTCTTCCCCGGTCTCCGAATGTTTCGCAATGGTTATGATCTGATACAATCCTCCTTTAAAATGGCGATATATTTCCTGAGGCTGTGGTTTTTTTCTGTCCATATTGGCTCCTCTCTGACTTTCATTCCATGGAACGGTATTTCCCTACAGAAGTCCCTCCAATGTCGTTCTGATCGCCTTGATAAAATCTTCGCTGTTTAATTCCGTCGGATTCTCCATTGTGGTAATAATTGCAAGATCGTGCGTCATGTTGCCTTCCTCAATAGTCTGAATGCAGGCTTTCTCAAGTTTGTCCGCAAATGTGCACAACTCGGAAATTCCGTCCAGTTCCCCGCGTTTTCTCAACGCGCCGGTCCATGCGAAAATCGTTGCGATCGGATTCGTCGATGTCTTTTCTCCCTTTAAGTGTCTGTAATAATGTCTCTGTACGGTACCATGCGCCGCTTCATATTCATAATATCCGTTTGGCGAGGCAAGGACGGAAGTCATCATGGAAAGAGAACCGAATGCAGTCGCCACCATATCACTCATTACATCGCCGTCATAATTTTTGCATGCCCAGATATAACCGCCTTCCGAACGGATCACTCTCGCAACAGCATCATCGATCAATGTATAAAAATATGTAATTCCCGCTTCTTCAAACTTTCCTTTATATTCCTCATCGAAAATCTTCTGAAAAATATCCTTGAAGGTGTGATCATACTTTTTGGAAATGGTATCCTTTGTGGCAAACCACAGATCCTGCTTTGTATCAAGGGCATAATTAAAGCAGCTTCTTGCAAAGCTCTCAATGGAACCGGTAAGATTATGCTGTCCCTGAATGATTCCCGCGCCTTTAAATTCGTGGATCAATTCTCTCTGCTCTGTTCCGTCTGCGGCAGTATAGACAAGCTCTGCCTTTCCGGCACCCGGAATCTTCATCTCACTTGCCTTGTAGACATCTCCATAGGCATGTCTGGCAATGGTGATCGGCTTCTTCCAATTCTTTACATACGGCTCGATTCCCTTCACGATGATCGGTGCACGGAATACGGTTCCGTCCAACATGGCACGTATGGTACCGTTAGGGCTCTTCCACATCTCTTTCAGATCATACTCGGTCATTCTTGCCGCATTCGGAGTGATGGTCGCGCACTTTACAGCCACGCCGTATTTCTTTGTTGCCTCGGCCGAATCAACCGTCACCTGATCGTTCGTCTTATTTCTGTATTCAAGACCGAGATCATAATATTCTGTCTTCAGATCCACAAAAGGAAGGATCAGTTCCTCCTTGATCCATTTCCAAAGAATTCTTGTCATCTCATCCCCATCCATTTCCACCAGCGGGGTTGTCATCTTAATCTTTTCCATCTGTCTGTCCTCCAGGATATTAATTTCTGTATTACAATTCACAGCCAGCTTTAGAATTATGACAAAAACCGCTGTGAATTACAACATCTCAATATAAAGTATACCATGAACAGTCTGTCTGTTCAAGCAATTTCTCGGTTTACAGATTCCACAGGGCATAAGCCGGAATCTTCATCTCATTTTCCTGCCAGTCCATTGTATCTGCCGTAACATAGAGAAGCAGTCCCGTTTTCTTAAGTTCTTCCTGCATATCCTGTACTTTTGTCTGCCCGTCCAGCATAAGCACCACAGAGATCTGCTCTCCCCCGCTCCTGCACAAAAACGCCACCCCGCCTTTTTTCTCTCTCAAAAAATAATAAGGTTCTTTCATCAGTGAAGTCTGTAATTGCTGCAGCACAAACTGATGGGTATACATGCCGTTCCGATAACCGTAAAAATCCTCAGCCGTCACCAGATCTTCAAATGAAGTTTCTCCAAGGAAACTTAACAGTCCCACATCGGTCAGGAACATTTTTTCCCCGGGCGTCTTTTTCTTTTCCTTCCGGTCTGCCTCCCATTCCTTCACCACCGTCACCATCTGATGGATTTTCAGCCAGTCCAGCGCTTTCTCATAATGTTTCCTTGCGGAAAAGAATAATCTGAGTTCTTCATACTCAAAAATCTTTTCTTTGCTGTCTAACTGCTTTGGGATCGCCCTTATAAGCTCACCGGCTCTCTTTCTCATTCCTTCATCGGGAATCCTGTCAAGTTCCCTCATATAAGTCTGCACACTTTTCTTTCTCGCCTCATCCACCGCCTTTAGATCTCTGGTGGTAAGATATGTTTTGATCACCTCCGGCATTCCGCCGGTGATCAGATAGACACTGATATATTGCTGCATTTTAAATCTCTGAGCCGGATCAAGCGGAACCTGCATCTGCGTATGAACTGCATCCACGAGGCTCTCTGCATGATTTGCGATCATAAACTCCTTTAGATTCATAGGATACAATTTATGCAATTCCACCCCTTTGACCGTACTTCTCCGACAAACCCGTTTCACATCCAGTGAGGTCACGATGCAGATATTATAATCCCGAAATTCCGCCACCAGAAACCGAATAATATCATCCGCGGTATTCTTTCCGATCCTTTCTTCATTCAAACCGTCAAATACCACAAGATCGTTTTCCTTATCCTCTCTGAATTCTTTATATTTCATGATCACGTCATCGAAGGGATCGCGAAGCAGCACCCCGTCAAAGGAAAGTTTTCCATCGGGATTCTCCAGATCGAATACAACCATTTTTTCAAAATATTTTTCCGCAAATTCCTTAACCACTGTGGTTTTTCCCACGCCTCTCATTCCTGAGATCACCAATGGTTTTCGATCCGGCCGCTTTCTCCATGAAACAAGCTTATCCATCAATTCCCGATACAACTTCATCCCTTCCTTCCGTTTACAGACTCCATTCCGTCACAGCCGTAAATAAATTTTTCTCATAAGTCAGACTTAAAGTTCCGCCAAGATAAACGGCAATTTCTTTCGCGAGCGCAAGTCCCAATCCATAATGTCCCATTTCTCTTGATTTCTGTTTATCCATTCTGAAATACGGCTCCGTCAAAGTTTCCAGAGGGCACAAAAACCCTTCCGTATATTGATTTTTTACCCAGATTTTCAGCTTATCCTTACTCTTTTCTGCCCCAAACAGAATTTCTCCGCCACTGGTATACAAGAGCGCGTTTCCTGTCAATTCTGTCAAAAGCTGCCGGATTAAATATTCGTCAGAAGTCATCTCAAACCGGAAATCCCCCTCCGTCCTGATATTCTTTCCTTCCGTCCCTGAAAACTTCCCCGACTTCAATATGTATTCTACCACATCCGCGAACTGAAAACAAGTCCGGTTTCCCTCATACCATTTTTCATGAAGCTCGTCCAGCAACTGTTTTCTGTCCACAAAATCCGCCAGATTTCTGGATAATCTTCCAACCTTTTGAGACATTTCCTTCAATCGTTCCCCTTCTGCAAAACCAAGTTCGATAAATTCCGAAAAACCACTGATCGCCGCAACGATATTTTTCACCTCATGAATGGACAATCTTGTATATTCCTTTTGATTCATTTGTATTCCGCTCCTGTGTTGTCTTTATTTATTCGTAACTATTCAATTTTATATCCTACATTCCGCACTGTTTTAATATGATTTTTCTCCTCTCCCAATTTCTGTCTTAACGTTTTAATGTGCATATCCACTGTTCGGGATTCCCCCTGAAAGTCAAATCCCCATACCGCCTCCATAATTTTATCTCTCGAAAGGACAATAGCTTTGTTGATCATCAGGTATTTCAATAATTCATATTCCTTGTATGTAATCTTTATTTCCTCCCCGTTTACCGTCACAAGATGCCTCTCATCATTTAACTGTATATTACCAACGCTCAGCATACCGCCCTGAGGCATTTTTTCTTTTCCCGTTCTCCGGATTAACGCGTTTACTCTGGCATTGAACTCCATGACGCCGAAAGGCTTCGTGATGTAATCATCCGCGCCGGCGTCTAAACACTTCACTTTCTCGATCTCCGTATCCTTTGCCGTAACCATGATCACAGGAATCTGTCTTGTCCTGTGACTGGACTGAAGTCCGGACAAAATCCGGATCCCGTCCTCTCCCGGCAGCATAATATCCAAAATGATCATATCCGGCAATTTCTTCGTCATTTCCTCCTTCAATCTCCTGCCGGAAGTAACAGGCACCGTATCGTATCCGTTCGTCTCAAGGGCATAGCACTCAATCTCACTGATATCCGTGTCATCCTCCACAACATAAACCAACATTTTTTCATCCCCTCTCATTTTTTTATAATTATTCAGCACAATTGCCGTTTGCCTTAGTATCATAATCAAAAACAGATTTCCTGTAAAGTAAATTTTATTTTTTTTACTCAGTATTTACATGATGCCTTTTTATCTGATATACTGTTGACAAACACAAGGAGGTTTTACCGATGTTACCGAAAGATTTTA
>CADBTR010000113.1 GCA_902797675.1 uncultured Lachnospiraceae bacterium
GATAACGGATTGACGAATTTCCATTTTGAGATCGCGGCAGATCTGATTGGAGAGGAAGAACTTGCAATTTTCGAGAAAATGCGTCCGGGGCTTATTCAGTTGGAGATCGGACTGCAATCCGTCAATCCGGAAACAATCCATGAGATACGAAGAACCATGGATGTGGATCAGGTGAAGAAAAGAATGCTGAAAATCCATAGCTTTCACAATATCCATCAGCATCTGGATCTGATCGCCGGACTGCCTTATGAAGATTACGCCTCTTTTTGCCATTCCTTCGATGAAGCCTATGAAATGTTGCCGGATCAGCTGCAGCTTGGATTTTTAAAAGTATTAAAAGGATCCTATATGGCGGAAACAGTAAAGGAATATGAATTACAATATCGGGAAAGTGAGCCTTACGAAGTATTAAGCACGAAATGGCTCTCCTATGATGAGATATTGATCTTAAAAAAAGTAGAGGAAATGGTGGAATTATATTACAACAGTTCCCAGTTTACACTGGTTTTAGCTTATGTCGTATCGCTGTATAACAGACCTTACGATTTCTATCATGAATTGGGAGAATATTATGAAAAAGAGGGATTATTGGGGCTTGGATTGAAAAGAGAAAAGAAATATACAGTGCTTCGTGATTTTTTCAGAGAGCGGTTTTCTTTGTCTGATTTTTCCCCGGAATTATTCGATGATCTGCTGACGCTGGATTATTATCTCCGGGAAAATGTACGCAATCGTCCGGACTGGTCGAAAAAGCAAAAAATAGAAAAAGAATTATATCAATCCTTTTTTATCAACGGCGGTAACGGAGACGTATCAATCACATACGAGGGATATGATTCCAAGGCGGCAGAGCATGGAATGCATATCGAAGCCATACGGGGCGATACATATCAATGGCTTGAAAAAAACGGGCTTGTAAGAGCGGAGGGCAAAGGAAAACAGGAAGTAAAAGAAAGGGTTTACGTCCTGTTCGATTATGGGAACAGAGATCCGCTGTCCAATGATGCGACGGTATATTATCTGATGAATTTGTGAAAAAAATCCGGATGAATTTGTGAAAAATATCCTTTGAAATCGAAAAAAATGTGATTTATACTATTCTATAGGTAGTTGCAGATTGAATGATAGAATCCGGAGGTGCAGATGGATAAGGATAGAAATACAGATAACAGGAAATTTCAGGATGGAGAATATGTGATCTACGGAAATGGCGGTTTATGTCAAATTGAGGGAATCGCATCTCTTGATCTGACACACAGCTCAAAACAGAGATCCTATTATATTCTGCATCCGCTGAATGACAATGGAATGACGTTATATACGCCTACCGATCATGAAGAAAAAATGAATCGCTTGCTGAGCAGAGAAGAGGCGGAAGAGATTGTCAGGAATATACCAAAGATACAGCCCCTGACAATTACAAAGGAAAAGGGAACGGAAGAAATCTATAAGGGATATATCCGTTCTTTTGACAGAGTGAAATGGGTGCAGTTGATCAAGGGAATTTATAATCGCCGTCAGGAACGGATCCGGCAGGGAAAAAAGACAATTGCGGCAGATGAGAAATATATGAAACAGGCGGAGGAAATGTTTTATTCCGAATTATCTCTGGTTTTGGAAATCCCGAAAAATGAAATTGTGGATTATATCAGCAGACAGGCGGAAGAAGCGTAGAACAAAATAATTAATAAAAACATATAAAAAAGAGACAGTTGAAAAGTTTATTTGTCACTGTCTCTTTTTTGTAGCAACAGGGCATTAGATGCCGCAAGAACGGCTCGCTCATGAGATTTATTGCCCCGGCAGATCTTTTACCAGAGGCTGGACGGTTTTATAAATCTGTTTTACAATCGCTCCGTTATTATATAATCGCATCAATTCGTTGTTGAGCTCCTGCCGGGTATTTACCTTTTGCAGTATTTTTATCAGTTCTTTCTTTTTATCCGTATAGATTTTCCGTTTTAAATGGCGGTCGATGAAAGACTGGATTTCCGCGTTTTTCCGGTTTTTTCTTTCTGTATTCGTTGGTTTGGCAATTTTGATGGTTTTGTTTGCTTTGGCTGTTTCGTTTGTCCCGATAGCCTTGCCGTTTTTTGTTGTTTTGCCTGCCGGTTTTTTGATTTCGGAAGAAGTCGGCTTTTTTGCGGAAGTGAATTTCTGTAAGACAGATTTTGCATCACCGTATACTTTCGACCATTCTTCTTTTGAAAATAAATGCTGGATCTCGTGATGAATGGCTTTTAACGCCTGTTCATCATTGCAGTGGGCGATGATGAGTTTGCAGATCTTATTTGCCGTTTCGGATACATACCCCAACTCCAGTAAATGCTGCTGAACAAACATATTTAAATGCATGCGTTCTGTTCCGGAAAATCGTTCCGTGGTTTTTCCGGCAACCGGAGATTCCAGGATCCCGGACGATCGGGAGATGTTCATATATCCTTTGTTCTTCCAGGCTTTGATGATATTATCATACCCTTTATCGTTGCTGATAATCACATAAGAATTCTGTTTTCCATGCATTGCAAGAAGAAATCCGAGATAAGTCAAAAGGTGTTTGTCCAACGACTGGTCTCCGGAGGGAACCACGTGAGGTTCCGTATCTACATTTGTGAAAGCAACGTTCATACTGAATTTTGCATTTTCGGTTGTAGAAAAAATATGAACATGATCGGTATCTGTCAGATAATTAATATTTTCAATTCCCTTGTTGTGGACATTTTCTAAATCCACCAAATAATAAGTTTCCATGATATTCCCTCGTAAAAATAAAAATGATCAGTCAAATATAAATTAGTATATCATATATCCACCTGTTTTTCTATAGTTTTTTCTGTTACGATTATTTAAAGAAGTATAGGAAAAGTGTGATAATCGATTCGGCTATTGCATTTGAAATAAACTTTGCAGGAAACGAAAAGAAAGCTTCCTGTATACTATAAATAGCTCAGGAGGTTGACAAATAAAAATATTTATTTCAATAATGGGAATTATAGCAGGGATTGTCCTGATTGGTGTCGGGCTATCAATGTTTAATGGTGAAGCAAACGTTTCGGGATCTTTTTATACTCCCATGGAAGTAAAATTTGGTGCTGATTATTATATTGAACAATATGCCGCGACAAGAGAA
>CADBTR010000114.1 GCA_902797675.1 uncultured Lachnospiraceae bacterium
AAGGAAACTTACGTAGGTGGGAGTTTGAATCTCCGACCTACGGGAATTGCTGCCGCCTCCAGCAAGCAGGTCGCAGGGCTAAAGCCATTCGACATTCAATCGGAGTGTCGTTCGAGTCTGGGGTTCTGAATAGTTACAAGTATTTTTCGTGAAGAACAAAAAAGTGCTTGCTTATTTCGGCGTTTACAAATATAATGTGTAGAGTGTGCTGCTTTTATGCAGTAAATTTTTTCATGGGAGTTTTTCATGTATGAGTTATTAAAACAGGAAGGAAGAGCAAAGCGTGGTGTACTTCACACCGTTCATGGAGATATTCAGACGCCGGTATTTATGAATGTAGGTACCATAGCGGCGATCAAAGGCGCGGTTTCGTCAGAGGATCTGGAACGGATCGGAACACAGGTGGAATTGTCCAATACCTATCACCTGCATGTAAGACCGGGAGATCAGATCGTAAAAAAAATGGGCGGTCTTCACCGGTTTATGGCGTGGGATAAGCCGATTCTCACCGATTCCGGCGGATTTCAGGTCTTTTCCCTTGCGGGGCTTAGAAAGATCAAAGAAGAAGGGGTCACCTTTCAATCTCACATAGACGGTCACAGGATTTTCATGGGACCGGAGGAAAGTATGCAGATCCAGTCAAACCTTGCGTCCACTATTGCGATGGCATTTGACGAATGTCCGCCTTTTCCGTCCACAAGAGAATATATGCAGGCTTCGGTAGACCGGACCACAAGGTGGCTTGTCCGCTGTAAAAAGGAGATGGCAAGACTGAATGATCTGCCGGATACCATCAACCGGAATCAATTGTTATTTGCCATTAATCAGGGAGGAACCTATACGGATATCAGGATCGCTCATGCAAAGCAGATCGCGCAGATGGAACTGGACGGATATGCATTAGGCGGTCTGGCAGTGGGAGAATCCCACAGTCAGATGTATGAAATTCTTGAGGAAACGATTCCGTATCTGCCGGTTGACAAACCGACTTATCTGATGGGCGTGGGCACGCCAGCAAACATATTGGAGGCGGTAGAGCGCGGTATGGATTTCTTTGACTGCGTATATCCGTCGAGAAACGGCAGACATGGTCATGTTTATACGAATAAAGGAAAATTAAATTTATTCAATGCGAGATATGAACTGGATGATACGCCGATTGAGGAAGGGTGTCAATGTCCGGCATGCAGGCGCCACACAAAGGGTTATATCAGGCATTTGCTGAAAGCAAAAGAAATGCTCGGCATGCGTCTTTGTGTTTTACATAATCTTTATTTCTATAATCATATGATGGAGGAAATAAGGGATGCTCTGGATCAGGGTAATTTCAGCGCATATAAAAAACAAAAACTTGCCGGTTTTGAAGAAAATAAAATTAACAGCCGGTATGCACAGTGATCCGTAAGGGAAGAATTGGAGGAAAAAAATGACAACATTATTAGCATCAGCTACTACGGCAAACGCAGCCAACGGTCTGATTGCCACATTGCTTTATGTCGTAATATTCGGTGTGGCGATTTATTTTTTGATGATCAAGCCGCAGAAAAAAGAACAGGAAAAACAAAAACTTTTGCAGGATTCCATTGAAGTGGGAGATGCGATTCTTACGACTTCGGGCTTTTTTGGAAATGTGATCGGAATCGTAGATGACGATACGATCATCGTTGAATTCGGAAACAACAAGAATTGCCGTATTCCGATGAAAAAAGCGGCAGTGGCTGAAGTAGATAAGGCAAAACAAGAGGTTTAAAATAAGATGGATAAGTTATCACCAAAGCTGTTTTATGTGTTAAAGACTTATACAAAAGATCAATTTGTAAAAGATTTTATATCCGGAATTATCGTGGCAATCATCGCATTGCCACTTTCTATTGCCTTGGCGTTAGCGTCGGGGGTAGAGCCGCAGCAGGGTATTTATACCGCCATCGTTGCGGGATTTATCATTTCATTTCTGGGAGGCAGCCGGGTTCAGATCGCGGGACCGACGGCTGCTTTCGCCACGATTGTGGCCGGTATTGTAGCAAAGAACGGGATGCAGGGGCTTGCCATCGCGACCATTATGGCGGGACTTATTTTAGTGCTTATGGGACTTTTGCGGCTGGGTACCCTGATTCGTTTTATACCTTATACAATTACC
>CADBTR010000115.1 GCA_902797675.1 uncultured Lachnospiraceae bacterium
AAGAAGCCGAAAGAGACGTAGCGGGCTACGTTGATTGAGGCTGATGCAGCAGATAGAAAAATCAGTAGAAATAAGCCGGTTAATTAAGAAACGATATACTGGTACAGCGTAAATGTACCGGCAATTAAATTTACGATGTACTGGTTACTGTTCTCAGTAACTTTTACTCGCCGAATACTGCCTTATAATCCTTGACGAATTTCTCAATACCCTGATCTGTCAAAGGATGCTTTGTCATCTGCTCAATTACCTTATACGGTACTGTTGCGATGTCAGCGCCGGCCATTGCACAGTCTGTAACATGGATCGGATTCCGGATGGATGCCGCGATGATCTGTGTATCAATATCGCCTGCCATCTGGAAAATTTCAACAATCTGTCTGATGAGATCGACACCTGTCATTGAAATATCATCCAGTCTTCCAAGGAATGGGGATACATAAGTTGCTCCGGCTCTTGCTGCAAGAAGCGCCTGATTTGCAGTGAAGATCAATGTCACGTTTGTCTTTACGCCCTCTGCGGAAAGTACCTTTACTGCCTTAAGTCCTTCTACCGTCATCGGGATCTTTACTACCATATTCTTGTGAATTTTGGCAATCTCTCTTCCCTCTGCGATCATACCCTCGGCATCCGTTGTCGTAGCTTTTACTTCTCCGCTGATAGGACCATCTACTATCGATGCGATTTCCTTAATGACTTCGTTGAAATCTCTGCCTTCCTTTGCAATCAAGGACGGATTTGTGGTTACGCCACAGATCACTCCCATGTCATTTGCTTTCCTGATGTCCTCCACGTTTGCTGTGTCAACAAAAAATCTCATTTCAAAAATCCTCCTGTAATTAAAAAATGCTATATTATTTTACCAAGCAGTCTTACGACCCTTCAGTTAAAATAAGTATAGCACTTTTTAGCAATATTGTCCAATCATATCTGAAAATATGCGATTTTTTTCACACATTTTACATTTTGGCAAAGAATTATTCAGTAATTTTTCCCAATATCAGTCTTTGATTTCCGCCGCCTGATGTCTTTGAAAGAATTCCTTTGTTTCCTTCGCCACGACGCCGCTTAAGGCAAACAATGCAATCATATTCGGCACCGCCATCAATCCGTTAAAGATATCGGCGATCGTCCAGACTGCGCTGACCGTCATATACGGTCCGATAAATACCGCTATGATATAAAGCCAGCGGTAAACTTTCACCGCCATCTTATCTCCCGTAAGGTATTCCAGACACCGCTCCGAATAGTAATCCCATCCGAGGATCGTAGTGAAAGCAAAGAATACCAGGCAGATCATCAGCAGAAAAGCCGCCACTTCATCAGGAATCGGCAATCCGTCCTGAAATGCTCTCGTTGTGACCTGAACGCCCTCGATTCCTTCCACTTTCCATGCTCCGGTAAGGACAATGGAAAGTCCTGTCAATGTACAGATCACGATGGTATCGATAAAGGTTCCCGTCATGGATACCAGTCCCTGTCTCACCGGCTCATTTGTCTTTGCCGCAGCTGCTGCGATCGGTGCTGATCCCAGACCTGCCTCATTGGAAAAAATTCCTCTTGCGACACCTTTTTGCATGGCAACGATCATGGTTCCCACCACGCCGCCGGTGACTGCCTTCGGATTAAAAGCTCCCTTGACTACCACAGCGACGGCATCCGGAATCTTTGTGATATTTGCCAGAATCAGCCATAGGGTGATCACAACATAGATGATCGCCATAAACGGAACGATCACCTGACTTACGCTGGCAATTCTCTTGATCCCTCCTATCAGTACCAATGCCACAAATACCGTGATGATCAGTGATGCGATGATCACAGACCACGAATAATCCTGAAAGAACGGAACTCCCGGCGTATATTTTCCATCCGGATCAAAGAAGTTCTTTACTGCCGAGGTGATTCCGTTGACCTGAGTAAAAGTACCGATTCCAAACAATCCTACGCAGATACCGAAGAATGCGAACAGTTTCGCAAGCCACCGGAAATTCTCTCCCATTCCTTTCTCAATATAATAGAAGGGTCCGCCAAGAGCATGATTTTCTTTATCCAGTACACGATATTTTACCGCCAGAAGTCCCTCTGCATATTTTGTAGCCATTCCGAAGAAAGCCGCCACCTCCATCCAGAATAAAGCTCCCGGTCCGCCGGCACCGATAGCTGTTGCCACACCGACGATATTTCCCGTTCCGATGGTTGCAGACAGGGCAGTACAAAGGGCTCCGAAGGAGGTCACTTCTCCCGCCTGACTTTCTTCATTTTTCACCATCCACTTTAACGCCAGCGGAAGCCGCCTGATCTGGAGGACGCCTAATCTTACGGTCAAAAGGATTCCGCCCAGCAGAATCAATACCATAAGGGGCGGTCCCCAGACAAAGTCATCAATGGATCCTAATATCTTATCAATCTTATCCCACATAGCGCCGCTTAGTTCTGTCCGTAATAAGCATTAGCGCCGTGTTTTCTGTAATAATGCTTGTCCTGCAGTTCCTGCGGAGCCGGCTGGATACGCGGATTGATGGTTTCTGCCCGATAAGCCATCTTTGCAACTTCTTCAAGCACGACTGCATTGTGCACTGCCTCATGAGCATCCTTGCCCCATGCAAACGGTCCGTGATTCTTGCAAAGTACAGCAGGAACTGCCATCGGATCCTTGCCCATACGGTTGAATTCGTTTACGATCAGGTGACCGGTATTTTCTTCATAAGCGCCCTCGATCTCTTCTTTTGTCAGACATCTCACGCAAGGGATCTCTCCATACATATAATCTGCATGCGTGGTTCCGTAACATGGAATGCTTCTTCCTGCCTGTGCCCAGCTTGTTGCATAAGATGAATGCGTATGTACAACACCGCCTACTTCCGGAAATGCCTTATAGATTTCAAGGTGTGTCGGTGTGTCGGATGAAGGTTTATATTTTCCCTCTACTTTATTTCCGTTTAAGTCCATAACTACCATGTCTTCCGGTGTCAGTTTATCATAATCCACGCCTGACGGCTTGATTACGAACAGACCTGACTCTCTGTCGATTCCGCTAACATTTCCCCATGTGAAAGTCACAAGTCCATATCTCGGTAAATCCATATTTGCTTCATATACGGCTTTTTTTAATTCTTCTAACATTTTTTATTCCTTTCTCTGTCTCTACACCCACAATCCCGCCGCGAACTGGCGACGGGACTGCAAAAAACGTGTGTAACTGCTAAGTTTACTTGTAATATACGGAGTTGAGCTTCAATTCTTTCTTGAAATCTCTGATGTTCGTGTTCTCATCGATTACAATGCTCTCGATGCCCATGTAATTAGCCCATGATACCATCTGGTCTACAGTCAGGTCATAAGAGAATGCGGTGTGATGTGCGCCGCCTGCAAGGATCCATGCCTCAGCGCCTACCGTAAGGTTCGGCTGTGGTGTCCAGAATGCGGTACCAACCGGAAGCTTCGGCATCGGCTTTTCTGTCTTCTTGCAGTCTACCGCGTTGATGATCAAGCGGAATCTGTTGCCCAGATCTACTAAAGATGTGGCGATAGCCGGACCTGTCTTTGCTGTAAATACAAGACGTGCAGGATCCTCTCTGTTACCCATGGAAAGCGGGCAAACTCTCATCGCCGGCTTACCGTCTGCAACGCTCGGGCAAACCTCAAGCATGTGAGCCTGAAGGATTCCCTCTTTACCAGGAACAAGATTGTAAGTGTAATCCTCCATCATGGAAGAACCTTTTGCATCCTTCTTGTTGGCTGTCATGAGTTTCATCAAACGTACCATTGCAGCAACTTTCCAGTCACCCTCGGCACCGAAACCATAACCTTTTTCCATCAATCTCTGGATTGCAAGACCCGGTAACTGCTTCAAGCCGCCCAACATACCAAAGTGTGTTACAACTGCCTGATAATTGTTCTCTACCAGGAATCTCTCAATACCGATCTCCTGCTGAGCCTGTACGGCAACATGTTTTCTGAATTCAGCAGCATCTCTGCCGTCATCGATCACGTCATATTTGCTGTAGTATTCTTCTACCAATGCGTTGGTATCTGCCTCGGAAACAGCATCTACATATTCAACGACATCGTTTACGCAATAATGATCGATCTCCCAGCCGAATTTGATCTGAGCTTCCACCTTATCACCCTCGGTAACGGCTACATTGTTCATGTTGTCGCCGAAACGGCATACTCTGATGTGGCTGGATTCGATAACGCCGATGGCTGTTGTCATCCATACGCCGATTCTCTCCTGTACTGCCTCGTTTGCCCAATGTCCTACGATGATCTCTCTCTCGATTCCCATACGGCTTACGATGTGTCCATACTCTCTGTCACCATGTGCAGACTGGTTCTCGTTCATGAAATCCATGTCGATGGTATCATACGGAAGTTCCTCATTGAACTGTGTATGTAAGTGACATAACGGTTTCTTGAATTCCTTCAGACCAAGGATCCACATCTTTGCAGGAGAGAAGGTGTGACACCATGTGATGACACCTGCGCACTCCGGATCGTTGTTTGCATCGTTCAAAGTCTGTCTGATCGATGCCTGGCTGATCAAGGTCGGTTTCAGAACGATCTCATAGTCGATCTTATCTGACTTGTTCAACTCCTCTACCATCTTTGCCGAATGTTCGGCAACCTTTCTCAGGCACTCATCTCCGTAAAGATCCTGTGAACCTGTGCAAAACCAGAACTTGTAAGTTTTGTTAGCTAACATCTTCTTTAAAATCCTCCTTAAAATTAAGTTATCATGTGTTCCTATTATACTACTAATCCGCCTCTTTAGACAAGCACTTTTTTACATTTACGCACACAAAGTTACTATTCACTGCCGAATTTCTGCAACCCGCAATTTTCGTCGGGTTTACTCGTAAGAAAACGGCTGGTTAAAGAACTTTGACCGGAATCAGTCACTTCCGGTCTTAAAATAAGCCTCAATTCCCTGTGTAATGGCATCCGCTATTTTTTCCTGATAATTTTCCGTTTCCAGAAGCGCCGCTTCCTCATAATTTGAGAGAAAGCCGCACTCGGCGATCACTGCCGGACAGGAGACATTGCGCAGGATATAATAATCATCATTTTGTTTGACGGTTCTTGTATTCTGCTCATCCACTTCTTGCAAAAACTGTTCCTGCAATAATTCCGCAAGTTTCTTTCCCTCCTCCGAGCCGGAATAATAAAACATCTGTGCTCCCCGCACTTCCTCCGAGGAATAACTGTTCTGATGTATGCTGATCAAAATGTCACAATGGGATGCTTCCGCCATCTGACAGCGTTTTTTCAAATCCGCCGTTTTCTTATTTCTGTCCCCCTCCTCATACAATCCCTCATCTGTTTCTCTGCTCATCACCACTTTATAGCCTTTTTTCTTCAGTTTTTTCTTTACTTTTAAAGCAATCGCAAGATTGATCTCTTTTTCATTCGTCCCCGTCACCGAGATCTTTCCCGGATCCACGCCGCCATGTCCCGCATCCAGCATGACCGTATATACCTTATTTTTACTTTGCACTTTGCTGCTTCCCGCTTCTGCCGCCGGCAATTGCGATGTAACGATATAAACAAAGATCAACAGGATGATCGACATCCCGAATTCCGCCTGTTTTCGACTGATCTTCATACCTTTTGCCACCTGTTTTCTTTGTATCAATCTATGCAAAAAGCCCGAAAGTATGCTTTCGGGCTTTTATGTGCAGGGCGCGATAACGCTTCCCTGCCCGATAATTTTTTATTTTCCTGCATATTCCGCAATTTCCTGCCATACCGCCGGTTTTTCCAGTCCCAGTTTCCAGCAGGCAACTCCGCCGATGCCCGCTCCCGACATATAATCCAGCTTGGCGCCGATGGAGCGTTCCTCCTCAAGCCAGATTCTGGTGCACACCTCTCCGGTCTTATATTCGCCGTAATATTGTCCCAGATCATCCAACCAGGTTGTCTGAACGCCGTTTTGCTGCAATGCCTGTTCCGCAGTTTCCATCGCTACCGCAGAGCTGGTAAGCCAATAATTGCCGTTTGCGGCATCCTGCACAAAAGTTCCCTCGTTTGTCTGTCCCTCCGGCGTTTCCACCCAGATTCTGGTAAAGAACGGAACGCCGTTAATCACACGCTTTGCGTCGGTAACTGCCACAGCCCGGTCGATTCCCTGTTTCACATAAGGAAGCGACGCCACGGAACCTGCCATATTTCCTCCTGCCCAATGTTCATCGTAGCCCATGATCACAAGATAATCCGCCGCCTCACCGATGGCTTTCCGGTTAAAAAATGTATTATAATCCTGCTCCACATAGGTATCCACCGAAAGCACCAGCTGATTTTGTCTGCATGCTATAGAAAGCTCGCGGATAAATTCCACATAATCATCTGCGATTTCTTCATAGATCTTTTCGTAATCGATATTTAACCCGTCGGCTCCGGAATTTTTCACTTCATTTACAAGATTGTTGATCAATGCCTGTCTGGTATCATAGTGCGCCAGAACCGAAGCCACATAATAGGTGCCGTCTTCCCCGTATGAAAAATCATCTGCCAGCGCCCATACTTTCATTCCCTTGGCATGGGCGGTATCCACATAAGAACTTTGGGCGGAAGAAGATATATTTCCCTGCGTATCCGTAAGTTTAAACCATGTGGGAGAAATCACATTCAAGATCCCCTCACAGGAATCTGTCACCTCATTAAGCGTGGCGTTTCCTCCCGTTCCCTCCATCTGATGCCAGCCCATACAAACGGTATCATCCATCACAATATGGGAATATTCTTCCAGCTTTTTCTCACAGGTTCTGGTCTCTGTTTTTACCTTTCCGATCTGGTCGGCGGAAATATAACCGATGATCCCGTTATCTTTCAAAACTCTGTACCAATTTTCCGATTTTTTCTCTTTTACGATCAGGCTTTCCCCTTTGGAAACCTTTGCCATATAATCCGCGTCGCTCTTGTCATACTGGCGGATCACCGTATCCCGCAAAGGCTTTACCACTGAAACCTCCCCGAACATGGTTCCGATCTCCACTCTGTTGGGGTTCTCATAAGTCTGGCAATCCACTTCCGTGCGTTCTTTGACATAAGAAAGCGCCAGATACGCATCATCTGTCTACGCCATTGTTTTGGTATCTGCACCGATCTCCACCGATTCGATGGCGGTCGGCGTTGTATATAAAATCTGCTGCCTCTCCCGGTCCAGATAAAATTTATCATTGATCTGCTCATGAACCAGCGTATACGGCAGATATATTTCCTGTCCGCTCTTAAAGCCCTTTCCGATATTTTCTCCATCCAAAAGCACCACATATTCTTCACTGGATGAAATTTCATAAAATGCATTCAGATCCGTCTGTTTTCCTCTTGCCGCTCCGGAACATGATGAGAGCATCATCGCCGCAGCCATAAGGCCTGAAAGCACACAGACTTTCCGTATCTTATCGATCCATCTTTTGCTCATTTTTCTTATCCTTCCTCAATTTTCTGATCTGGGAAACGTTAAACCTATCCGTAACGTTTCCTCGCAATTTCTTTCCTATCATATACCAAATGGAATGGAAAATCAAGCAATCATTTTTTCCCGCCCGCCCTGATAAAAGTTGTTTCTGAAAATCTGAGAAAATACCTCTCTGATGATTTGGTACTTTGTGATAATCCCTTTTATCGTTCCCTGATGTTTGTGGTATTTTATTTTATTCCGTAGAAATGTCCGCCGGACTTTCCGTCACGCTCTGTATTGTCTGTGTTCCCGCACCTCCCATCGTTACACCCATAAAATCAAACAGGTTTCCTTCCAGTATCTGTCTGTTTCGGCGATTTTCCTCCGTATCCATTTTTTGCAGCAGATTCGGATCCCACGTGGCAAGCGTATTCGTGTAAAGATTGCAGGGATAATCCACAGCGACCGCCTGCTGATAATCGGATGTATAGAGCGCCGCATAAATCTTTGTGCCCTCATACACCGTCATATCCGCGTAAGCACTGGCGAGCATGAGATTTTCTTTCTCATCCGCATTGATAAACGCCCCCGCTTCCATCACTCTCTCCGCCCGTTTTCCCACTGCGATCACATAATCTTCCCCGTCCGGAAACCGGATCCTGATGTCAAAAATCTGACCTGCGCCGATTCCCTGCGGCAAAGTAATGTAATCATAATAATAGGTTCTGATATCATCCTGTATTTGAACTTCCGACAGGAGCATCGGATCGGTAATAATTATGCCGGCTTTCGCTCCCGCAGACAGATACTTTCCCTCTAATTCCCCCCGTTTCGGGAATTGCAATACTTCGCCGGAAACCAGGTCGATCTGTTCCAAATCTCCCGCCATAATGCAATCTCCCCTGTTTTTATCCTCCCTGAAACGATATGCTGTATAAATATGCTCCGCTTCCTTTTCTTTCTGAAGCCTTGCAAGTTCCTGTTTTAAAACTCCGTGCCTGTGAAGCAGCGCTCCTCCCGCGATTCCGAAAGGAATCCCGCAGATCAACATTCCGATCAGACAGGCTGTGACGAATTGTTTCTTCTTTGTTCTGATCATTGCCATATAGTTTTCCCTCCGATCACTTGTTCATAATATTCTTCTCCCTCTTTCCCGACCTGATAAGGATTAGAATAATACCTGTGTTCCCCGATATTAAGTCCATGTTTTTTCCGAAGCATATCAAGATCCTCTTTGTCCCCGGTCATCAAAAACAGCCAGTTCTCTACCCCCGGTATCTCACAGATACGCGCATGAAATTGAAGATATTGTTCATACTTCCACAGATTCGCCGAAGCAAGCACGATCTTCCTGTCACAATGCAGAAAATCCTCCATTCCCCTGCCATGATCGGCGCCGAAATCCGCGATGACGCAATCATATTCCATGTTGCACAATTTTGTATAATATGTTCCCGCAGCCCTCTCACAATAGGTCACTTTCATGATCTCAAAGGGGTTTTTCTCATATCCGCTGCCGTAATACGCCTGTCGGATCTTTGCGAAAGCACTGGATTCATTCATCTCCGCCAACGCCACACGCCATCCCCGTTTTTTCCGAAGATAAGCTCCCAGACCGATCACAAGACTTGTCACGCCTTCCCCTGCTCCGGTTCCCATGATTCCCACGAGCAGCCGCCTCTTATCATATTCTTCCCGACGATGTTGAAGAAATCCGGTCTTCATCTCTGCTTTGCTCCCTTCTTTATTCTTTCGGTAGTTATCATTCCTGCTCTCCTTTCTTTGTTCTTTGAATTCTCCTGAAAGTTCCCGCAGTCTCTCATATAAAATTCCGGTATCCCGGATTCGTTCATCGGGGTTCCTCTCCATGCAATCCCGCAAAAGCCTGCGATACCTTGCCGGCGCCCCGGGAATTGCGCTTTCACCCCCGGTTCCCGTCAGCAGATATGCAAAGCAGGCTCCAAGACCATAAATATCCGTACGCTCATCCACCGGTGCCCCGGAATATTGCTCCGGTGCCGCAAATCCCGGCGTTCCCTTGCGATACATCCTGCTACCCTGATTCAGAAAAACCGCATTTCCGAAGTCAATCAAAAAAATACCTCCCTCTCTGATCATCACATTTCCCGGCTGCAAATCCAGATGCAAAATCCCCTCCGGCTTATGATGATGTAGCTGTCCCACAATTTCCGTCAAACGGAGCATGATGTCCGCAGCTCTTTGCCATGACGAAATCCCGCCGCGCCTGACAAATTCAGCCAATGATTCCCCGGGGATATATTCTTCCATAATATAAACATATTGTTTGGATTCTTTTCTTTCATACATTTTGGGAATTCCTTGAATTGCAAGGCTTTTCAGAATACAAGCCTCGGAATGCGCGCTCTCCGTATCCGCCGCATTCTTTTGAATTTCCTTGATGACGCGCCGTTCTCCCGTACTCCGGTTTTGTACCAGAAGGACTCGCGTTCCTTTTGAAACCTTTAAGAATGATATTAGTTCGTAATCGTAGAATGGTAACGTTTCAATCATATCTGTAATTCTAATCTACAGAAATTATTAACTACCTGTTATTACTATAGTATTATTGCTTAATAATGTCAAGTATTATTTTTATATTTTCACAATTTTTCCATTTTCCTCTTTACATAATGTTCGATTATAGGTTATACTATATATGTGTAAGACTGTACGTCACAAAGATTTCCGCTGATTTGGAAATCGGATTGGAGCGTCTATGAAGATTGAGAAAATTAATGAAAATCAAATAAAGTGCACATTGAGCAAAAGTGACCTTTCCTCCCGTCAGATCAAAGTCAGCGAGTTGGCATACGGCACTGAAAAAGCCAAGATGCTGTTTCGTGATATGATGCAGCAGGCTGCCGTCGAGTTTGGATTTCATGCAGAAGATCTTCCTTTGATGATCGAAGCCATCCCGCTTCCCGGCGACAGTATTATCCTGATTATTACAAAGGTAGAGGAACCGGAAGAGCTGGATACCCGCTTTTCCAATTTTTCTCCCGACGACGAGGAAGACGAAGAAGACATGCAGGATGAAGATCCCTATGAGGAACTGGACAGCGAATATCTGGATGATATGGAAGAATTGATCGACGATGTACTTGACAATCCATCCACAAGCATTTATGATTTATTCCAGCAGGTGAAAAGCCGGCTAAACGAGATTTCTTCCGGTCGCGAATTTATCCCGCTCTCCGAGATCATCGATGCGGCGCGCAAGACTGCCAGGGAGAAAGCACTTCCGCCGCCGGAGCAGAATATGACCTGTATTTTTTCGTTTCCGGATCTGGAATCCTTAATCTGCGCTGCAGGTTATATCGGAACTTCCTATCACGGTCACAACTCTCTGTATCACTCAGAGCAGGAAAAACGTTATTATCTTATTATGGATAATTCTTCACATACCATTCCGGAATTTGCGATCATCTGCAATATGGTCTCCGAGTTTGGCAAGGCAGAGGAATTTTCCCCTGTCAGTGAAGCTTATTATAAAGAGCACATGAGGGTGATACTCCCCGAAGATGCTCTGCAAAAATTACAACTTATCTACACAGGAGGCAAAAATAATGGAAAAGATTAGCAAAGATATGATTATCGCTGACATCATCAATATAGATATGGATCTGATACCGGTCCTGATGTCCGCAGGCATGCACTGCATCGGCTGTCCGTCAGCCCAGGGAGAATCTCTGGAAGAGGCCTGCATCGTCCATGGTCTTGATCCGGATGAGATCACTGCCGCACTAAACGATTATCTTAACGAAAAAGCTGCAAAATAAGAAGCAAAAAATCCCGAAGCCCGCTTAAAGGTTTCGGGATTTTCTCTACTCGATTTTTCTGCTCTCCAACACATAAAAGATATTTTGAGAAGCCTGCAATAAATTTTGCGCTTCACCATAGGAAAGCTTGATAATTTCTCCCGTTCTGCAAAGCGTAAATGCCAGCGTATCGATATTTCCCTGATAGCCGGAGTAGGCTGACAAGATCATCGGACCATAGGTATCACTCCACACAATGACCGGAAGATCCCGCATGCCGAAGTATAACAGTGCCGACATGTCAACGCCGGATACATCTGTCACCTCATAATCCGTATCAGCCATAACCTGTTCCATGCTCTGATAAGCTTTCGCCACCAGTGCCGTCGTGTCACTGAGTTTGACAAGCTCCGGCTTACTGCATCTCGCCCAGAACAATCTGCCGTCGTCGCGGATCACCGTTCCGAACAGTTCATTCGCCTTTTCGATGGCATCCCGAACGCTGCTGCAGATCCCGGCAAGTCTGCCGTTTCCATATACATAATAATTATCCGTAACATATTCCGACTGATCCAGATTCAATGTATTCGCTGTTACAAAACAGATCTCCGGCGCTTTTCTGACTGCCAGCTTATTCTTCGCAGTAATCGTATAAGCAAGCTTGAGCACCACTTCCGTCTTTTTTAATTCTGTAGTCATGGCAGAAATCTCTACCGGCTGGGAAATCTCAAGTTTTTTATTGACATATTTATCATCCTCGATATCGTAATAATTTCCCGCCTCATCTTTTGCCTGCCGTTTCAGTGTCATAACGTTGTCGCTGATCGTAACGCCGACAATGTATGCTCCGGCTTTCTCATAAGTCTCCACCTTACTCTCTGCATTTTCCCCTTCACTGTCATATACTGCCACATTCAGCTTATACATCGGAAATATGGTATTTCCTGCCTGATCCTGATGAATTTCCGACACACGCGCGGTTCCGTACACCAGATCATTCCCTACAAAGCCTACCACCTGCAGTCTTTCCCCCTCTGCCGCCTCAATGGTATAATCTTTTTTCGCGTCCACATCAATGACCCGTATGCTCTGTGCATCGTAAAGGCTGGCGTTTTCATGCCATGCAAGAATGTTATTATATTCATTGATAATATAATTTCCCCCGGACAATCCGGTCACAAGCTGCATATATTCGTTGCTGTCCATCGTAATGGTATAAATACTGTTTCCGATCATAAAATACAGCAGGTTGTCTTCCGAGAGATAGGCAAATTTCCCCACGCTGTCCTTAAAAATGTCAAAGGGTTTATCCGATGGCACAAATACCAGTTCTTCCACCTGGTTCTTTTTATAATTATAATTGTAAAGTCCTTCCCCCACCTGTCCTTCATGAGCCCCTTTCGCCATATAACCGTATACCAGAAACATGGCATTTCCATCCCCGTCGGTAGAAAGGATCTCGATATCAAAGCGCTCATGATCTATCCGTACATCATCTTCCGTAAGTTTTTCAAAGGAAAATATTTCCGTTACTTTGTTGTGCTCCATATCCAGAAGAAATAAGCTGCCCTCTTTTACAAAGGAAACATAGGAACCGGTAGGACTCGTCTTATAATGGATCTGTTGATCGTCATCAATTCCCAGATTGATCCTCGTGGAAGAAATGCTCTGAGTGGTCGGAGCAAAGATCTGATTGGCATGACGTTCATAGGAATCAAGATACATGGCCGATTCCGTACTGCGAAGCCTGAAATATTCCGTAACATTATAAAACTGGTCGTTGTCGTACTCATCCTTTGCCCGCACTTTATATTGTAATTCATAGCAGCCGATATTTCCCATGATCTCTTTGATGGTGACCACCGGCTCCGTCTCTCTCGTCACCTGCAGATTTCCCCAATTGATATTCTCGTAGCTGGATTTGATATTGACATAGGCAAGATTTGACTGATCCCGGGACGCATCATATTCCAGATAACTTCCATAGGTGTCTGCCGCCTGTTTGCTTATGGTCAGTCTGCTGAAATCATACACAAACGCCAGCTGAGAGTTGATGTCATTATTCGTTGCGTCCTGCAGATGTACATAATAATAAACATCGCCGTGGGTTTCCGTCACCACCTTCAGGATCAGAAGATATTCCTCATCCGGCTTTAGAATTCCCGACATCGTCAATGTGATATTCAGACCTTCTCCCTCCGTAATCCACGATTTGACGGGATTTGCATCGATCAGTCGTTTCGTATCCACCGTCCGGATCTCATAGGATATTTCCGCAATGACATTCCCATGACGCCTGATATCCAGCTCAACCGTTCCCTCGTGCTCATAGGGAGCGATGGCGTCGCGCATATATTGTCCCTGCATTTCCGTCGTATACCCCGGCAGCGTATTGATCTCCATATTCTGATATTTCATCGTGACAACAGGAAGGGTTGCGGTACTGATGGTTTTGGTAGGATCTGTAGGCGCGTCATAAGTAAAAACAAAATACGCTACTATAACACCTGCCAATATGGTAAATAATATAATAATCTTGATAATTGCATATTTTATCGCTTTCATAAGCATTCTGCCTTTCAAAGTTTTCCGTAGGTTAGTATAACACATTTTTTTTTACTTAACATCACTTTTTTGAATATCATATTCTTTTTTGGAAATACTTCTAAGCAAATGCTAAAAAAGTAAGGAACTGTTGGAAAATAACTTGAACAGAGGGCGCCGAATGGTGCGTGAGGCTCGTCTGACAAAAACGCAGCCGTAGTGGGCTAC
>CADBTR010000116.1 GCA_902797675.1 uncultured Lachnospiraceae bacterium
CTCGAAGCACAGCCTCTCGCTGTTCTTGCGGGCATCTAATGCCAGCTTGTGCAAGCCCGGCTGGCACTGATGCCCTGTTGCTACAAAGAAAGCCCCTGACCCACCGGTCAGGGGCGAAATATTATCTTTACCAAATTCCGCGGTTCCACCCTGTTTCACGAATCTTTCAAAAAAATCCGCCTCTTGATTCGCGTAACGTGCGACAACGTCAGCATTTGCTTTCTCATGCTGCAACTCCGGAGGGGTCTTCGCCAATCTCTTCCGTACGGTACTTCCAGCCTTGATACCGCTCTCTGTCCGGGGCTTATCGGTTACTTGCTCTTTCAACATTTTCATCAATGTTACCACAAATTGTGAGAAAATTCAAGTACCTATTCATTTTTTCTTATTTCATGTTACTATTTATCCGCCTTTGCGAATGCAGGGGGAAGTGGCTGTGAATGGTAATTATTCCGCTCCTTTTAACGCTTCTACCATATCCAGCCTGCGTATTCTCCGGGAGAATAAAAATCCCACAAAAACAGAGACGAAAAGAATAAATAAACCGCTGAACAGATAAGCGTACCCCGGTATCGACAGATAATAATCAAAATTTTCCCCATTGGAATTCATCATCCAGATCAGTGCCGGCAGAGCAAGGGGCGATCCAAGCAGAGCGCCGATCAGGGTAAGTATGATATTTTCCACATGAATAAGTTTCCGGATGCTTCCGGTGGAAAATCCCAAAACCTTCAAAGTAGCATATTCACGCAACCGTTCATGAAAGGAGACATTGGCGGAGCTGTACAGCGTTGCAACGGTAAGTACCAGGGAAAAGAGCATCATCGCCCATACCAGAATCTGAACAACCTGATATCCCTCGATAAACGTTTCCTTTAATTCGCTCATATTATAAACAGCCGTAATATCGTCTTTCTCTTTATCAATCTTCGGCTTGTGATCGGTCACCAGAAGTGACGGCGTAAATTCACATCCCAAATCCTCATAATCTTTCCGCAGCATGGTAATACCCGATGTCTCCGGACTCCGGTTGATTACCCCTACTTTCGACTCATACCATTCATTTTCCGTATACAGATGCCAATAGATCGTATCACCCACAGACACGCCCAGTTTTTTCGCCAGCCGATACGTCAGCGCCACCGTTCCCGCAGAGATTTCGGTAACATCTGTATTTTTATCCGTGATATGATACAAGCCTTTTCCCTCGGTCACGGTCAATGTATGGGTGGATTTATCCTGATTCTCCGCATGTTTTTTTACCCCTGAAAGTTCAATTTTTGACTGCTGCACTACTTCCCCCTTTAGGTTCCTGCAAAGATCATCTATCTTTTCCGGATCTGCTCCGTCCGATACCACCATCTGATATTTGAAATTCTGGATTTTTCCAAACATCCAGTCTACCGTCTGGTCTACAAGAGAATTGCAGCCAAAGGAAAATACGATCAGCATCATGGAAAATGCGGTTCCGACTAACGCCATGCATACCCGGAATTTCGCCCTTGCCATTCCGCGCAAAATATATTGCAGCGTAAAGCCCAGCCGGTCCCAAAAAGGTAATTTCTCCAAACCCGTTGATTTCACAGACTTCGGCGGTGCCGGTCTTAAAGCCTCTGCCGGTTTGATATGAAGAATCTTCCGGCAGGAAAGATACGATGACAACATACAGGAAGCCAATACAATAAACAGCACAAGAGCAAATATAGGGCTGATTCCTACCGTCTCATCCGGTATCACATAATATTCTGTAAACATTGCAACCACTGCTTTTGCCATATAATATCCGGCAATACTGCCCGCAATCATTCCAAGAAGCGCAACGATCAGACTGTAACTTAAATAATGCAAAATGATCTTATGCAGCGGAAGCCCGCAGGCGTTCATGGTACCGATCTCCGTTCTCTGCTTTTCCACCATACGCTTCATGGTGGAAGAAATGATCATCACGACGATTGCGATAAAGAGCACCGCAAATGTATACGAAAATGTCTCATGCTGTTTTAATTCGCTGACATAACGCTCATGACCGATAATCATGGAACTGTCCGCCATAACCGCATAGTCATCGTCCAGGGCTTTTCCCATCTCCTTCTGTCTGTCCATAATGGAGATCCCCTCTTTTGCACGAACCATGATCTGCGTATAGGGAATACTGCCCTCAAAGGATTTTCCGGTGAAGTTTTCTATGACTTCCCTGACTGCCTCCGCAGACAGATATACATAGCCGATATTCGCAAAATTCGTATCGGAATCGGTCTTTGCGATCATATAGATATATTCCGGCGTCATGATCAGACCTTTGACCTTTTTCGTGATCTTCATGCCTTCATACGCCACGGTCAATTCATCGCCGACCTTAATCTTATGGGCTTCGGCAAATTTATTGCTAAGCCAGATCCCGTCTTTATCTTTCGGATCAAAGTCCTCGCCGTCAGCTGTCAGAGGGCGGTTGATATGATTTTCCTCCTGAATGTAAATATGCATTTCCACATCATTATAATCCGGCGCACTTCCATCCAGTTTCATGCGAAGATCCGCATTTTCGACAAAATCAAGTTCCCGTATCGCTTCCAGCTCCTCTTGATCAAAGCGTTCTCCATAAATCCAGCAATCGGCAAAATCCGTTTTCTTCTCGAATCGCTCCAGCGCCTGACGACCGCCCACGGAATCTCCACTCATGCAAAGATACATGGAAACGGCGATAGCGACCAGAATAAAGATTGCAAAATATTGACCGATATCATCCCGCATTTCTCGTAAGGTTTTTCGCAAAAGCATTACCACTCCACCTCCTCGACCGAAAGGGGATGTTCATTTTCAATGATTTCTCTGATCTTGCCGTTTTTCATGCGGATCACTTTATCCGCGATTTTTGCGATATCCGCATTGTGCGTCACGATGATCACGGTCTCGCCGCTCTTTTTTGCCGTTTCCGCCAATAATTTCAATACCATTTTGCCTGTCTCGGAGTCCAATGCTCCCGTAGGTTCATCGCCGATGATGATCTTCGGGCGTTTTGCCAATGCTCTGGCAATGGAAACCCTCTGCTGCTCGCCTCCCGATAATTGTGACGGGAATTTTCTCGCATGATTTTCCAATCCCACTTTTTTTAACATCTCCATGGGATCTGCGGCGTCTTTTACAATGCTTTTCGTCAGCGCCACATTTTCCAAAACCGTGATGGACGAGATCAGGTTGTAAAATTGAAAAATAAAGCCGACCGTATCCGCCCGGTATTTCGACAATTGCTTATCATTCATTGCCGATACCTCCTTTCCGTCCACAAGGACAGTTCCGGAAGTCGGTACATCCATACCGCCGAGCATATTCAATACAGTTGACTTTCCTGCTCCGGATTGTCCGAGGATCACGGCAAATTCTCCCTCATTGATGGAAAAATTTACATGATTTACCGCGATCTGCTCTGCCTCTCCCTTGCCGAATATCTTCACTACATCCGAAAAACGGATGACTTCTTTTTTCTGTTCTGACATGATGATTCCTCCCATTACAATATGTATCCCCCCTACCTTCCGGTCAGCGGCATATCTTTATTGTCTTTGTTAGATTCGACTAACTATGGAGTATACCACAATCTTTTTTATTTGTAAATAAAGAACAATTAAAACAATATGGTCTAATGTGATGCTTGAATGTCGCATGGCTTTAGCCCTGCCGTTCAACAAACACAACAAAAGCTGAGAAAAACTCAGCTTTTGGGAAAAACTCTTTCGTCTTTTCGGAATCGGGAAGTGAACAAATTTCTATGTTAAAACAGACAAATCCCGTCACCACCACTGCACATCATCCTTGCGCTCCCCTGCCTCTAATCCTTCCTCCCGTACCATTTGTATAAATGCCTCGGCATATTCCGGATTAAATTGCGTTCCTTTATTCTTTTTAATCTCCTCCAGCACATCCTCCAGATCCATCTGTTTCCGATAGGGTCTGGTGGAAAACATGGCGTCAAAAGTATCCGCAACCGCAATGATCTGGGCGATCTTCGGAATCTCATCCCCCTTTGCCCCGTGAGGATAACCGCTTCCGTCATAACATTCATGGTGATAGCCGGCACCCAAAGACAACTCCGGAAAAGAGGTGATCTCATTTAAAATCTCTTCTCCGATGGCAGGATGAGACTTGATGATCTCGTATTCCTCATCGGTTAATCTTTCCGGCTTGTTTAAAATCTCGATGGGAATCAGGATTTTTCCGATATCATGCATCAGGGCAATATGATACACCCTCCGCGCATCCACTTCCGAATATCCGATCTTTCTCGCCAGTTTTTCCGAATAAAAGGCCACCCGAAAGGAATGACCTCTGGTATATTCATCTTTTTTATCAATGGTCTTCGCAAAAGCATGGAGCATCTGTTCCAATACCTTTTGGATCATGGCGCGCTGCTGCATTTCCTCAATACTGCGTCTTCGCAACAGGATCGTTATCACAGCCAGCGCAACGATCAGTCCGCTCAACAAAAACAGCTTTGATTCGTTGTCATAATCCTCCAACCATGAGATAAACATTTCTTTCATAAAAAGCTCCTCTATAAACAACCGTTTATATCTGAATCAGCCCCGGATCTCCCCAAAAATCGTCTGTTTTAGTAATTCTCCGCATGCACTTCAAAATAAGATCTTGGATGCGCGCATACCGGACATACCTCCGGCGCCTCTGTTCCCACAACGATATGACCGCAATTCCGGCACTCCCAGACTTTAACTTCACTCTTTTTAAATACTTCCTGCATCTCAACATTGCGAAGCAACGCCCGATAACGCTCCTCATGCTTTTTCTCGATCTCACCGACCATGCGGAATTTTTCAGCCAGTTCCGGAAATCCCTCCTGCTCGGCGGTTTTTGCGAACTCCTCGTACATATCTGTCCACTCATAATTTTCGCCATTGGCAGCTGCTTCCAGATTTTCTACCGTACTTCCGATTCCGTTTAATTCCTTAAACCACATCTTCGCATGCTCTTTTTCATTGTCTGCGGTTTTTAAGAAAATTGCGGAAATCTGCTCAAATCCCTCTTTCTTTGCCTTGGACGCAAAATAAGTATATTTGTTGCGCGCCTGGGATTCTCCCGCAAATGCCGCTTCCAGGTTTTTCTTCGTCTGTGTTCCCTCGTATGGATTTTTTTTACTGTTTTCTGCCATTTTTTCATCCTCCAATCAAAAGGCTTATGAATGCAAGCATTCAACACCTTTCGCTATCTATTGTGCTGAATAATTATATGATATTGTAATTATACCAAGAGATGAAAGGAATTTCAATATAAAAAAAAACGGCGGAATATGATTTTCCACCGTTTTTCCCGCTATTATAACAGCAAAACAGCTGTCTTTATCTCTTTACATGAAATGCGCTCATGCCCGGATATTGTGCGGAATCGCCCAATTCTTCCTCAATTCTGAGAAGCTGGTTGTATTTTGCAACTCTCTCGGATCTGGAAGGTGCGCCCGTCTTGATCTGGCAGGTGTTCAGTGCAACAGCAAGATCTGCGATCGTTGTATCGGCTGTCTCGCCGGAACGATGAGAAGAAATTGCGGTATATCCTGCATTGTGAGCCATCTTGATTGCTTCCAGTGTCTCGGAAACAGAACCGATCTGATTTAATTTGATCAAAATTGCATTTCCTGCTCCCATGCCGATTCCCTTGGAAAGTCTCTCCGTATTTGTTACGAACAGGTCGTCACCTACAAGCTGTACCTTGTCGCCAAGGCGGTCTGTAAGTTTCTTCCAGCCTTCCCAGTCTTCCTCGTCAAGACCATCCTCAATGGAGATGATCGGATATTTCTCAACCAAAGTTGCCCAATGCTCGATCAGCTCATCGGAAGTATATTCGGTTCCGGCTTTCGGCAATTTGTAGAAGCCCTTGCCTTTCTCACTCTTCCACTCAGAAGAAGCGGCATCCATGGCGATCATGAAATCCCTGCCCGGCTCATATCCGGCTTTCTTCACTGCTTCCAGAATCGTCTCGATGGTTTCCTCATCGCTGGAAAGATTCGGCGCGAAACCTCCCTCATCACCTACGGATGTGGCAAGTCCTTTTGCTTTCAAGATCGATGCAAGCGCATGGAATACTTCTGCGCACCATCTGAGTGCTTCCTTGAAAGAAGGCGCGCCCACCGGCATGATCATGAATTCCTGTGTATCTACGGTATTTGTCGCATGTGCTCCACCGTTTAAAATATTCATCATAGGAACCGGCAGTCTGTTTCCGTTCACGCCGCCCAAAAATCTGTACAGTGGAATCTCAAGGGCGTTTGCCGCCGCTCTTGCCGCTGCAATAGAAACAGCAAGGATCGCATTTGCTCCGAGTTTTGACTTGTCCTTTGTTCCGTCAGCCTTGATCATCGCAGCATCAACCGCATATGTGTCAGAGGCATTCAATCCGGTAATGGCATCGGCGATAA
This sequence comes from uncultured Lachnospiraceae bacterium, assembly GCA_902797675.1. Taxonomy (GTDB): domain Bacteria; phylum Bacillota; class Clostridia; order Lachnospirales; family Lachnospiraceae; genus CAG-303. The sequence goes on from CADBTR010000116.1 coordinate 6,422, forward strand.
TCGTGTTGATGTTCTCAACTGCTTTCTGAACACCTTTTCCAAGGTATCTCGCTTTATCCCCGTCTCTAAGCTCCAGCGCTTCAAACTCACCTGTAGAAGCTCCGCTTGGTGCGGTTCCTCTTCCTACAGTACCGTCGATCAGGGTCACTTCAGCCTCAACCGTCGGATTTCCCCTGGAATCCAGAATCTCTCTGCCGATTACTTTTTCAATCTCAAGATAACTATTCATCATGACACTCCTTTTCGTTTTTTGTTAGTGTTTTCTAACTTCAACTATAGTATCACAGATATCCCGATTCTTCAACCCTGAACCCCTTATGATAAGTGATAACAATTATCATCATTCCTTCGACGCTTCGTTAAAAAGTTTCAATTTCGCCATCACTTTCCCGTGAATGCTGTCCGCCGGAAATTCGCCGTTTTCATCTTTCTCTCCTGCCGGATAATCAAGTAAAAGTTCCAGTCCCTCATCAATATACGAGATCGGATAAATATGAAATTCTTTCTTCTTTACCGCCTCAACAACCTCATCTTTTAATACCAGATCTTTCACATTGGAAAGCGGAATGATCACACCCTGTTTTCCCGTCAGTCCCCGTTTTTTGCACAGATCAAAAAATCCTTCGATCTTATGCGTAACGCCTCCGATCGCCTGTATTTCCCCTTTTTGATTGACAGAACCCGTCACTGCCAGATCCTGTCTGATCGGAATATCGGATAAGGAAGATAAGATACAATACAACTCCGTGCTTGAGGCGCTGTCGCCGTCAATCCCGCTGTAATTCTGTTCAAAGCATACGCGGCAGGACACGGAAAGCGGACACTTCTGGGCATAGGTCTGTCCCAGAAATCCGGTTATGATCTGCACCCCTTTATCATGGGTCTGACCGCTCATGTGCGCTTCTTTCTCAATATTGACAATACCGGATTCCCCGATATAAGTGGTGGCTGTGATCCTCGTAGGATTGCCGAATTCATAATTTCCCGCATCCAGAACCGCAAGACCGTTGATCTGACCGATCTTTCTTCCATCCGTATCGATCATGATCACATTCTCCCGCAGCATATCATCCAGTTTTTCTTCATAAAGCTTCATCCGCTGTTCTTTTTCATAAATCGCTTTCCGGATATAATCAGCGGTCACGATTTCCTTCTGATCCATCTTCGCCCATGTGGCGGCTTCTCCCAGAATCTCCACAAGACGGTTAAAACGGGTGGACAGACGATCCTGTCTTCCGGTCATTCTCGAAGAATACTCCATCATCGCGCAAACCGCCGACACGTCAAATTCCGGAATGCCTTCCCGCTCTACAAAACTTTTGATAAATTGCGCTGTTTTCATCATATTCTCATGATTACAAGGCATTTCATCATCAAATTCCGCACAGATCTTAAAAAATTTATCAAACTCCTCATCCGTTGCATTTAATAATTCATAATAATAATCGCTGCCGATCATGATCACTTTCAATTTTGCCGGAATCGGTTCCGGTTTCAACGTGGCAACCGCCATCCCCTGGGAAGAATCACGCATGGAATCCATGTCGATCTCATTTGTCTTGATCACACGCCGAAGCGTCTCCCATGCCTGAGGCAAAGTCAGAATATCCTGGGTCTGCACGATCAGATAACCGCCGTTTGCCTGATGGATCAGACCGCCCTTAATTTTCATAAAATCCGTACTCAAACTTCCGAATTCACTGTCGTATTCCACTTCGCCCAAAAGATTACTATAAGTCGGATTAAAAGAAACAACCACCGGCGCCCCCTTTGTCTCCGAATTATCTACAATCAGATTCACCCGGTATTTCTGGGTAATATCTTCCTCCTGATTTCTCCCGTTCATGGCTAACAGAGCCGCAAGACCGCCTTCTTCTTCGTCATCCGCCTCATCTTCCAGAAATTCATCGATATGATCCAGCACATCCGTTTGAAGTGCCTCCAGATAATCGAGCACCTTCGGATACTTCGGATATTTTTCCTTCATGTCCCTGATATGTCCGCCTATAGCGTACATTCCGATTTCCCGCTCCAACTCATCCATCTCTTTTTCCGCATTTTTTTCAAGTTCCCGCAGAGAGTGCAAGATCGGATTCATTTTTTCCTGCACAAGATCCGAATTCTTATCAATGGTTTCCTTGACATCCTCCGGCAATGCGTCATAATCTTCCTGTTCAATATTTTTTCCGTCCACAACCGGAAGGAATGACACGCCTGCATTTGTCATGGTCACTGTAAATCCGTATTGCTCCGCAAGATTCGTGATATCATCCAGCAACGCATCCTGTTTTTCATCAAACCGGTGCTTGATCTCATTCTTCCTGTTATCGTAATCGTCTCCGGAAAATGCCTTCTGTATCTCCTTCTGTATCAGTTCCACCAGTTTTTCCGTATCTTCTTTGAATCTCTTTCCGTCTCCCGGGACAAATTCCAATGCCAGAGGTTTCTTCGGATTCTGAAAATTATGCACATAACACCAATCCGAAGGAACCGGTTCTATTGCCGCCTGTTTTTTTGCGCTTTCCTTTGCATATGAAGTCTTTCCCGTTCCCGAAGGTCCTGCCATATAGATATTATATCCCTTCATTTTCATCAAAAGTCCGAAATCAAATGCCTTCACCGCGCGTTCCTGCCCGATGATCCCTTCTAAAGGCTTTAATTCCGCCGTACTTTGAAAAGAAAATTCTTTAGGACTGCAACTCATTTTTAATTCCGTATATTCCAATTCCCGTTTTACTTCCATAGAAAACCTCCCGCTCTATATTTTTTAATCTTTTCACAGCAAATTTCCAAAACTCATAATTTTAGTCGAGTTACTCGTAAAAAACAAGTTACAGAAATCTGATTGAAATCAGTAACAACCTTTACCCTCGCTCAGATACAGCTCCCTCCAATTTCCGCTCCGCCGCATAATACAGGCGGCTGATCCCGAAACAAAGCATTCCGCATACCAGAAAAGAAATCGCCATCCACAGGGTATCCTCATATTTGATATCAAATAAAATCAATTTCACCACACAGATCATGGACAAAAGCAATCCGTATATGCGAAGTCCTTTCGCTTTCCACTGAAATCCGGCAAATACGCAAACAATCGCAAAAGCCAGTAATCCGATACTGAATATATAATTCTCCGCATCAAAGACAGACATAAACGTAATCATCAGAATGGTAAATTTCACCCCGATATATACCTGATAAATCTTCTTTTTCATCTGCGCCGCCACGTTGGATGCAAAAAGCGCAACCGCCATGAGCATAGACAAAAACAATAAGATTCCCTTATTCTCGTAATCAGTCACCACTCCCAGGATCTCCATCATCAACAGCGCATGAATGATCCGGATTGTGAACTGAAATGTCTTTTCTTCTTTTCCCGTCGCAAAATGATAAAAGAATTTTGTTTTTTCCGCTGCGATGCAAAGTCCGATCAAAACAAACATCTGTATCACATCAAGCGTGAGATCCCCGACTCCTGCCAGTTCCCACTCGTCTATGGTATGCAGTGCAAAATAAAGTATCACACAGACCGCACTCTTCAACCAGACGTTGTATTGATCTTTTCTGAGATACATTCCCGCAAGACAGACGGCGCAAAGAATCACGGTATAAAATAACGCAAGTTGCAGACTCATATCGTCATGGAATAAAAACGGAACCGTACATAACCCCAATATTTTCGGAAACAGCCTGCCCGAATAAATGCCGTATCCTATCCATAGAATCCCCGGAAGCGCCGTACCCAGTATCTCATTATAATCGCGAAGATCCGCACAGCATAAGATCACCTGAACCGCGCACAAAACCTCCCAGAGAAGTCCTGCGACCTGTTGCGCCCGTTTTTTGTACTCCAGCAGGATATATGTGAAGACAGCCGTACATAAGATCATAATCGTCCGCACTTCTGTTGCTTTCCATTCTCCCGATTCCACCTGATATAGCTGCATGATTCCAAAAGACAGCAATAAGGTATACAGGATTCCGAATATTCCCGACACCGTCCCATATTTCTTTTTTCCATCGGGTATTCCAAAAATCAAAATTCCGATCATCAGGACTATAAAACCGATCATCAAAAACGAAACCGAAGTTTGATCAATTTCCACTGTCCCAAACAGGATCATAAATACAGATATAGTCTGGATTCCCGCCTCTGTACATAGTGCGATTTTATCCTTTCTGTTGGCAATCAGGTAAATCACTGCCCCCGCAAGAAAATAAACAGTTAAAATCAAAAACTTTGTTTCATCATGTTCTCCCACGCATTGCAGCACGCCGAAAAACACCGAAATCACAATACCGGCATTTCCGATCGCCTGAAACAATACCGGTTTAAACACGGATAATTTTAATACCGCAACTGCCCAGATCAGTAAAAGAACAAACAGCGGCACTTCTGACAATGCCTGAAAATAGATCGCCGTCACAAACAACGATACATAAATCGCCCCTATTCCGCATGTTCCCAACACAAGATAAAAGGGCTGCTCTTTTTTTTGATAATATTGATACAGGCCAAATCCGGCGAATGCGAAACTTAACGCAAACATTAAAAATATCTTGATCCCGTCCGTGAGCATCGGCGTGATCACCTTTGCCAGCAGAATCAGACTGATAAAGATCAAAACGGAAGCCATAACCGCCATCAGATGCTTTCCCACAAAGGATTCCGTATTCTTTTGAATCTTCTGCGGCTGAATTTGCGGCATTTGGGGCTGATTCTGCCGTGCCTGCAATTGATTCTGTGCCATCTGCGGCTGATTTTGCCATATCTGCGATTGATTCTGCGATATCTGTGCCTGATTCTGCCGTGTCTGCGGCTGCGATTGCTCCATACGAGACTGATACGGCGAACGAAGGTTTACAATTCCGGATGCAGCCTGCAATTGCTGTACTTCCAGACGCAGCCTGCGGATTTCCTCCTCTGCGGCAGATAAACGCCTCTCAAGATCTTCCTGATTCACATGATCATTTTCCATAATCCTTCTCCCATAGTTACTGTGAACATTGAACTACCCAAGATGCTAAAGCATCGGGATATAACAGTTTTTCTCTATTTTTATAATAAGGCTTGTTTACAAGCACATGCTAGCCCCTGTATGTCTGCCTCTATAAATATTTGATAGTTAAATCAAAAAAATTATTTGCTTTATTCTTCCAACATTCCAAGATATGTGTCAAGCCTTGCGTTTATATATCCTGCAAACAAATTCTCCATTGCAGCCAGGTTATGCTTTACATGGTATTCATCAAAGGCATTATAGTAGGCAATCCTGTCCGTAAATTTAATATCAATGGGAGGATATCCTGCTTTCATCAATTCCAGATTCACAAGCAATCTACCTGTTCTTCCGTTGCCATCAATAAAAGGATGTATCGCTTCAAATTCGATATGAAATCTGGCAAGTTTTATTACAATATGTTCTTTGCTTTCTGAAAAATCCAAGAGAAGTTGCTCCATTTTAGGCTGAATCAGATAAGGCTGAACAGGCTCGTGCTGTGCACCCATGATACGAACCGGAACCCTGCGATATACTCCCCGGTCATCTTTTTTATCTGCAAGCACAAGAAAATGTATTTGTTTTATAATGCTCTCACTTATCGGAACATTGTCCTTTACCAATATACTCACAAAGTCAAATGCTTCTTTATGTCCGACTGCCTCCATATGATCCTTTAACGGTTTACGGTCTATCGTCAACCCTCTTAAAACAAGGTCGGTCTCTCTCAGTGTCAGGGTATTTCCCTCAATGGCATTTGAATTATATGTGTATTCCACAACGAACTCTTCATTCAGTCGTTCCAATTCACCTTCCGTTAAAGGTCTTCTTTTGTCCAGTTCCGCTTTTTTTCGATCAATTTGCGTAAGCAGACTCTCACTTGATCTATAACGTCCATCCGCAGGCTTTACCGCATCTACGGGGATCTTCCACGCACGTCCCTCATGTATTGCTCCGGGAATTTTACCTTCCGAGCAAAGAACTCGTATTCTTCTGTCGGAAATACCCCACTTCTCGGCAGCTTGTGTTACTGTCATAAACATTGCTCATACCTCCGTCTTTTCTTATTATACCACTTTATCGGAATAATGCCAAGAGTATCGGAATGATATTTGTGAATTTATCGGAATAATGTAAAAAGCCGTATTGTGTTTAGAATAAAAAATGGCAGAATAGACATCATCAGATACAGAGCATTTTATGTGAATTAAAATACTGTTGTCGTTTATTATGAGAAGTTTAGTGATGGAACGATTAAAGATATTACTACTGAAATTCAATTTAATTTACCTAATGGTTGGACATGGAC
>CADBTR010000117.1 GCA_902797675.1 uncultured Lachnospiraceae bacterium
CGCCGCTTGCCTCCAGGTTACCCAGAGATACAAACAGATAGTAATATTTATCTGTCTTCACAATATATGGTGCCTCACCGGAGTTATAATAACCGCCGGCAATCTTATATCCAAGATACGGATCTACCTTGTCCTTTACATAGTCACCATATTCTTTGTAATCATAATCACGAAGTCCTGTTTCCAGATCCAGCTTGATCTGGAAGATACCTGCAGACCATGATCCATAGGTCAGCCAGAGATCGCCGTTCTCATCATATTCCACATTCGGGTCAATACAATTGACCTTTGCCTGATCCGTATTGTTATATCTGGACGGAAGCGCTTCATCATCTTTCAAGCCAAGCACCTGTCTGATATCAGCGATCTCTTCTCTCGTCTTAACTTCTGTTGCCTCCTGATACTGAATGGTAAATTTCAGATTTGCGTCTGTCTTCTCACCATATGTGATCTTCTTGTTCAGGATCATGTTGGAAGATTTAATATCACCGGCTGCGCTTCCGTCATATCCGGAAAATACAACCTCATCCACATACTCATACGGTCCTTCGATGTTATCTGCGGTCAACAGAACAATTGCCGAGTGCCAGTCGTTTCCGTTGATACTCATATACATGCACCACTTACCCATGGTTTCGTTCCAGATCACATCCGGAGCCCACATATTTCCGGCCAGTTTATTGTTCTTATCCGTAATACAATAATTATTCCAGATATCACCGAACAATTCTTCAGAATGTGAATTCACATTTGTATTTACCATACTCCATTTCATCAGATCCTGAGATTTCGCAAAAGCAAGATGCGAACCAAAGACATAATAAGTACCGCTTTCGGTATCTTTCACGATGGAAGGATCATGAACGCCCACTCTTCCATAATCGGAATTCGTCACAGCAGCCTGTGCCTCTCCGGAAAATCCGGCAAGGGAACCTGCAAGAAGAATACCTGCCATCATGGATGCAGCGATATTTTTCTTCTTTTTGCTCTTTAAAACAAGCAGGATGATGATTAAAATAACTACAACAGCCGCACCTGCAGCCACTGCAATAATTACAGTATTATCTACGCCTTCACTGTGCGCTTCCCCTTTTGTGGTAAAGGAAACGGTAGCGGTTTCGCCTGCCTTAAGGCTTGCTACCAGCTTATTCTTCTGCCATTCCAGTTTGTCATATTCAATGGAATTATCCGGGACAAAATTGGCATTGATATTTTCCAGATCATAATTATTCTGATTTTCATAAGTCAGGGTAAACTTCACAGCCTCCCCCTCAGCGTATTCTTCGCTGTCTGTGTGAACTGTGACTTTTAATCCGTCTACAGTCTTTGTAACATCGCCGTCAGCCGCAAATGTCATGATTGTCATGGACAATACAAACACAAGGCTCAAAGCCAATGTTACCGCGCGCTTTGCTAAATTTCGCATAACTACCTCCTAAATTATTGAATTTGTCCTGCAAGTATTTTTGAAGCTTCTTCCAGAGCCTCTCCGATCGCAGCCGGATTCCTGCCTCCGGCCTGAGCCATATTCGGGCGACCGCCTCCGCCGCCACCGACAATGGCAGCAATTGCCTTGATAAGATTTCCGGCATGAGCGCCCTTCTTTTGTGCCTCATCTGTCGCCATAGCAAGCAGACTCACCTTTGCGTCGCCTTCCGCTGACGCAAGAACAACTACTCCCTCACCGATCTTATTCTTTAACTGGTCTCCAAGATTACGAAGTCCGTTCATATCAACCCCCTCCACTCTTGTCGCCAGCAACTTAACGCCAGATACAGTAACAACCTGATCCATTACATCCCTGATCGATGCATTCGCGATTTTGCTCTTTAACTGCTCATTCTCGCTATGCAATGCTTTCATCTCTTCCTGCATTGTTTCGATCTTCTTCACAAGACCTGCTATATCTGATTTAGCCGCTTTTGCAGCTTCATTAAGTTCTTCTTCCAGCTGTGCGTAATATTTTCTGACACCGGCGCCTGTCAATGCCTCAATACGTCTTACGCCCGCCGCAATACCGGATTCCGAAATAATCTTGATGCTTCCGATACTGCTGGTATTGGCTACATGGGTACCGCCGCACAATTCCACGGAATAATCACCCATGGAAACAACCCGGACAGTACTGCCGTATTTCTCACCGAATAAAGCCATAGCTCCTGTCTTTCTCGCCGATTCCAGATCCATCTCCTGTGTCTTGACAGGAATTGCTTCACTGATCTTTTCGTTGACAAGATCTTCCACTTTTTGAATTTCTTCTTTCGTCATCGCCTCAAAGTGAGAAAAATCAAACCGCAAACGTTCCGGAGTAACGAGGGAACCTTTCTGCTGAACGTGATCCCCAAGCACCATTCTCAATGCTTTCTGGAGCAAATGGGTTGCGCTGTGATTTTTACAGGTATCCGCCCGTCCGCAGGCATCCACCTTAAGTGTTACGGTATCGCCAACCTTAAATACGCCTTTTGTCACTTTTCCCACATGGGCGATCTTTCCGCCGGCAGCTTTGATGGTATCGGCAACTTTAAATTCGGCATCCTCCGTACAGATGATTCCCGTATCTCCCTGTTGTCCGCCCATGGTCGCGTAAAACGGCGTTTCCCTGACAATGATTGTTCCCGTATCTCCGTCTGCCAGAGCCTGTACCACTTCTTCCTCTGTCGTCAGCGCTACGATATCATCTGTCACTTCCAGTCTGTCATATCCCACAAAAGTGGATTGTACAGCGGCATCCAGCTGTTCGTATACCGTTGCATCCGCTCCCATATAATTGGTTTCCTTGCGGGCATTTCTCGCTGTCTGACGCTGTTTCTCCATACAGGTCTTAAAGCCATCTTCATCGATCACAACACCTTTTTCCTCAAGGATCTCTGATGTAAGATCAAGCGGAAATCCGTATGTATCATATAATTTAAACGCATCCTCGCCGGACAGCACACTCTTGTCCGCCGCGATCGTCTTCTCCATCATCTCGTTCAGGATTGAAAGACCCTGATCGATGGTCTTGTTGAATTTTCCTTCTTCCTCGGTGAGCACCTTGAATATGAACGATTTCTTCTCTTCCAGTTCCGGATATCCGTCTTTCGACTCTTCGATTACCGTCTCACTCAATTTTGCAAGGAACTGTCCTTCGATTCCCAACAGCCTTCCGTGTCTTGCCGCTCTGCGGATCAATCGTCTGAGGACATATCCTCTGCCTTCATTCGTCGGCATGATTCCATCTGAGATCATAAATGTTGAAGAACGGATATGATCCGTGATCAGGCGAATGGAAATGTCTTTCTTCGGATCCGCCTTATAGGTCACGCCGGCAAGCTGACAGATCCGATCTCTGATTGCCTTCATGGTATCAATAGCAAAAACGGAATCCACATCCTGCATAACAACAGCAAGTCTCTCCAATCCCATTCCGGTATCGATATTCTTATTGGCAAGTTCTGTATAATGACCATGTCCGTCACCCTCAAATTGAGTGAATACGTTGTTCCATACTTCCATGAAGCGGTCACAATCACAGCCAACCTTGCAATCCGGCTTTCCGCAGCCGTATTTTTCTCCTCTGTCGTAGTAGATCTCGGTACATGGTCCGCAAGGTCCCGCACCATGCTCCCAGAAATTATCGCAATCGCCTTTCTCATCGCGGTAAAATCTTGTGATCCGCTCCTCCGGGATACCGATCTTCTTATTCCAGATCTCAAAAGCCTCATCATCTTCATAATAGATGGAAGGATACAGCCTGTTCTTATCAAGTCCCAATACTTCCGTCAAAAATTCCCATGACCATGCAATGGCTTCATTCTTAAAATAATCGCCGAAAGAAAAATTACCAAGCATCTCAAAAAACGTCAAATGTCTTGCCGTCTTTCCTACATTTTCAATATCTCCCGTACGGATACACTTCTGACAGGTAGTCACTCGCCTTCTCGGCGGAATCTCCTGTCCCGTAAAATATGGTTTTAACGGTGCCATTCCCGCATTGATCAGCAACAGACTGTTGTCGTTATGCGGCACCAGCGAGAAGCTGTCCATCTTTAAATGATCTTTGCTCTCAAAGAATTCCAGATATTTTCTCCGAAGCTCATTTACTCCGTTATTCATCGATAACATCCTCCATTTTTATAACTGCATTACTTCTGATTCTATCATAATAAATTTCTGTTGTCAATTATTCCCTGCGTTCCATTTTCCTGTATTTTCAAATTTCTCCGCAAGCATTTTCGCGTCGGCAACGATCTTTGCCGGATAGCCCAGCGTATCAAGAAGACGGATGGCGTTTCTGGTCGTTGTCCTTCCTTTTTTCAACTGATAATTAAATTTCACGTCCTCTTTCGTGATATCCTCGGAAAAATGATAATTATGATACCGGTCTTCTAAAAGATAAGTCAATTCAATATCATGAGTGGCAGCAAAGCAAATGACCCGATCCTCTGTAAGAGCCTTTAAGATCTGCGTGGACGCCGCAATCCTCTCTATGGTATTCGTTCCTCTTAGAACCTCGTCTACAAAACAGATCACCGGTACTTTGCACTCTGCCCGGTCAAGAATCCGCTTTAAGGATTTGATCTCCACCATATAATAACTGTTGCTGTTGGCAAGATCATCTTTCAACGCCATGGAGGAATAGATTTCACACAACGGCAGCGAAAAAGCATCTGCCGTTACGGTATCAATGGTCTGGGCAAAAATCACATTTAACGCCACGGTTTTTAAAAATGTAGACTTTCCGGATGCATTTGATCCGGTCAAAAGCACGCTGTGCTCATTTTCCAGCGAATTTTTAACCGCATGAGGAATCAACGGATGATATATTTTTTCGCAGCAGATCCTGCCATTGCTGCAAAATTCCGGAATCCCGTAATTTTGATATTCCGTTTTTAAATATACCCGGAAAGAAGCCACCGCCGCCGCCGCTTCGCATTCTCCCAGAATATCATACAATTCTTTCAGATAAGGCAGATTTTTCGCGATCTTTCGGACCATGAGATTGAATTTTATCAGATCCACATGGAAAATCATTCTGACGTATTGCATGACCATCTCGACGATGGAATCATCCACCCCGGAGGAACCGATAAGGAACATGCCCTTTGTCATTCCCTTTGTTTCCTTCAGGAGTCTGCGGATTTTTTCAATTTCCCCTCCAAATGCCCGGCCGTCGATTTCCTCCAGTTTCTTTCCAATCTCCTCTCCGTACCGGATCATGCTGATCATATATTCCAGACAGATGGTGTAATTATTCACATCGCTTCGTTCTCTGTAATAACTGTAGATGTTTACACACAGCATTCCGACAAGGAGAAAAATAGCATATTGAGGAGCAAAAAACAGCCCCGCCACGGACAGTGCCAGCAGAAGGATTTTTGTATAATGTCCGGCATTGGACTTCGGCTTTAATTTTTCCGCTTCCAGGATAAATTGATAAAGGGAAACGGAACGAAGATTTCCAATGGAAGCATAGATTTCCAGCAACTCTTTTGTTTTCTCTTCCATGTTCTCCATTGCGGCAGTCTTTTTTCCGAAATTTTCAAGTTCTTCTTTATGATGATTCAAGGTTCGCAGTTTCCGGTACAGACATTCTTCTCCCACGGAAGAATAGGTCTGATTCATTGCTTTAAACATTTCATCCATGGAAAGATCATTCCAGGTGATATCATCCACAACCAGATCCCCCGCATTTTTTCTGAGTTCAAAAAAACGGACGATCCTGTTCCACTCTGCTTCTTTATATTTCCTGACTGCAAGTTTTCCCCATGCATCATGAATTGTCTTTTGCAGCTTTTCTCTTTTTTCTTTCCCGGTCCGGTAAGATTGTACCGCGAAAACGACCAACAAGATCAAAAATAATGCAAGATATGTTCTCAATTCCTTTCCCCTTTCCGATAAAGATCCCGATCCGGATCCTTTTATCATTGCCGGAATTCTTTTCTGCTCCGACAAAACGCCAGTTAATATCATATCACAGCAGACAGATTTTTCCAGTAAAATTTACATGAATTTTTTCAGCCCTCTCACATATAAGTATAAAAGGATATTTTCAAAGGCATACGACATTCAACGGAACTCCGATTGAATGTCCTAATACTGTATTCCCCTCGGGAGAAAGTGAGGTTTTATGAGCCAGTTTAATTTGTACAATGATATCAGGGAACGGACCGGCGGTGATATTTATCTCGGTGTTGTAGGTCCCGTCCGCTGCGGAAAGTCTACTTTTATCAAGAGATTTATGGAAACCCTTGTCCTGCCCGGCATGAAAGATCCCGGTCAGAAAGCTCAGGCAAAAGATGAGCTGCCTCAATCTTCGGACGGCAAAACAATTATGACGACCGAACCGAAATTTATTCCGAAAGAGGCCGCATCCATTTCTC
>CADBTR010000118.1 GCA_902797675.1 uncultured Lachnospiraceae bacterium
AAAATACGGTGCCGGGTTCTTTTGTTGCCAGAATCGGCGGAGATGAATTCGTGATCATCCTGACGCAGGATCGGCAGAAAACGGCGATCATTTCCATTGCCGAGAATATGCTGGCGTCTGTTTACGATCTGGCGGTTTCTGTGGATGTGAAAGCATTGATTTCTTTAAGCATCGGAATCATCCTTCGTCAAAAGGCGCAAAGCGATCTTGACGATGTATTGTTTAAATGCGATGCTGCCATGTATCATGCAAAAAAGAACGGAAAGAACAATTATGTGCTTTACGATGCCATTGAGCCTTTTTTGCGTTACAAGCATCAGGTAGAACTGGAGATGCGCAAAGCGCTTATAGATAAGCAATTTGAGATCTATCTGCAGCCGCAGATAAATATCATCAACTCAAGAGCGGTTTCGGCAGAAGTAGAAATTTGCTGGAATCATCCTGTGGACGGTCTGCGTACGGCAGACCAGTTCGTTCCGTTATTTGAAGAAAATGGATTTATTGTGGAACTGGATTCCTATATGCTGGAGGAGTTGTGCAGGATCAGGAAAAAATATGCCGATCATCCGCTGCGGAATATTCCTTTTTTTGTGACGGTATCCCATCTTCATATTTTTGAACCTGATTTTACCAATCGATTGCTTGCGCTGACCGGGAAATATCAGGTGCAGCCGCGGGAATTTATCATTGCATTTTCTGATCGCAAGGTACCGAATCTTGACGAGATGAAGCGAACCATCGATGAACTGAATGTAGCGGGTTTTATCACTGCCATCGATCAGGTCGGAGCAGGGGAAGCAACTTTTACGATGTTTCGTGCGATCGATGTCTCCGTATTAAAACTGAATCGCGATTTTTTCGGCAATCATGAGATTGATCAGAAGAATAAAGCAATCATCCGCAACCTGATTTCCATGTCGAAAGAATTGCATCTTGATTTTATTGCAGATAATGTAAAATCAAAAGCACAGGAGGCATTTCTTACCGATTGCGGCTGTAATTATGCCCAGGGATATCTCTATTGCGCACCGCTTAAAGCCGGTGAAGCAAAAGATTATTTCATGGAACACGTCAAGGGAGAGGATCTTACAATCCGCTATCATTTTAATAATTCCCTGTCGGATGAAAAGGACGGGAATGAAGGGCACTGTTACGGCAATATAACTTTTGATCAGGGCGTATGGAAGAATACGGGAAGTCTGTATTTTCATGGCGGCGAACCGATGGAGAATATCGTACAATTGCCGGTGGATGTTTTAAATCATGAGTCTTTTACCGTCTCGATGTGGGTAAAAGCAGAGATTTTAAATAACTGGACCAGTATTTTTTATGCCCGCTCCAATAATGGATTTTTAAGTATTATGCCTTATGCCTGGCAGCGCGTGCCGATGTTCCGTTTCAAAGACGGCATGGATGCCAACGGCTGGTATGACGCCATCGGCGTTGATTTTCTCGCGAATGAATGGACATTTCTTGCTGTAACCTATAATCAGAAGACTGCACTTTCCCGTATTTATCAAAACGGGAAACTTGTGGGAAAAAAGGAGAATGTATTTCCGATTGACGGTTTTAAACAGGTCATTTTGGGCGGCGATCATTATCAGAATACCTTTACCGGTCTTTTAAGCGAATTGTGGATCAACAGAGAAGCTGCTACGGACGAGGAGATTATGGATCTGTATCGCAGTTTTACGGATTCGCCGGATTTTGTGGGGAAGTGATAAATTTGATATAGGCAGAGGTATTTGCAAATAGTGCTTTACAAACAAATGTTGGAAGAATTTGTTGAAAAAAGTACCTTGTTTTTTTACATGATTTGAAGTATACTAAAAGAAAGATTTTGCAAAGGAGGTATTGTCATGGCAACTTCAAGTATCACTCATAATTTTGTTATTACAACCCCCGAAGCAGCTGAGCGTTTTGCTAATGCGGTAGAGGAATCATTTCAGGAACGTAATATGTCCAGAATCAGATCAAATTGCAGATCTATGCAGAATCCGGACGAGATAAAGGCTTTTATGGAAAAAAGGGAGAAGTTGTTAAATGCCCGATAAGTATATTTCTATTAATATCAAAACATTGTTGGAAGAAGGAAATTCATCTTTTATCGGAGAGGAAAAACTTAAAGAAATCCTCTCCGATTTTGTGTGCCCGAAAAATCCTGATGTCGAGGTGTTTCTTCATAAGAATGCCATAGAATTTACCAAGAAAAATCAGTCTGTTACATATCTTGTATTTGATATGAATACAGGCTTCTTTGTGGGATATTATGCTATTGCTATTAAACCGATTATTGTCAGAGCTAAAGAGTTAAGCAAAAACGGTCAAAAAAAATTAGAGCGCATTGCAGTTTTGGATGCCGATGAACAATCATATTCTGCTGCAGCTTACCTGATTGCTCAGCTTGGAAAGAATTATGCGCTACCCAAAGAATATCAGATTACAGGAAGAGAACTACTTGCTGCCGCCATGGATTCTGTTATTGAGGTACAGTATTCTATTGGTGGTGTTGTTATGTTTCTTGAATGTGAAGATAATCCGTTTCTTTTAAATTTCTATTCTAAGCAGAATGCTTTTAAGGCATTTGACATTAGAGAAACGAATAGTCCTGCTGCTGACATGGAGCCGCGTATGCTGCATCAGTTACTAAAATTTATTTAAGTTATGCAGATTGAGGTTGATGTAATGGCAACGGTTCGTTCCATTTAGGCGACGGTTTGCGTTTTAGGGGTTTACAGGGTAATATCTGTTTCCGATGAAAGAAGTATAACAGCAGAGCATGGCTTTTGCAAAGCATGATCCAAAAGGAATCGTGCCGCTTCAGACAAGGAGGAAAACAGGTATGAGAATTGCAGACAGTACGGTGAATATGTTGGCTTGCAGGAATTATATGAAGTCCGGGATCCGATCCGGCGGATATGCGTATGACAGAAATTTTGCAAGTATGGCGAATCTTTTTGATCCCGGAAAGGAAAGTACCGGATATCGGGATTCCTATGAGTCGGGATCCAAAAAATCGGGAATGAGTTTTCAAAATACATACGATATCGGATATTTCATGGGGACTAAGAAGATTGTTTCGGGAAAACGGTTCGGAACGGAGACAGGTGCGACTTTTTTTCAGAACAGCACGCTTTCTGCACTGTTTCGACGGTTTGCAGCCTATGGAATGACGGGAGGATTTTCCGGTCGGATGGTTGCTTATTCGGAAACCGAGGAGACAGCATTTGCAGCTTTGGGGCAGGCGAGGACAGAGGACGGTCGGATCATAGACTTCAATGTGAATATTCTTATGAGTAGAAGCTATATGGAATATATGAATGTACAGATTCCTGCCATGGCAGATACATTGTTTGATCCTCTTGTGGTTAATATCGGTACTGATACGGCGAATGTCAGGGATCAGACTTTTAGATTTGATCTGGATGCAGATGGAAAGGAAGATGAGATTTCCATGCTTGGCAAAGGATCCGGATTTTTGGTGCTGGATAAGGATGAAAATGGCAGAATCGATGACGGGAATGAACTGTTTGGAACTAATAGCGGCGACGGCTTTGGGGAACTTCGGAGTTATGACAGTGACGGAAACGGCTGGATCGATGAAAATGACGAGATTTTTGGAAAATTAAAGGTATGGTGTAAAGATGAAACCGGGAGAGATATCCTGATGGATCTGAAGGAAGCAGATGTGGGAGCTATTTTTTTAGGCGAGCAACAGACGGAATTTACCATGGGCGGAGCTGACGGTATCAGGGACGGCGTGCTCAGATCAACAGGAGTGTTTCTTAAGGAGAGCGGCGGTGCCGGAACCATTCAGCATCTGGATCTGGTGATGAAGCAGAACGGACAGGGAGAAAAGGTCAGCGGTGAGCAGACTTCATCGTATTCCGCCTCGTCATCCGCTAATACAGAGCAGAGTAATTCCGCAAGACGCAGGGAGGAAGCCCGCCGCAGAAATGAGAGGGCAAGAAGAAAGAAAGCTGAGGCAAAAGCGGCAGAGGAAGCCCGCATAGAAAGAAAACTT
Source organism: uncultured Lachnospiraceae bacterium (assembly GCA_902797675.1). Taxonomy (GTDB): domain Bacteria; phylum Bacillota; class Clostridia; order Lachnospirales; family Lachnospiraceae; genus CAG-303. Next base: position 4,025 of record CADBTR010000118.1, read on the forward strand.
GAGCAGAAGAAATATGAACAGAAGCTGCAGGAGAAACGTTTATACGAAAGGCTGCAGAGAGATAAGTATTATTTATGAGAGATATATTGCTTGAAAACGTAACATTTTTGATGGATCTTTTTCAGGGCGTACTCCTTGCATGGTACGCCCGAAAGTTTGCAACACCGCGGTTTTTGAAGTTTTATATTGTTCCGGTTCATGTTTTGATACGGGAGTTTTTTCAATATATCCTGCCTGCGGATCCTGAGAAAACATGGACCATGATGGTTAAGCAGCTCATCTTACTTTTGCTGCTTTATTTGTGTGTCCGGGTATTTTATAAAACATATGTGCAGATGAGCGTATATATCAGCATCAGTTTTATGGCGATCAGTGAGATCTGTATTATGATCGTAGTGGAGATGACGCAGTTGTGCTCACCTGTTTATGATAAGTATGTACAGCTTATCGCAGATGGCAGGATAAGCTTTGAGAAGGGAATGGCTCTTATCAATAACACAGCTTTGATCATGCAGTATGCGATGATGGCAATATACGCCCTGACACTCTGGCTTTTGCTCAGACTTGTGACCAGAAATTTCCGCTTCCGGACATTGAAACTTGAAAATACGGAGCTTTTGTTTATGATCAGTCCTGCAGTCACGGGACTGGTGCTTGCAAATATCTTTCGGGGAACTTTTTTTACGATAGAAGACGGGAAACCGCGGATGATCTATGATACATATCCCTTTCTTTATTTTTTGATACCTGTTGTGCTTGTGCTGATTCTTGCCGGTATTGTGCTGGCGATCCTGTCTTATCAGAAACTCGCAAAAAAGAATGAGGAAGCCATAGGCGCAGTCCTTCTAAAGGAGCAGATGACAGCGATGGAAGAACATGTGAAAGAGATGGAGCGGACCGGTGAGGAAAACAAACGGCTTCGTCATGATATTAAGAATATTGCGGATATGCTGCTGGAACACAGTTATAATACAGATAATTCCCATGAGTGGAAAGCGTTTTTTGCTGATGTATCTGACCGGATGGCTTCAAACGGAGCGGAATTTTCCACCGGCAGCCACGTTTGCGACAGCCTTCTTTCCATGAAATACCACGATGCAAAAGAGAAAATGCCGGATATCCGGTTTCTGGCAGATGCATTTCTTTTGCCGAAAACCATGAAGATCCGTATATATGATCTGTCTATTCTGCTCGGAAATGCACTGGATAACGCCATAGAGGCGTGCATGGGCGTAAAGCCGGACAATATTCCTTTTATTGAATTGTCATCGGCGAAAAGAAAAGGAATGTTATTGATACACATCAGTAATTCTTTTGACGGCAGGATTGACATGACAGCAGGGGAGAAATTTCCGGCTTCGCGAAAAGCTGATCCGCAAAAGCATGGAATGGGGATGGAAAATATGGAACGGATAGCGGACAGATATTACGGAGGTATTTCTTTTGAAGCAAACGGGAGTGTGTTTGATCTGCATATCATGATTCAGGATCGGGAACCGGTGGAGAAAAGGGAGCCAGATACCGTTCGAGGCTGCAAAGCAGGCGAGATTACGGGATCGGCATCCGACCGGACTTAGTCAGATGTTACTATTCACGGTGTAAATACTTGATCAAAGACTTTAGAAGTAAT
>CADBTR010000119.1 GCA_902797675.1 uncultured Lachnospiraceae bacterium
GCTACTGCATAAGCGACTTGCACAAAATCAGAGATTTTGGCAATCTGCTTAATTATCTGAATAAGTCCGGTCGGATGCCGATCCCGTTCTGTCATATATGATCTTCAAACCCTTCAACAATAATTCCTGATCTACGATCATCGATTTTCTGCAATTCGGGATCACCACGCCGGCAAGCCCTCCCGTTGCCACAGCTTTACATTCATATCCCAGTTCTTCCTCCATGCGAAGAAGCATTCCGTCAAGAGCCGCGGCGTGTCCCATGATAATTCCGCTCCTCATGCAATCCGCCGTATTTGTTCCGATAGACTTTTCCGGCATGGTAAGGCTGACTTTGGAAAGCTGCGCCGCCTTTGACACCAGAGAATCCGATGCCGCCCGGATCCCCGGCATAATGCAGCCTCCCACATAATTTTTCTCCCGGTCCACCACACTGATTGTGGTGGCAGTTCCGATATCCACCACCATTACCGGCGCTCCGTACTCATTAACCGCTGCCACTGCGTCCACGATCAGATCACTGCCCACCTGTTTCGGATGATCCATCTTCAAATTCAGCCCGATGTCTGACTCTGCGCTTACGAGCACCGGCTTTTTCCCGATCATTTTTTTCACTGCCGCCGTCAATACATTCGTAAGAGGCGGCACCACCGAAGATAATATCGCTCCGGTGATCTTTGTATTTTCTATCTCATGCAGCTCCATGACGGTCTTGAACAGGACATAATATTCCAGCTCCGTCTTCGACTGGTCTGTGGAGATCCTCTCCTCAAAGTAAATCTTTTCATCATCAATGCAGCCGATGACAATGTTGGTATTCCCCATATCAATTGCTAAAATCATTGTACACCTCCATACAAATCTCCAAATACTTCCCTGCAAAGCTTCTGCAGCGCAGCCACCGAAAAATCCGGATCCTGCTGTAGCACGCGGTTTTGCGCCGCAAGTTCATCATTATAATCTTTCAAAAAATAAACCGTTGCATTACCGCTGCCGATCCCCCTTTGCGTAACGGTAGGGAGCACTGCGTAATCCGCGATCCGCGCCCCGTCTTTATCTTTCACCAGCGTCACTTTCGCCATTGCCCCAAGCATTTTATTGGTATTATCCTGGGCGGAGATGAAATTTCCAAGAGAATAATAGACAAGCGTGTGATTTCCTCCGGCGCCGGTAATCCATTCCACCGGTTCAATAACATGAGGATGGGTGCCGATCACAAGATCCGCGCCGCAATCGGCAAACAACTGCGCCCAACGGCGCTGGCTGTTATCCGGCGTATTCCTGTATTCCGTTCCCCAATGCGGAAAAACCACGGTCAGATCCGCATATTGCTTTGCCGTCTCAATATCGATCCTGATCTTTTCCTCGTCGAGAAGATTTACCAGATACGGACGACCTGCCGGCAGAGTAAAACCATTCAACCCGTAAGTATAATTTAACAGGGCGATCCGAAAACCGTCTTTTTCATAAATCCTGATGGTATCATAATCCTCCTGGCTTTTGTGGATGCCAAGATAGGTGATGTAAGGATAATAGGTATCCCAAAAGCTCATACAATTATCAATTCCTTTTTGCCGCTGATCCATGGCATGATTCGTGGCGTGAAGGACAATATCAAAGCCTGCATTTACAAGGGCGCTGCCTACCTCCTCCCTGCAATTAAAACAGGGATAGCCCTGAATTCCAAGTGCCGCTCCGCCGATGATAACCTCCTGATTCACTACAGCCACATCTGCCTTTTGAATCTCGTCCTTAGTATGGGTAAAGAAATGATCATAGTTATAGGAGCCGTCCGGCATCAGTCCCGTTTCCTGCACCACATCGTGCAGCAGCATATCACCGATCATCACAAGACTTACCGTCACGGGTTCCTTTGCGGGATGACTTTGAGCATAGGGAAGCGGCGCAGCGGTTTCCGGTTCTGTGCTCACTTCCGGATCTGCATGAAATTCCTGTTTCGCCGTTTCTTCCGTCGTGATTTCCTGCGAGTGCCTGCCTGTACTCTCATTTTCTTCTGCTGTGGTTTCCTGCGAGTGCCTGCCTGTACTCTCATTTTCTTCTGTTGTATTTTCCCGCGAGTTTCTGTCTGTACTCTCGCTTTCTTTTATCGCGATTTCCTGCATGCTTTCCTGATCCGCAGTCTGATTTTTCTGTCCGCTCCCGCCCGTATTCCGGTGAATGATCAGCAGCCAACTCCCGCACGCAAGACATAAAGCAAGTAAAATCACCGCTACTGTCCAGATAATATATGTTTTCTTCTTCCCGTCCATTCCTTTCACCTCATCTTCCTGTAAGCATTCCCCCGAAAATAATTCTTTCCGAAATCCCCGCCCGCAAAAAATACGTTTTTCCAAAAGAAAAACACATCAAGCGACAGCATGGACGATAATCACCAGTCCGTTTCCTGTCGCTTGATGTGTTTTTTGTTGTATGTATAATGTGAGGGAAAGCAAAAAAGAACGGAATTGCCCCACTGCTGTGGAACAACCTCGTTCTCTCTATCACTTATTATACACGAATCTCCGGAATTGTAAAGCACTTTTTTAGAATTCTGTATTCCGTTCATTCGTGTCTTCCTCCTCTAATAACGATAGTTTAGCTACTGCATAAGCGACTTGCACAAAATCAGAGATTTTGAGAATCTGCTTAATTATCTGACCAAGTCCGGCTTTTTTACATCTCCTCCGTCTCATCATCCCCCGCAGGTTCCTGCTCCATCGCTTTGAACAGATAACTCTGCATAAAGCCGTGTAATCCGAATGACAAAAACGGAAACAGAATAAACAATCCGCCATACCAGCCGAAATAAATGATCGCGCCGCTGCCGCCAAAGATAATCAGACTAAAGAGCACAGACTCCAAAGCCAACAGCGGATGCCGCGCCAGTGTAAGCGCCGCACCGGTCAATAATTCCCTGACCGGCTGTTCCCTCCACGCTAAGAACGGAAACAACGCATTTATATACGCGCACGCCGCAATGCATAACAGCACAACGCCGATCTTCATCACAACGCCGGACGCCCCGTGCATAGCCGTAAATACATACCATACATCGATCACCAGCACAGCGCACACCAGCAACGCCAGCATGCCGAGACCCGCTGCCTTTCCGAATTTCTTCCCGAAAGTCCGAAAATAATCTCCGAAAAAGGCAAATTCTCTCTCCTCGATCAGCTTTCTGTAAACCGCATACATTCCAGCCGTCGCCGGTCCTATCGTAACTACCGGAAATGCTGTCGCGAGAAACAAAAGATTTATGAGAAACACCCAGCCGATCTTTTTCAAAAAAGATAACAGCGAACCATCCAGCTCAAATAACGCTTTTAACTTATTTCCCATATGTAAGCCTTACTGTTTCTTAATATATTCATCGATGGCTGCTGCCGCCGTCTTTCCTGCGCCCATGGCAAGAATTACGGTTGCGGCTCCCGTTACCGCGTCGCCGCCGGCATAAATTCCTTCTCTTGATGTAAGTCCGGTCTCTTCCTCAACGATGATACCGCCCCACTTCTGTGTCTCAAGCCCCCTGGTGGTGCTCTTGATCAACGGATTCGGTGAAGTACCAAGCGCCATGATCACGCAGTCTACCGGAATTTCAAATTCGGAACCTTCCTTTACGATCGGGCGTCTTCTTCCCGATGCATCCGGCTCGCCCAGTTCCATCTCCACGCACTTGATCCCGCCTGCGAATTTATTCTCATCCGCAAGGATCTCCACCGGATTGGTGAGGAATTTAAAGATGATTCCCTCCTCCTCTGCATGCTCCACTTCCTCTGCTCTCGCCGGAAGTTCTTCTCTGGAACGGCGATAAATGATATATACTTCTTCCGCGCCCAGACGCAGAGCGGATCTTGCGGCATCCATCGCCACATTTCCGCCGCCTACGACTGCTACTCTCTTATTCTGCTTGATCGGCGTATCGGAATCTTCCTTATAGGACTTCATGAGATTCACTCTTGTCAAAAATTCATTTGCGGAATAAACGCCCTTTAAATTCTCTCCCGGAATATTCATAAACTTCGGAAGACCGGCACCAGATCCGATAAATACTGCTTCAAATCCGTATTCCTCTTTTAACTCGTCAATGGAAAGCACTTTTCCGATGACCATATTGGTTTCCACTTTTACGCCCAGATCTTTTAAACCGTCGATTTCCTTCTGCACAATGGACTTCGGCAGACGGAATTCCGGAATACCGTAAACAAGCACGCCGCCGGCAAGGTGAAGCGCCTCGAAGATCGTAACCTCATATCCCATCTTCGCAAGATCTCCCGCGCAGGTCAGACCGGAAGGACCGGAACCGATCACTGCCACCTTATGTCCGTTGGACTCCGGTTTTACTGCTTTCTCTGTATTGTTGGCGTTGTGATAATCCGCTACAAAACGCTCCAGACGACCGATTCCCACCGGATCGCCCTTGATTCCGCGAACGCACTGTCCCTCACACTGGGACTCCTGCGGGCAGACACGACCACAGACTGCAGGAAGGGAGCTGTCTTTTGCGATCACCTGATAAGCCTCCTCAAATTTTCCTTCTGCCACTTCGTGGATAAATGCAGGAATATCAATATTTACAGGACATCCGCTGACACATTTTTTATTCTTGCAATTTAAGCATCTCTGTGCCTCATCGATCGCCTGTTCTTTCGTATATCCCAATGCCACTTCTTTAAAATTCTTATTCCGGACATTCGGATCCTGTGTCGGCATCTCGTTTTTCTTTAATGACATATTTGGCATGATTACTGAACCTCCTTAGCAAATAAATTACAGGTCTCTTCCCGTTTTTTCGCCTCAAACGGACGATACATGGAGCCTCTCTCCATCGCCTCATCGAAATCCACAAGATGTCCGTCAAAATCCGGTCCGTCCACACAGGCAAACTTTGTCTCTCCGCCTACGGTCAGACGACATCCGCCGCACATACCGGTTCCGTCAACCATGATTGGATTCATGCTGACGATGGTTTTGATCCCGTATTCCTTTGTCAATGCCGCAACAAACTTCATCATGATCACCGGTCCGATGGCGATAACTTCGTCATATGTTTCACCGCTCTCGATCAGATCTTTCAATGCATTGGTCACAAGACCTTTTGTTCCCCAGGTTCCGTCATCTGACATTTTCACAAATTTATCGCTTACCGCCTCAAATTCATCTTCCAGAATCACAAGGTCTTTTCCTCTGAAACCAACGATTGAATGAACTTCCGCTCCCAGATTGTGAAGTTTCTTCGCTACCGGATAGGCAATGGCGCTTCCCACGCCTCCGCCGATCACCGCTACTTTCTTTAAGCCTTCCAGTTCGGATGCCGTACCGAGAGGTCCAACAAAATCCTGAATATACTCGCCTTCCTTCAAATGACCCAGCTTTTCTGTTGTAGCTCCCACTTTTTGAAAAATAATGGTAACTGTTCCGGCCTCTCTGTCATAATCCGCTACCGTAAGGGGAATTCGTTCTCCTTCTTCATCGGTTCTCAAAATAATAAACTGCCCCGGCTCTGCTTTTTTCGCAACCAGCGGCGCCTCAATATCCATACGGGTAACCGTAGGATTTAATTCAACCTTCTTTGCAATCCTGTACATAATACATATTTCCTTTCCTCGTATTGTATCTGATCTGATACAGCCGACAAATGAACAACTCTTTTTGCTCACAATATCACCTTATCATAACACATAAAAATTATAAATTCAACAAAAAGTTTGGGCTTGTTCCGATTCCCGATCCCTTTCTCTTATTTTCGGAAACGCAACTGCCCGACTTGCGTTTACATTTTATTCATATACTATTTATTGATACTTTACAGCAAGAGCATTTTTTATACATTTCTTTCCTCTATACTAAGACCATCGAAAGAAATTGAACATTCGATATTTTTCATAATAAAGTCAAGCACAGAGATGTGCAAGACTTCCTCCCTTTTTATTATACAACCAAATAACCAAACGAGAGAAGGTGCATGAGAATGTACCTTTTTTCGTGAGAAAAATAGATTTCCATCTGTTTGCAGGTCGTATGCCGTCAGGCTTACAACCCGCGAAAAATTTCCTGATTTCAACGGCGCTCCGGTTGAAATCAGGAACACACAAACCCCAGTTTCTCCGCCAATCGTATACTGGCAATATTATCCTGATGAATCAGTGCCGTTATCTCCCGGATCCCAAGCTCCCCGGCATATTCTAAGATTGCCCGGCACGCCTCTGCGGCATAGCCCTTGTGCCAATAGGGTTTTCCCAACATATAGCCCAGCACATGTTCTCCTGCTTCCGGTTCCCCACCGTTCTTTATTTTTCCTCCATAACGGTATCTGACATACCCTTCAGGAACCTGATCGTCTCCCGGAAGCAATTCCACTCCCGCTCTCCCGATGATCGTTCCGTCCTTTAATGTAATAAGCCAGAGACCGTATCCATAGAAACAATATACATTTTCATAATAGGACTCCATATAAGCCTGCTCCTCCCGAATATCCGGAAACAACGGCTCCATATATCTTGTAACTTCTTCGTCCCCGTAGAGTTCATAGAGCCCCGGCGCGTCCTCCGGCAGCATTTCCCGAAGATACAAGCGCTCCGTCTCCAGCGCTCTTCATGGTTCTTTCGTGTGATGGTCATGAACCATGCGCACGAAATCCTCCTCAATAGCAGAAAAATCTTCAAACAGATAATCCGCCTTACTTAAATCCTGATCTCCGGAATTGGGATTCAAAAAGCCCAGACACGCCATATCTGCCGCAACCGCGGCACCCACGCCATTCGCCGAATCTTCGATCACCACGCACTCTTTCGGCTGCACGCCTAACATTTCCGCAGCTTTCAGGAAAATATCCGGCGCCGGCTTTGGATTTTTCAATTCCATGCCGCTGACAATGACCGAAAAGCAATCCTCGATTCCGAGATTTCTGATATTCCGCCGGATTTTCTCCCTGCCGGAAGACGAGGCAACCGCCAGTGCATATCCCGCCTCTTTTAACCGTCTTACAGCCGCCGGCGCTTTTGGAACTTCCGGATAATCCTCCTGTTCCAAAAGCTTCTTCAAAACTTCATCATTGTACGCCATCAATTCTTCTCCGCTCATGGAAGTAATCCCGTAGTGATCGTGAATTTCCCCCCACATGGCGCGCACGGTGGAACCGATAAAATGTTTGTAATATTCATAATCAATATCGATATCAAACAATTCTTTTAATGTGATCTGATTTGACCGAAAATGGACGGGTTCGCTGTCCACCAGCACCCCGTCCATATCAAAAATAACCGCCTTTAGCATGTTTCCGGCTCCTCATAGGATTCTCCGAAAGTATCTACCGTTACCTTCTTCATGATCTGCGCTTTTACCGGCTTATCATTCCAGTCTGTCGGCTGATTTACGATCTTCTCCACGACCTCCATGCCTTCTGTCACCTTGCCGAATGCCGCATACTCTCCGTCAAGATGAGGCGCCGCCTTGTGCATAATAAAGAACTGGGATCCCGCGCTGTCCGGATGCATCGCTCTCGCCATGGAAAGCACGCCTTCCTCATGAGCCAGATTGTTCTCAAATCCGTTGGAAGAAAATTCTCCCCTGATGCTGTAGCCCGGATCGCCTGTTCCCGTACCCTGCGGGCAGCCGCCCTGAATCATAAAATTCGGAATGACTCTGTGAAAAGTCAGCCCGTCATAAAATCCTTTGTTGATAAGGCTGATAAAATTCCGTACCGTATTCGGCGCGATCTCCGGATATAATTCCGCCCTGATCACATCGCCATTTTCCATCTCAATTGTTACCATAGGGTTCTTTGCCATTACAAATTCCTCCATACAATTTAAAATCTTCTTCCGCCGCCGCCATGACTGTGACCGCCGGAAGAGTGGTGCGAATGGCTGCTGGAATGTCCTCCGCCGCCACTGCTGCTTGTGCTCTCGATTCTTGTTTTCGTGGTTGTTCTGCGGATAAATTGATCCGTGTGAAGCAGGATTTCCGGGTTCTTTTCCGTACGGTACGTCTGACCTGATACCGTCATACCGGCACCGTTCCGGTTCAGATTCACCAATGTAAAGATCACAGCCACGATCGCTCCGATCCCGAAATCCAGTCCGAAGCTGCGAAAAATCGTAAAAAAAGTAACCTTACGAAATCCGTTGTAGGTGCGATTATATACATCAAGATCTTCGTCACCGGTAATCATGTCCTCATCATAATTCATAAGCAGCGAGTCTACCCGGTTAAATTCTTTGCTCAAACCGCTCCGGATCTCATCCCAGTCCTGATATTTACCGGTATTCCATGCTTTGACGAGCTCCTGATAATCCTTTGTCACCGCGCCTTCTTTTGCAAAATATACCACATCTTCGATAAATTCATCACATAGCTTCCGGTAATTGCCCGCAGTAGCATCCCCCGTGATATCATCAAGAATCACTTCGATCACATCATCATTGATATATAACTGCCCGATACCGGCTGTAGACAGATAAATCTGTCTCATATCCATATCCACCAGAAGCAGGACTCCCGAAGGGGAATATAACCCTTTCTCATATCCGAATCCGCCGTTGTCGAAAAACGTGTCTGCCAGCGTCTGGTCTGACATCCCGAAGTCTTCCGATACCGTAAGGATCACAAGATCAAGCTTTGCCGCTTCCGCTGCCTTGTCGATCTGCTTTTCAAGCGCACTGCGATCACTTTCCGATAACAATTCCGCAAAATCATATACTCTCTGTTCCTCATTCGCCAACCCGTAATAATCTTCCGCTGACTCATAATTCTCCGCAGACCCATAATCCTCCGCAAAATCATAATCTTCCGCAGACCCATAATCCTCCGCAAAATCATAATCCTCCGCAAAATCATAATCTTCCGCAAATGCGATATTCTGCATGTTCATGATCAGGATCATAACAGGCAGTAAAAATCCCATAAGCCATGTTTTCGCGTTCTGTAGCGGATTGCTTCTCTTTTCTTGTCTGATCCTCATCCCAGCAGACCTCCCAACATAAGAAGCGCAAAGCAGATCCCGAATGTGATCCCCGCTATGCTGCCCCAGATTTTTCCTTTGGAATTCGGAAGTTTTCCTACCTGTTTTCCCGTCTGTCCGTTGATGGCGAACATGAAATTCTGATTCAAATACCGGTAAGTCAAAATCCATACCGGAAATAACGTATACTTCGCCTGTTTCCTGCGAAGGGAAATGTCTTTTCGCAGGTATGTCACGCCGGTATAGCCGTTTACGGTACTTTGCAAATCCCGATAGATATACGAATTTACTCTGTCTTCGATCCGCTTTACCATAGACACATCATTGCTCTCATAATTATATTTTTCCGATTCATACCCTGACAGGTACGGCATGGAAAAATCAACGATCTCCCCGTAATTATACGGTTCCATCCGATCCATCACATCATCCGGCATCTTTTCCGATGCATCTGCCGGAATTTTTTCATACTGGCTGCGCACCCGCCGTTCCACATGATAATGATCCGTGTGGGTATACCGGTAGTCGCCCCTTCGCTCCGTGGAAACCCTGGTGCAGTCTGCCGCCGCATCTGCCTCCGCCTCGTAATCATACAGCCAGAAAGGAACATAGATCCCTTTGATCTGCTCGATGGACGCCTGTTTCTTAAAAACAGATGGCGTAAAAAATCCGGTGCAGATCCATTTACGGAACATCTCTTTTGCCTGCTCTTTGTTGATTTTAAAAGGAATAACGCCTGCCGGTTTTAAAACGCCCTCCAGCCGTTCTTCAATTACCGCCGGACTTCCGCAATATGCGCATGTCGTGGCGCTGGTGTGCTTTTCTACGATCAGGTGGGCTCCGCAATTTTTACACACATAGGAATTCATATCTCCATGCGCTTCTTTGCTGTGATCTACCTGATTTTCCACTTTATAATCTGCCGGCGCCTGATCCTGCTCCAATTGCTCCACGCTGACATGGGTGCCGCAATATTCACATACCAGTTCGCCCGCTCCCGGCGTAAACTGCAGTGAAGCACCGCAGCCGGGACACTTATAAGTCTGAACCATATCGAACCTCCGCTTTTCCCAACGATGGTTTCATTAAACTTCAAAAGTCAGATCGCCATAGGACGGTACCGGCCAGCATTCCTTATCCACAAGCATTTCCAGTTTGTCGATCGGTGCCCGCAGGGCATCCATGTCTTTCATGACAACGTCTTTATAGAAGAACGCCTGCTCTTTTCCTGCCATTGCATGCCCTTCCGCCTGAGATTTCTTCAATGTCTCCAGGGCTGCCTTTGCCTCTTTCAGCAATGCAGAGATCTCATCCAGCATCGCTGACTGAACAGAAACATCGGCGCCTGCCTCTCTTACTTTCAGCACTGTATCCGCAAGAGCTCTTGTATAACGGATGACCGCAGGAATATACTGCTTTGTCGCCATATCGATCATGACAAGGGATTCGATATTGACAACCTTTGAATACTGTTCGTAAAGGATCTCTTCTCTGGACTCCAGCTCTTTTCTGGTGAAGATATGGAACTTTTCAAACAAAGCAACCGCCTTGTCGGTAGTCAGTGTCTCCACCGCTTCCACCATGGACTTGATATTCGGAAGTCCTCTTCTTTCCGCCTCCGCTACCCACTCATCGGAATAACCGTTTCCGTTGAAGATGATTCTCTGATGTTCGGTCATATATCTCTGGATCAATGCATCGCAGGCGGAATCAAAATCTTCTGCCTTCTCCAGCTCATCGCAGGCCTCGCAAAATGCTTCCGCCACGATGGCATTCAATGTGGTATTCGGACTTGCGATGGAATCCTTGGAACCCACCATACGGAACTCGAATTTATTTCCGGTAAAGGCAAACGGCGAAGTTCTGTTCCGATCTGTGGCGTCCTTACCGATATCAGAAAGCGTATTCACTCCGGTTCTTAACTTTCCGCCCTCAAGACTGGCTGTTGCCAGACCGTCGTTAATGATATGCTCTACAATATCCTCCAGCTGCTCGCCCAAAAACATGGAAATAATTGCCGGAGGCGCCTCATTTGCTCCCAGTCTGTGATCATTTCCCACATCGGAAGCGGATTGTCTGAGCAGATCTGCATGGATATCCACCGCCTTCATAATACAGGCAAGCACCAGTAAAAATTGCTTATTATTATGCGGCGTTTTCGTCGGCTCCAAAAGATTAACGCCGTTGTCCGTGGTGATGGACCAGTTATCATGTTTACCGGAACCGTTCACTCCCGCAAACGGCTTCTCATGAAGCAGGCAGGCAAGATTCTGCCTCTCTGCCACCACTTTCATCGTCTCCATAACAACCTGATTGTGATCCACCGCAACGTTAGCCGTATTGTAGATCGGCGCCAATTCATGCTGTGCCGGCGCAACTTCATTGTGCTGTGTCTTTGCGGTAATGCCAAGTTTCCACAGTTCAATGTTCAATTCATGCATAAATGCGCCCACGCGCCTTCTGATCGTACCGAAATAGTGATCGTCAAGTTCCTGTCCTTTCGGCGCCGGCGCGCCGAACAAGGTTCTTCCGGCGTAGATTAAGTCCTTTCTCGCAAGGAAATTATCTCTGTCTACCAGAAAATACTCCTGTTCCGCTCCCACGGAAGCGGTTACTTTCGTTGCCTCCGTATTCCCGAATAATCTTACGATTCTAAGTGCCTGTTCGCTCAATGCCTCCATAGAACGAAGAAGCGGTGTTTTCTTATCCAGTGCCTCTCCGGTATAGGAGCAGAATGCAGTCGGAATGCACAGCAATACTCCTGTCGCATCTTCCTTTAAAAATACCGGTGAAGTGATATCCCAGATCGTATATCCTCTCGCCTCAAAGGTTGCGCGAAGTCCTCCCGAAGGGAAAGAAGAAGCATCCGGCTCACCCTTGATCAGCTCTTTTCCGGAAAATTCCATAAGCATCTTTCCGTTCTCATCCGGATTGGTCACAAAAGCGTCATGCTTCTCCGCAGTGACGCCGGTAAGCGGCTGAAACCAATGGGTATAATGTGTTGCCCCATGTTCCACAGCCCAGTCCTTCATCGCCTTTGCCACGATATCGGCTGTGGCAAGTGACAGTTCACCGCCGTGATCCATCACATTTTTCACCTCATAAAATACCTTCTTTGGCAATCTCTCCCTCATCTTGCCAAGGGTAAACACATTTTGCCCGAAAATCTCTTCCACATTTAATACTTCGCTCATGATCCTCTATTTCCTTTCCTATTGTGCGTAACTGACTACATTATATAAAACAAATGTCAACTGTTCAAGGAAAATTTTTAAAAAACAAAAGATTTATGAAAAAAAGGGGCTCCCCTTGCGGGGAACACCCTCCTTTATCACACTATTATTGTTCCGGCTCTGCCGGTGCTTCCGTCTCCGGCGGTGCCTCTGTCGGCGGCTCCGTCTCCGGCTGTGCCGTCGTCGTTTCCGGCAGTGGCGGTGCCGTTGTAGTTTCCGGCGGTACCGTTGTAGGCGGTTCCGTCTGCTTCGTTATCTGTTGAACGGTTGTCGTCGGTGCCTCCGTCACTTTCTCCGTCTGTCGCTGCGTAGCCTGCGGTTCCGTCTGCTTCTGCGTTGCCTGTGTCGCCGGTACCGTTGTGGTCGGCTGCCCTGTGGTCGTCTCCGCCGCGGTCGTCTCCGTTCCCGTCTCCGTTGTCTCTCCGATACTTACCGCCCCTCTGGTGGCTGTCATCGTCTCGGAATCCGGTACATTCGGCACGTCATCGATCTGCTCCCTGCGAACCGCCTGCACGATCATGCGCTTTTCATCGGATTCCGTACAGGTGGACAGCGTAACGATCTTATCCGTTGCCGTAATCTCCCCTGCCTGCTCGAACTTATGCTTGGATTTATTCAGGCAATCCTTGATATACGCCATATACGCCTCATCATTTTCAAAGGAATACGTATAGGTGGAACTCCCTGCAGAATCCGTCTTGTACGCCGCAAAAACATAGTATTTATAATGCTTATAACCGACATAAATATCAAATGTCGGATGGTGAAGATAATACTCCGGATCATCCGCGCAGTAATAATACCAGTTCAGAGAGCCGAACATGATGTTCTTTACTCTCCGTCCCATATTATGTCCGTAAATGATCGCATTTCTTGCCTCCAACCCCTCCTCAATACGGTAGTCAACATATATGCTTCCCACACTGCTGACCTGATTATTCGCCAGATGTCCCAGATAATAATCATTATCAGAGTGCTGCAGAATGGGATTATCAATATAATCGCCGTTATCCTGTCTGATATATCCCAGAGATTCCGGATTGTAAGAAAGCATCTTCGCATAATCCCACGTGAATACGCCTCCGGTGGAACTGTTGGACAACGTCACGCCATATTCATCCGTCAATAACTCTCCACCCTGTCCGTCCGAGATGAACATATTCTTCACCTCGTCGTACACATCCATACTTTCCTTACTCTCGATATAGATCAAAGTCAGACTGTACGCTGAATAGATAAATACCGCCAGCGCAACAATCATAACCGCATATCTGATTACCCTTTGTTTCATGTTTTACTCTGCTTTTCCGACGGAACCGAATAATTCCATCTTTTCCTTTACTGTTTGCTTGATAGCTTCAAAGCCCGGTGCCAAAAGCTTTCTCGGATCATATCCTTTGCCCTGATTGTCCTTGCCTTCCTCAATATACTTACGTGTCGCTGCCGCAAAAGAAAGCTGGCACTCTGTATTTACATTGATCTTAGCCACTCCGAGGCTGATCGCTTTCTTGATCATATCATCCGGAATACCGGTACCGCCGTGAAGCACCAATGGCATCTCGCCGGTCAGCTGCTGGATCGCATCCAGAGTCTCAAAACTCAAACCTTCCCAGTTTGCCGGATATTTTCCATGAATATTGCCGATTCCCGCAGCCAGCATATCTACGCCCAGATCTGCGATCTTCTTGCATTCCTGAGGATCCGCGCACTCGCCTTTTCCGATCACACCGTCTTCCTCACCGCCGATAGCGCCGACTTCTGCCTCGATAGACATTCCATGTTTTCTTGCAACCTCAACCAATTCCTTCGTCTTTGCCACATTCTCCTCAATCGGATAATGAGAGCCGTCAAACATGATAGAAGAAAAGCCTGCCTCTACACACTTATAGCAGCCGTCATAAGTTCCGTGATCCAGGTGAAGCGCAACCGGTACGGTGATCTTAAGTTCTTCCAGCATCGCATTTACCATGCCCACTACTGTCTTAAATCCGCACATATACTTTCCTGCGCCCTCAGATACACCGAGAATAACCGGTGATCTCAACTCTTCTGCAGTCAAAAGGATTGCTTTTGTCCACTCCAGATTATTAATGTTGAACTGACCTACTGCATAATGGCCTGCCTTTGCCTTCTGTAACATCTCTTTTGCAGATACTAACATATTAAACCTCCAATCGAAATCCCAAGGATTTTCTTTTAATTTTGCATGAGTTTATTATACCTTACTTGTCCGACAAATACAAGCATTTGATATATCTGTACATAAATTTTTCAAACTTTGTACCCCGATCGTACAATTTTCTTCCGTAATCTCCCAGAAATTCTTCCAAAAACTGCTGATCCGTTTTCGTAAATTGTTCCGCCGGAGCATATTGATATTTATCCAGCAAGAGCAATACCTGATAAATCCTTTGTTTATCGAAGTCCGAAAGGAGTCCGGCAAGGATTGCGGCGCGCTCCCCCAATGTTTTCGCTTTCTCCATGGGAAGCCGGTACAATTCACAAATTCCTTCCAGTTCCCGTCTCACCTCGCCGACAGCCTCCCGCTTTTCGCCGGAAAGCCTCCTTTTCGTGCGTTTCCTCATATACTCGTACCGCATGATAAAAAGACCGGTGAGAAGCAGAAGCACTCCCAATACCTGAACTGTTTTTTTGGCATTTCTTACCCCGCGGGCGCGGGGCGTATTTTCCGTTTCCTGCTGCTTTACCGTGGTTTCCTTTTCTTTTTTTACCTGTTTTTTCTTTTTGGAAGCATTCGTGGTTGTCTCCTGAATATTATTTTTCTTTATGGTGGTTGTTTCTTCCGGTGATTCTTTCGGTTCCTCTCTTCTTACC
Source organism: uncultured Lachnospiraceae bacterium (assembly GCA_902797675.1). GTDB lineage: Bacteria > Bacillota > Clostridia > Lachnospirales > Lachnospiraceae > CAG-303. The sequence goes on from CADBTR010000119.1 coordinate 15,028, forward strand.
GTATAGCGCTGATTTTCCGGAGTCACCTCCACCGGAACCCAGCCGAATCCCTCTTCGTAGATTTCCACCCAGGCATGAGCCGACTCATCCGTTACCGTATAATAATCCCGATCCCCCTCTGTCTTTGTCCGATTCAGATAAGAGACGTAATAACCTTCCACATAGCGCGCCGGAATTCCCATGGTTCGGAACATCATCACTGCCGCTGACGCAAAATGGATGCAATATCCGGTCTTTCGCGTCATGAATTCTTCAACAAAATCCTCATCATTATTCTTACGCACAACAGAGAGATTATATTGAAAATGCTGATCCTCAAAATATTGTCTCACATATTGAATATAAGGCTCATATCCCACTGCTTCGTACTGCCGGTCGCCGCTTATCAGCTGCAGCTGCTGCCCGCCGCTGTATATGGACGCCTCCCGGAACGGAGCCATCACATCCTTAAGATTTTCCGGAACTTCCAGATAGGACGCTCCCAGAGAGCCTGCATAAGCCGCCTCCGTACTCTTTAAGATCTGTAACGATGCGTCCTCTTTTCCATCCTCAGATTCATACGGATATTCCCCGTACTTCTTTCTCACGCCTGTCTCATCACAAACATCATCCAACCGCAGCCCGTCAAAGGCGATGGTCTGACCGCTTGTCGCCGCTTGACCTAAAGACAGATAGCCGTCCGAATCAAAAAACGGCAATTCACCCGCAGGTATCGCATAATAAGGCTGATAGACCGATAAATCCCCCTGCTGCATATTCTGCACTTCCACATGATAATTCTGCGGTTTTTCCAGTGACCTCACATATTCCTGTTTCGCCTGATAACGGGTAAAGATTTTGGAAAAATAAGGCTGTATCTGTGTGATATCGGGCATATCCTCCGATGAGGCTGTCCATTCCGGAAGCCACTGTTTTCTGATTTCCTGCTCTCCTTCGCCGTACGGCTCACCGTATTGATACTGCTCAAGTGCCTGCCGGTATGCCTCACTCAACGCCCATCGCTCCTCTGCCGTTTCATCTCCTTCCGGCCTTGCCTCCCAGCTCTTTCCGGTATAGACGGTTCCCGCATAAGATTTGAGATAAAAGACCGGCCCCGGATTGCCGGTGGTTACGATATGCAAGGTCTCCTTACCCTTATGTTCCACGGCAACCGTATCATTCAGGCTTCCCCACACATGATCTCTCATATTCTCCAAACCGGTTTTTCCTTTTTCCCCACCGGCATTTTCCCCGTCTTCTCCGTCATAAAACCGTTCCCCTAAGATCCACTCATTGATCTTTTCCTTTAACCGGGAAACGGCTTTCGGTCTCTCATACCACCGGTTCACGCCTGTATTGATCAATGCCAGCAAAACAGCTGCCAGCACAGCCATTCTCACTCCCGACTGAACCGCAATTTTCCTCGTTCCCTCATAATCGTCCGTAAGATAAGACTTACTCTTCGCTTTTCCATACCCCATGGCATATCCGGTGGCAAAAAGCATCGTGAAATAAAGACAGCCTCCGAACACAGCATACGCCGGCGGCAGACTTCCCACGATCAAAGATACGCAAAGCAACGGCGTCACCACCAAAAGAGGAATGACAGGGAAAAATTCCACGCTGTAATGGTACATCACATCAACCAGGGCATAGGTGATCAGATATAGCAGCCATGTAATATCATCTTCAAAGGCGTTCAAAAAACCATACTCTTCAGGGGTAACCGTAATATTCTCCCGAAACAGTCCGATCAACCCTTCTGTTCCGTCTTTTAAGAATGTAAAATCCCCCAGATAAAGAATGAACAGATAACCGGCAAAAACCAGAATTCCCTGATATTTATAAAACCGTCTGTCATTTGCGAAAAATGTGATCCTGAAAAGCTCCGGTATCTCGTGCACTGCCGCGGAAAGAAGCACGACGATCAACACCGGAATAAAATCGTCCGGAATATAGACTACATCAAAGATGGAATAGGCTGCAAGGAAACTTCCAAGCACACATAATAATGTCTGATAACGGATATATCCTTTTTCCGGAAGTCTTTTTTCTTCTTCTTTCCGCTTCCGGTTTTTATCATGATAAGGCAGCAGATATTCTTTCTGTGCATTTTTCCGATGATCCGCTGCCGTCTCGATCATCATCTTCGCCTGTAAATAGAACTGCGCCGGATATTCTTTTCCGTCTCCCTCCAGTCTGAGAAATGTCATATCCCCGGAAAGTCCGTCTTCCCTGACTTTTCTTGCCGACAGGTACAGATTGATACCGGAATTTTTCCGTTCCCCGGCAAACAGCAAAAACGAGGGCTCCGTTCCCTTTTCCCTGCGAAATGTCTGACCAAGCTCCCGATAGCTTGCCTTTGTAATCTGTTCCCCGTCAAATCCGCAAAGATCATATTCCAGCCCCTGTCTGTCACAGGCGTCGATAATCCCGTGCAATGCCATAAGAAGCTGATCCGCATCCTGCGCCGGATCATCATTTCCCACCAGCGTATCAATACAGATATGCACTTTCCGATCTTTCGATTCTCCGAAACGCTTAATAATCAACTCATCCGACTTAGAGCTTAATTTCCAGTGAATGTTTCTGATATCATCCCCCTCATGGTACGTATCGATCTCCATAATCTCCGACCGGTTTTCTCCGGATCGGACATCCGATACATTCTCCGTCTCTTCATTGAAATGCTCCTGCCTGTCCGAGACTTCAATTTCCAATGTATGATAACATGGCGGGTATACATATAATTCCTGTATCTGATGTAATTTCTTCTTTACGGAAAATACGCCGAAAGCGTCATATACCCTGATATTCCGAATCTCCATGGTTGCCGGTCCGAAATGACGAAAACGCAGGGGCAGCAAAAAGGATCTTACCTCGTGGGCTGCAAGATTTACTGCGATCTTTTGCGTATATTTCTGTCCGGAAAGGACACGCACTTCAATCAAAAGTTCCGCTCTGGGAACGGGTATGGCGCTTTTATTCTCGATGATCAGCGTTTTTGTAAGATGCCCCTCTGTCTGGCAATATACTTCTCTCTCATCCGCCCGGACCACAAGCCTTGAAAGCCCCAGCGCTGCAAAGATCAGCTGACACAGCGGAAGCAGCACGAGAAAGAGCAGAAAAACCACCGTTTTTGTGCCGCTGTACATGATCATAAGCCAGCAGCCGAGCAACAGCAAAAGAGCATAAATTGCTTTATTTATTTTCATTTTCTGCTTTTCTCCACTTTTACCTGACTTAAAATATCCTCGATCAGCGGTTTGATCTTGATTCCCTGTGTTTTTCCCTGTCCCGATAATATGATCCTGTGGTTGACGGCAGGGTAAAAGATTTCTCTGACATCATCCGGCAATACGTAATCCCGCCCCTGCACATAGGCATAGGCTTTCGCCGCCCGCACGATGGCGATGGTTCCTCTGGGGCTTACGCCCAATGCAATATTTTTATCCTTTCTCGTCAGTTCCACCAGTTGTACGATATAGGTGATGATATCTCTGTGTACGTAGACTTCGTCCGCTTCCGCCTGCATGGCAAGAAGCTCCTCTCTCGTCACCACCGCCCCGATGTTTTGAAGCAGTTCCCGCTCCCATGTTTTATTCTCGATCATGGCAATTTCCTGCTCCGGCTTTGGATATCCCATATGAAGCCGGAACATAAACCGGTCAAGCTGGGATTCCGGAAGCATGGAAGTTCCGATGGATCCCATGGGATTCTGCGTCGCGATCACGATAAAAGGCTGCGGCAGTTCTCTGGTAATCCCGTCTACCGTTACCTTTCCCTCCTCCATAACCTCCAATAACGCAGCCTGCGTCTTTGACGAGGTTCTGTTGATCTCATCCGCCAGCAATAAATTACATGATACAGCCCCCGGCTTGTACACAAAGTCATTGGTACGCTTATCAAACATGGTATATCCGGTGATATCGGACGGCATAACGTCTGTGGTAAACTGAATCCTTTTATTTTCCAGGCTCATCGCCGCGCCGAAGGTCTTTGCCATCATGGTTTTTCCCACGCCCGGCACATCTTCGATCAAAATATGACCACCTGCGATGATGGCGGTCATCACCTTCTCAATTACCTCTTCTTTCCCCATGATAACCCGGTTTAATGTATCCATAATCTCCCGGCAATTCTGCACTCCGTCCATTTTCCATATACTCCTATACTTATATAATCGAATTCTCTACTTGATCATTTGTTTTCATTCTGATGCCGATCCTGTATTTCTGCATACATGTCTTACACCAAATCTAACTTTATTATCTTACCATAGAACTAAAATCGCTGTCAAATATGATTTTACACCAATGGAATTCGGCTTGATTTCCATCCCGTTTTCAACTATAATGTTCTCATAATCCGCACATAACCATGATATAAAAACGGAGGTGTCTTATGAATATAAATGATACAGAAAAACCCGACCTTAAAGATCTGATCTTTCACAAACCGGATTCCGAAGAAGATCATCTGATCCGCGCATACCGGAAATCCTGCGGAAAAAGCCGCTTCTTTCTCTGGCTTTTTCGATCGGCAATCCTTTGTATATGTATTATTCTCATTGAAGGAGTCGCAAGGGCTTACAATCCAAACCCTTCCGTCGCCACAGTGAAGACAATTCCCCATATGATTTTTCTCGTGATATCTCTCTTTGTTTTGTTCAACTTCATTCACTATATCGCCATAAAGGTCCGCTTAACGATGAATGAGGCGGCGAACCAGTGTGAATGTCTGCGGGGAACGGTTACGGAACTGATTGATAAAAAGCAATTATCCAAAACATCTCATCAGTTTGTTCCGGATTTTTTCCTGTTCCGATGCGAACAGGGCGCATGTTCCACAGCGATCCCGATCCGGGACAATACTTCTTTTCACACAGTCCAAAAAGATACACCGGTATTAATTCTTAAAAATTCTCCCATGGGCGTCGTTTCCTACGATTTTCTCACCTGGATCGCATAAGTAAAATTTATCTGCCCCCTTTTTACGCCTCACATGGCGCGTAAAAAGGGAGCACCTTTTCTTTTTTCTCCCATATACTGTACTGTAACGAAACACTTTGTCAGATGAACTGGCAAGGGAAAGGAGTTTCTCTATGAATTATGATGGAGCTTGTACGAATTGTTCCGACTCCAAAGCTTTAGAAGATTTTCCGGTTGCAATGGCCTATGTTCCATGGCAGTCCTGGAATGGCGTCTGCAAGAATCTGAACGCCGGTTTTGAAGCCGGAACCATCTTCAAAGAGCTGGAAAAACCTTTGTGGTGCTATAATTCTTAAGTCGTATATGAGGTGACAATATGAATAATATGAACGATTATTACCAACCTTACAGACGCGGCAGCCAGTCTATGAATCCTTCGATGAATCAGTCTGTAAATCCATCTATGAACCCATCTATGAACGGATCCATGTCCGGCAGCTGCTCCTGTTCCAATTCCGCAGATAAATTAATGGATATGATCGACCGGTACAGCTTCGCCATGGACGATACCCGCCTGTTCTTAGATACCCATCCCGATTGTATGGAAGCACTGGCATTCTTCCGGAAAATGCAAAAGCTGCGTGAAGACGCGATTCACGAATATGAAGATCACTATGGTCCCGTGACTGCTTACCGCTGCAGTGATGCATCTGATTCCTGGATGTGGAACGCCGGTGATCTTCCGTGGCAAATAAAACGTTGCAGTTGCAAGGAGGTGTAGCATATGTGGCAATATGAAAAGCGGACACAATATCCCATCAAGATTAAGAAAAATGACGCAAAAGCTGCTCAGATCATTATCAGCCAGTACGGCGGTCCGGACGGAGAAATCGGTGCCTCTTTGCGTTATCTGTCTCAAAAATTCACCTTTAAAGATCCCCGCATCTCCGGTCTTCTGAATGATATCGGCACCGAGGAACTTGCGCACTTAGAAATGGTCGGCACGATCGTACACCAGCTGACCTGCAATCTGACGCCTGAGGAGATCAAAGCCTCCGGATTCGACAAATATTATGTGGATCACACGTTAGGCGTATGGCCGCAAGCCGCAGGCGGCGTTCCTTTTACGGCAACGGAATTTCAATCGAAGGGCGATCCTATCACCGATCTTTTCGAGGATATGGCAGCCGAGCAGAAAGCCCGCACGACCTACGATAATATCCTTCGCATGATCAGCGATCCCGATATCGTGGACCCGATCCGCTTCCTTCGCGCCAGAGAAATCGTGCATTTCCAGCGCTTTGGCGAAGCTCTGCGCATGCTTCAGGATAATTTGAATTTCAAGAATTTCTACGCTTTTAATCCTTCCATTGATCCGCCAATGCGAAAATAAAGATTTTCTGTATAAAAATAACCGGCATAGTATTCTTCCATACCATGCCGGTTTCTGTTTCTTATGCGTTTTATTTTTCTTCTCTAAGATCTTCCAATCGATCTTTCTTTTTCTTCGGAATCGCAATCACAATCACGATCAGAGAAATGACACAGATCAAAATCAACCTTCCGATATTCGCCTTATCTCCGGTTGTCACCTGTCTGGCTGCAATCGTTCTCGTCACACCGTTACTCGTCACACCGTTACTCGTCACCCTCGCAGTATCTTCACTGGAAACAGAAGCCTGATTTCCCTTCACGATTTCCCGCAATTCATTCATCACCTGATTGATCGGTGCCGGATTATAATCGGAAACCGCCGTTCCGATGGTTTTTTCCGTCGGAGCCGGTGTCGTTTTATCAGCATTATTAGTCACAGGCGCTGTCTGCTGATTTTCCTTCCACTTGGCAGTAAGCGTAAGATCTCCGGTAGAGTCTTTAATCTCCGCTACCTGAGTTCCCACTTCATCATACCAGCCTAAGAACTCATATCCTGCCTTTGCTGCCGGCAGAAGAATAATATCCGATTCTACGGTGTAAGAAGTTGGATTCTTCTCATTCTGTCCGCCCACATATGTAATCGTATACTTAATCGGCTCAAAGGTCACCTGCAGATCCACATCCTGCTCCGGCATCACCAGACAATATACGCCCTCTGAAGTCTCTACCAGAGGAATATCCACAGAGAAAGACTCGCTTGCCTGGGTATCCCGATACAAGAACAGATTGACCAGATCACCATATTTCTCATACAATAAATCCGGGTCGTTTGTATCCTTCGATTCCTCCGCATCCTGTGAATTTGTTGTCTGACTGCTTGCCTGCGGTTTCACTGCATAAGAGATTCTTGCCACGCGATAACCTTTATCCGGCGTCACGCTGATAAACACCTGATCATCCTTTGCAGCCGTATCTTTATAAACACTGGCACTTCCATTTGTCGTGTCAGACAATGTGATCTTATACTCTTTCACCTCCGGTGTCACTGCTTCACCGTCTTTTTCCCAGTTTGCAACCAGAATGATATTGCCCACCCGGTCTTCGATCTTTGAGATCTCCTCTTTCTTAACTGACTCATATCCAGCTTCTTCGTCCGGTAAGATAATGGACCAACTCTTAAACGTATATCCGGAAAGTTTGGCATCTTTCAGATCAAATACAGAATTGACATTGTAGACGGTCGGATTATCATGGGTACCGCCAAGCAATCCAAGATAAGTGATCGTATAATTGATTACGGAAAACTCTCCGCTTACATTCACCTCATAAGAAGGCATCGTAAACTTGTATGTCAGCGGATAAGTCAGACCATCCGTTCTCTTCTTATGATTTGTATAAACGCCGTCATCATCGTCCGTATACGTATAGGTCATGCTGTCGTACTGCATGCCCCGTCCCGGCGTAATCGTAATTGACAGCCGCTCGCCCGGAATTCCCTTCGTAACCTCCATGCCGTCCGCATCATAGATCTTGATATACTCCTGCACATCTTCCGCAACAATCACCGGAAATGTCTCAATTTCCTCCCATGTTGCGATCAGATAGATATCCTTTGAATATGCCCCCTTTGGAACCGATTGTATAATCGTCTTTGACGCATCTCCAAACACATACCAACCTGTAAAAGCCATATATTTATCTTTCTGCGGCGCCGGATTCAGCACAAATTCCTCCGTAGACGCATTGAACTTCGTTACGGTAGGATTACCCTCCGTCTCTACAGGAATCACTTCCTCAAATGTCTGTGTTTCCGAATTGAAATCATAATATGTAATTGTGAAATCCGGCGTTCTGAAATCTGCCGTAATATACACATCTTTATCCGGCATGGTAAATGAAAACGCCGCTCCGTCTTCCTCTACATTCAACAATTGCAATGTATTGCCGTCCGCATCCCGGGCGGTAATGGAAACAAGCTGATATCCGTTCTTCGCCGTCACCTTGCCCACAGTCACATCACTGCGATCCGCAAATTTCTCAGTTCTGTAATATAGTCCGCTCTCTGTCGGCGTCGTTGTAAAAGCGATCGGCGCATTCTGAAAATACATCTCAAAGGAAGCCATCTGCTTCAGATCCATTGTCGTTCCGTTTCCTTCAAGATCGGAGAAAGTTCCGTTGATATAGACATAATATCCGATATCCGTATAACTGCCTTGAATCACAATATCCTGATTCACAACAAACTCCGGATGATTGCCTTTTTCATAGGAAACGCCATTCACAATCCAACCGTTAAAGGCTTTCAGCGACGTATCCACCGGATCTGACGGATAATCCTTCTCTGTAAACCGCGTGCCAAGATCCACCTGTTTCTCAAACAGCACTTTTTCTTCCCAATCTACAAAGCTCACCTTGCATACCCACTTAGCGTACACTGTGATCTTGTCATTCGGCACCTGGGAAGTCACCGTCGTAACCTTGGTGGTCAGCTTCTTATCACTGTACCATCCCTCGAAGGTTCTTCCCTCCCAACCAGGATCTTCCAGCGTATAAGTATCACCACATGCCGCCTCCGATGCATTCGGATTCGTTACGGATTCTGTCGTTCCCATCTCGTATAAGATCTGATACCGTCCGATCTCATAACTGAAAGCCACCGAATAATTACTGCTCGGCATCGTAAAGGAATATACATACTTTCCGGATGAATTCTTCGTCACCACGCCGGAATTTCCCTGCGAGTCACTATAGGAAACCTTTGTACAATACGTCGGAACATTATTCAGATAGATCTCCGTATCTTTTGTCTCTTTTACCGCAACCGCATAATTCGGCTCCAAATCATAGACTTCGCCTTTCACCACCTTATACTGATAGGTGACTGTATCGAGATCACCGGATACCGTCATATTATAAGATTCCAAAATCTGTGCCGGCAGATAATAATTCATCTTCACCGCACCGACATAATCGAAATATCCTCCCGCATATCCGGTAAAGGAATACGTTCCTGCCTTATCAACATCCACAGCCAAATTCAGGTAATCATCTCTTCCCCCTGCCGATCCCGAATATTTTACATAATACTCATTCTCACTGCCAACGGTATCAATCAGTTCAAAACTCTCGCCGCTCTTTAAGACATTATCGCTTCCCAGAGCACTCTGCATATCGAAGATAAACTTGAACACTTCCGTTCCGCTACCGTTGACCGCCTTTCCATACTCTGCGCCGGCTCCGTTATTCACAAGATCCAATGTTCCGCCGGTGATCGTCACCGTACCGTCGCCAAGCGGCGTACCCGCAACAGAACCCGCTCCCAGACAATCGCCGGTAGCCGCAGAACCCATATGCACCGCAACCCCGCCGTTTGTAACCTTCACATTGCTGCCATTGATCACATCCGAAGCTGCTGCCGTCTGATAATTCGTCGTGGCAAGATTCCCGTCTCCCTTAAAAGTCAGCGTGTCCGAAGAAGCACCGCCGGTTCCGATTCCCGCACCGTTTCCATTACCTGTGACAACGATATTCGCACCGTCGCCGATTGTAATATTACCGCTGCCGCACACCAGATTGCCGGTAAATACTTCCTGATTATGCTTATATTTCACACCATCCAATATCAGATAATACTGCCCCTGACCTGCCTTAAACTTGATGCCTTCAGCCATAGACGCGATCTCGGCGGAACCGATACCTGCGCCGTAACTCCCCTGTGCAGTCGTCAATCTTAAAACATCATCCGCATTGCCTGCGCCGCAGAATGTAACATTCGTGCACCGGTCTACCGTATAATTCTTAAACTTCTTCTCATCCGCCACATAAGGTGAATCCTTATCGTATACCTTGACATCATAGCTCATCTTCTCCGCCTGAATCAGTGGACTCAGCGCCCCTGCCACAGAGCTTGTGATCGTATTCTTTCCCTTGATATAGATAACAAAATTCGCCGTATAACTGCTGTTGTCCGTTCCGTCTGTTCCTATCAGCTTCAACGCCGGCATATCCGAACTGAGGTTGAACGTCACATTATCCAATACCAGATAGACCGGCGCGTCTCCGGATACGCCGCTGTATTGTAATGTGAATGTCTGGGATTGACTTCCCGATATCTTATAATAATTTCCCGGATCCACTGAAACTGTTCCTGAATTGATCGCCACCGCACCATCAAGGGCGCTCTCCTCCGCCTGCACCTTCGGCAGACACAAAGGAAGCACAACTGCAACAACCAGTGCGATCACAGCAATAACCGAACACACTGCCAAAAACGGCACCCGGCACACTCCGTTCCATAATTTTTTGATCCTATCTGTCCATCTATCCATAACAAACCTCCAACAGCTCCCGAAACTCCACAATATTCATCTGTTCCGAACCTTCCCGATAAGTATTTATATTATAACTCACTTTACAGATTTGCACAAGTGGAAATCCTTAAAAATAATTTGGCGGCAACAGCATTGCCAGATAATTGAATTCCGGAACAATTGTGGATAAATTCACAAACACATGGCAGAACAACAGCGAAGCAATTAATAAAACCGGCACCAGCGCCGCAAACACGATCTTATTGCTGATAAACGACTTCAAAACAAAGCAATACAACACCACAAGCACCAGATATCCTGCCATATGAAGCACTCCCCCAGACGAAAAAGCCGCAAGACCTGTATATACCAGGCATCCGTATCCCACCGCCGTCGTTATCAGCGTCGGGATTAAAATTTCCGTCAAACTGATGACCGTTGTCTGTCCTCCGGTAAATCTGCTGAATGCCCCGGCTTCCTGATCCTCATACAAAATCATGGTACCACAAAGTCCCGCAAGAAAGATCAGCACGCCGATAATCCCCTTTGCAATGGGAGAAATATAATCATAGATATCCAGTTCCACCTGGCGATCCATTCCCTGTGTGCCGCTGTATTCCGCCGAAAATGTGCTTCCGTTCGTAGAATTCTCTATATAAAACTCTCTTAATTTCTCTGCCATTTCCTCTCTGTCTTCGTCAAAATAGTCCGACTCATAGATATCATACAGCAGCAGATTATAAGTATATTCCTTCATAATCTGGGAAAATACCAGCTCATTGGCAAACTTTGCCACGATATTCCCCGGTGTCGACAGCACTTTTACACTGCCATTCATATCATTATCCCTGACTCTGTCTGCAAATCCTTTCCCAAAAATATATCCCGCATAAACTTTGGAGCTCCTGACATCATCCGTAAGCGTATTCCGATCCTGATATTCCACAAACTTCACAAGTCCTTTGTGCTCCGTCATCAGTTGCACGATATGCGCCGCGATATTCCGGTCTTCCGTCTCCCCTTCATGGATATCCTGATTCAGCACGCCGATTTCTATATTCACGGTATACTTCACAGCCACATGGTGGATAAAAAATGTGCACCCGAACATACACAACATGATCACATAAAGCGAAGGTTTCTTTAACTGCCGCTTTAACAGCATCAAAAGCCACATCAACATCTTTTTCATGACGAAACCCTCCTGCCCAAATGCGTTGCGTTGGAAAATCGTTCCAAAACAGCTGCTATTATCAAAAACACTGTCCCGAAGCCCAGCATAACGATCACATGATCCTCCGTCATCCGTTCTGTGAAAACGCAGGAAAAACCTTCGATCATATAGTACGCCGGAAAATATTCCGCAATTCTGTCAAAAATCTTTGGCAATAAGAGTTTCGGCACAAAACAGCCGCTCACAAATCCCTGCAAAAGTCCTGCAAAAAACAGGATCATCACCTGAGCGAACACATGATCCGTAAGTCTGCACACAAACAAAGTAAATGCAGCCATCAAAAATGCTGCCGGAATCAGCATCAAAAATGCCGTTCCCATCTGTTCGTATGTAATTCCCTTAAGCGCAAAATCACTTTTTTTAACGGCAGCTGCCAATGCTGCCACCATTCCTCCAACCACCAGATAGAGGAAAAAGGCTCCTGTGACGGAAGCCGTCACCTGCCCCAAATAACCCACATCCGCTAACTTCAGTCTGGCAGCAATATCTCTGCTGTTTCTTCTCATCAAAGGAACAAGCACGATCGCGAAGAACATGAGGAACAATACAATACCGCCACAGATATAATACTGTACCACCGAAAGCTCTCCCGTCGCCACAACCTCCTGTTTTTCAAAGTAATCCTCACGTCCGAGAACAGCCGCGATATAAAACATATTCATTCGATCCAGTGCTTTTTCTATCTTGGTACTCCTTCCGTACTCATCGTAGAAATCGTAGATACTATAGATCGCCGCCTGAGATGCGCTGAGCATCCCCGCCGCCGCATCCGCATATTCCTTGAAAATCGCTGCCTCATAACCCGAATCTTCCGGAAATACAATCTCCACCGGCACATTATTCCCGTTCATAACACCGGAAATCGTTTTTTCCCGAACGATCATCAACGCTACCAGCTTATTTTCTTTCAGCAATTCTCTGCCTTCTTCTTCGCTGATATACCGAACATCCATGATTGCCGAGAGGCTTTTGATCTCTCCCAACATCTTCTTTACAAGTTTTACCGCCTTGGACTTATCCTGCACTGCGATTCCAAACTGAATCTTTTCAGAATCCGATATATTCGTACCGGTTTCTCCCGTCTCCGCCGACTTGGCGTTCTGTCCTGACGAAATATCTTCCACCAGATTTTTCACATTGTCAGCCGTCATGGTTTTCAACACCTTCTGACCGGTCAATCCCACACCACACGCCACCAGCACAAGGATCACTGCCGCCGGAATCAATGCCGGCAAGGCTTTCCAGTATTTTTTCATCTCCAGCCATTGAAGCATCAAAAATCGTTTCATATGATTTCCTCTAACAATCGGTCTCCGCGAAGAGTCCGGTCTGTTTCCTGTAATGTCCCGTCTTTCACAACATAAATTTTATCGCATATGTTCAATTCATCTTCATCGTGGGTGGCAATAATAACCGTCCCTCCCTGATTTCGGTAAGCCTGCAGATAATCCCGGATATCTTTCTTTGCCACCAGATCCAGCGCAGCACTTGGTTCATCCAGCATCAGCACTTTCGGATCCGCCCACATGGAAATTCCGATGGATACGCGTTTTTTCATGCCTCCCGATAACTTCTTTACCGGAATCCGAAGCATTTTATCAATTCCAAGCATATGAAGGAATCCTTCTTTCAACTGCTGTTTCATATCCAGAGGGCTGTCACAATACCAGAGTTTTAAGTTATCCTTTACTGTCAGATCGGGAATCAACGGATTCTCCTGCGGCACATAACCGATCAATTTTCCTGCTGCTTTCCTGTTTCGGAAAATATCCACCCCCTGAAAAACCGCAGTTCCCCGATCCGCTTTCTGCACCCCGGCAAGAATCGATAACAACGTGGACTTCCCCGATCCGTTCAATCCCACGATTCCCACGCACTGTCCCTGCCCCGCTTCAAAGGAGGCTCCTTTTAAGACCTTACGCAAACCGTAATGTTTTACAATCCCCTCGACCTTTACCGATAATTCTTTTTCTTCCAAATTCCATACCTCCGGTCAGAAAAAGCCCGGCAAAAACCGGGCTTTGAAACTGTTTGTTACTATATACAAGCGTTGAATGTCGCATACCGCTAGGCTTACGACCTACGGGAATTGCTGCCGCCTCCAGCAAGCAGGTCGCAGGGCTAAAGCCCTGCGACATTCAATGATTCGTTACGATTCGCAACGATCCGACTATAATCTGCTACCTTCTCTTCTGAGAAAGGATCACAACTGCGGCCACGCCAAATACAATTACGATCACAACAATCACGATCACAATGATCATCGTGGAATTCGTAGTCTTTCCTTCTTTAATTACCAGCGTATCCTTCGATGTATCTACTCCGGTAGCCGGCTCCTTCGTTGTCTGCTCCTCTGTCTCTTTCTCACCGTTGGCATCGATATGTACCGCTGACGTCTCAGAACCGGTCAATTCATAAGGAGTTGTAACCTCACCCTCGAAAAATACGATGTTGGAAAGCACCTGATCCTGCTCTGCCCAGAACGAAATGTTCTTATTATCACCGATGTAGATCGTATCCGTCTTATTGATGAAATCCACCATATCCTGACCGGTAAGTGTTCCTGTCGATCCTTCTGCATTCTGCGCCGGAGTATTAGAACCTGCCTGTTTCTGACCATTCAGATAAAAAGCGACACCGTCCTTAGAGAACACCAGATTTACGGTATAAGACTCTCCCTTACCCGGATAAACCAGCGTTCCGGTCTCTCCCGACGGCCAGAAATCAATAAACGGACCGCCATCATTAATTCCGACTAACTCATTACAGATGTATAAGATGTTTGACTTCATTCCGAATGTCATAACCGTATCATAACCTGTCAGGTACGATGGGTTGCTCGGAATCTGCGTGGTATACTGTACCGTCATCACGTCATATCCCTTATTCTGGAACGGATTCTCCCACTTATCAACTACGCTGTCATCCTGCAATGCCTTCTCGAATGTATAGGTATTCGGAATTACCGCGATCGGCTCTGCCCCGAATGCAATGACAGAAGATGCGATCGTCATCGTTGCTGCTAACGCAAATGTAACCAATTTTTTCATAATTCATCTTCCTCCTAAACTGAAGAGTATTCTGCTATGCTATAATAGTTTAATACAAAACAAATTAATTGTCAATCAGATTTTCATTGGAATATTCCTCAGCCTGTTCCGGATAAACGCGATATTGAAATCCTCCCTCTTTCTCTACCTTAGCGCACAATTCCCGGGTACAATTTATCTCCCGATCACATACAACTGCACTGACAAAAGGCTCTCCTCTCCGCTGTGCTGCGATCAGCCTGTCCATTCCCGAAACTGCGTACCATTTTCCGTCCTTCACTGTCACCTCCACCGGTTTCGTCGATTCTTCCTTCATCTGCTCATCGTTTTGTTTCGGCAATGTTTCAACAGCCTGCTCATCGGTCTTTGTCGATGCTTTCTCAACCTGCTCATAAGCCTGCTCCGACGGGTAGATCCGATACGGAGAGAGCAGCATGGCATGAGACTTATCCCCCTGTTCAAACGCCCGGAACCTGCGGATGATTTCCTCCGCGATCTCCTTCGGAGTTGCCTTTGTGCTGTCGATCACAAGGTCGTAATTGCTCATTTGATAATAATTTACGCCGTACAAACCTCGATAACGCTCTTTCTCCATAGACTGACGGGTATACAGCGCCTTGACGGCAGCCGCCTCGTTCTCATATTCCTCCGCTTTTCTGACGGAATCATGATAAACTCTCCGCCCTGCCTCCGCAAGGTCAACCATTACGAACACCTTAAAACTGTCCGGCACAAAATACCAGCCCATGCGGGAATCAAAAATCGCATGATCTTTCTCCTTACCCAACGCCACTGTCCGGTCATCCACCATTTTGTCAATACTCTTATCGGTCTTGGCAATCTCGTTCATTTCCACAATAGAAACTCCCCGTTCCGCCGCAAGTCCCCGAAAAATATCCCCGGATGAGACGATCTCGAATCCTCTTGCGATCAGTTCCTTTCCAAGACTTGATTTTCCACTGCCAAGATTTCCCGTCAAACTGATATTCATAATAATTCTATCCTCCTCTAAATTAACAACTGTTTATTGTCGTATTCCACTCCCTGTGTCCTGCTGCTTATATCCTGCAACTTATATTCCACTGTTTTTATTGGTCTTATCCGATATTATCCGATATTATCTCCTTGTAATGCTTACATTCGGGCATTCATCAAATGCATCTTCATCTACCGAAGCCGATGCAGGAATCGAAACGTTTGTCAGATTCGTGCAGCAATAAAACGCCCAATATGACACCGATGTCACCGAGGACGGCAGCGCTACCGAAGTCAGTGAATAGCAATTCTGAAATGCTTTTGCGCCGATATGCTGAATTGTATTTGGCAATGTGATGTTCGTTAATTTCTGACAATCGAGAAACGCCTCATCACCGATCATTACCACAGTATACGCAGTTCCGTTGTACGTAGTCGTAGCCGGCACGGAAACGGAGCCCGTGGCGTAAGCCTTCGCAACACTACACAGATTATCGTCAAAATACTCATAAGTGATCTCTATACTGTTGGAAATCACACTGTTATCAGAAGACGCCTGACTCCCCGATCCCTGAGAGGTACTTTGCCCGTTGCCGGTGCTTCCGGAGGAAGCATTACTATTAGTGTTACCGTTGGTATTTCCATTGGAGGAAGTGCCCGGAGGTGTTCCAAAACCACCGGAAGCCGTAATTTTGCTGTCGGCATTGTCTGCGGAGTTTCCACCATACCCCTGATTCCCGGACGCGGACGACATATTTCCCGAACCGGCATCCACATAATCCGAATCCGAAAATACGATGTCAGATGAAGATACCTGTGTTCCCGCGGCAGACCCGGAATTGCCCGACTGTGCCAACATATCCCCGCCTGTCTGTGAATTACTTCCGTCCGATTGTGAAACATCTCCTTGTGCCTGTGAGTTGTTATTACTTTCCTGCGAAGAGTCCCCACCTGTCTGTGAGTCTTCTTCTGTCTGTGAATCATCCTCTGCTTCTTTGGAAGAATCCTTATCACTCTCTGTTTTATCGCCGGAAGATGTTCCGGCATCCGCCACAACATCTTCCGATAAGGTGGCAATCTCGATCTTTTTCACTGTCTTTCCGCCTTTGCCGGCATTGACGACAACTGCGATAATAACGATTACATAGACTGCAACGATACCGAGGATTAATTTCTTCTTATTCACCGGTGCACCTCCTGTCTTTTCTTTTTATTACATCTATCATATCACAATTTTCATAATAAAAAAAGAGGAATTAAAGTCAAAAAATCAGGCAGGAGTTTTTCTCTCCTGCCTGATCCTCAAGCACTAATCTTGAATGTCGCACGGCTTTAGCCCTGCGACCTGCTTGCTGCCAACGGCAGCAATTCCCGTAGGTCGGAGATTCAAACTCCCACCTAC
>CADBTR010000120.1 GCA_902797675.1 uncultured Lachnospiraceae bacterium
GATCTACACTAAATTTCCGGTTTTATCGTGATCGCTTTGTAGTGATTTAACGTATATTTGTTTTTTAAAAGCTTTAGAATTTCCGACATATTGTTGGCTACTGCGATCAGGACTTTTATTTCATCCTCGGAAACCAGACGTATCTCAAAGCGCTGCATATTCATCCCTCCTGTTAAAAAACACTTTTGCTGAACAATGGCTCCTTATGCAGTAAGGATAAAATTCATGCGTAAAAAAAAGAGGAAGATCGGGTAAAAAGTTTGTAAAACATACAAAAAAAGGGGGATGTTCAAAGAATCTCACAAAAAAGATTGTAATTTGATATTAAAAATGGTATAGTGGTACTGATTGATTTGAAGAAAAGGAGATAAAATAGAATGAGCAAAAAACCGGTTGTTTTGATGATTTTAGATGGTTATGGTTTAAATGATATTACGGAAGGCAATGCGATCGCACAGGCAGCTACCCCTGTTATGGACGGGCTGATGAGAGAATATCCTTATGTGAAGGGATATGCCAGCGGACTTGCGGTAGGTCTTCCGGATGGTCAGATGGGAAATTCGGAAGTCGGACATTTGAATATGGGTGCCGGCAGAATTGTCTATCAGGAACTTACCAGAATTACAAAAGAGATTGAAGACGGAGATTTCTTCCGGAATGAAGCATTGTTACAGGCTGTTGAGAATTGTAAAAAGAATAACAGCAGCCTTCATTTGTTCGGTTTGCTTTCCGATGGCGGTGTACACAGTCATATCACACATTTGTACGGGCTTTTGGAGCTTGCCAGAAGAGAAGGGTTAGACAAGGTTTATGTGCATGCGTTTCTTGACGGTCGTGATACGGCGCCGACATCAGGAAAGGATTTTATGGCACAGCTGACAGATAAGATGAAAGAACTTGGTGTCGGTAAGGTGGCAACGGTCATCGGACGCTATTACGCCATGGATCGTGATAACCGCTGGGACAGAGTGGAGGCTGCTTATCGCGCAATTACAGAGGGAACCGGTGAGAAAGCGACAGATCCGGTTGCAGCCATCGAAGCATCTTATGCGGCAGATGTGACGGATGAATTTATGAAGCCGACTGTGATCACTGAGAACGGAGAGCCGGTTGCTGCGGTGAAAGATCAGGATTCCGTGATATTCTTTAATTTCCGTCCGGATCGGGCAAGAGAGATTACGAGAGTATTCTGCGCGGATGAATTTGACGGTTTTTCAAGAGAAAAGAGAATTGATACGACATATGTCTGCTTCACGGAATATGATGTGACGATCCCGAATAAGGAAATTGCATTTAAGAAAGTAATGATCACAAATACTTTCGGCGAGTTCCTTGCGGCGCATCATATGACACAGGCAAGAATCGCGGAGACAGAGAAGTACGCTCATGTTACGTTCTTCTTTAACGGCGGCGTAGAAGAGCCGAATCAGGGAGAAGACCGTATGCTGGTAAAATCCCCGAAGGTTGCAACTTATGACTTGCAGCCGGAGATGAGCGCTTATGAAGTATGTGATAAATTGACAGGAGCTATCCGTTCCGGTAATTATGATGTGATTATTATTAATTTTGCTAATCCCGATATGGTGGGTCATACCGGAGTGCAGGCTGCCGCGATCAAGGCTATTGAAACGGTAGATGAATGTGTGGGTAAGGCTGTGGAAGCGGTAAAAGAGATGGACGGTATCCTGTTTATCTGCGCGGATCACGGAAATGCAGAACAGCTGATCGATTATGAGACGAAAGAACCATATACCGCTCATACCACAAATCCGGTTCCGTTTATTCTGGTGAATGCGGATCCGTCTTACAAATTGCGCGAAAACGGCTGTCTTGCAGACATTGTTCCGACATTGATCGAACTTATGGGTATGGAGCAGCCGAAGGAAATGACCGGAAAATCCTTACTGGTAAAATAAATGGTTAAAGTGCAATAAACCCATATTTCCGCTTACATGCAAGCATGACGTGGGAAATGGCTTTTTGCACTGGTATCATAAATGAGAGATTTGGGAGGGATATGATTGAGTCGAATCAGGAAATTTTGGATCATTTTCATCCTGACGCTGATCTGTCTTGTGGCTTTCGGTGCATATCGAACCTTAAACACCGGTAAAAATCAAGACTCGGAATTTACGGAATATGAGAAACAGGCAACCGGTACAGATGCCGGAAATAAAGGAACAGAAGCAACGCCGACGGATTCGTCCGCGGAAACGGAGGATTCATCCAATTATGTGACATTGGTGGCTCTGGGACAGAATTACATGAATGACAGCGTGATTCATTCTGGAATGGCGGCAGACGGAAGCTATAATTACAGCTTTTTATTTGAAAAGCTTGCGCCTTATCTTCAAAAGGCGGATATTGCCGCTTTATGTACCGGCGGCTTGAATGCAGGAAATGCATTGGGGATCAGCGGTTATCCCGTTTTTAATGCTCCGGAGGAATTCTGTGCGGCGGCTGTCGCTTCCGGAATCAATACGGTGGCATTGGCAAATGTCAGAATCAACAATCTCGGTTCGGATGCGATCACATCCTGCCTTAATATTTGGAAAAATGCAAGTCCGGATATGAATGTTCTGGGAGTCCATGAATCGGCAGAAGAGCCGGTTGTGATAACGGAAATTCATGGATTAAAGATTGCAATGCTTGATTTTACGGCAATCATGGAGAAATCCATGGCAGATGATAAGACATATCAGGTTGATTTTTTTGGAAATTATCAGGGCGGAGCGGCAAATCTGTCAGGATTGTCGGAGAAGACGCTGGCAAAGTTGGATGAAGCGCAGAAATCCGCAGATTTTGTTGTTGTATTTGCAAGTTGGGGGGTGGATGATACGACGCAGATCTCGGCATTTCAAAAACGGATTGCCCTGCAATTAACCGAGGCAGGGGCGGATCTGATTATCGGTTATCGAACCAATCAACTGCAGACGGTTGAGTGGGTTCAGGCTGACAACGGAAACAGGGCGCTTTGTTATTATTCTCTCGGAAATTTTGTTTCATCGGAGCATGCAGCTGCAAATCTGGTGGGCGGAATGGCAACCGTCGGGATCAAGGTGGAAAACGGATTGACGGTGATCGATGAGGAAAAGACGGGATTGATCCCGCTTGTTATGCAATATGCCTATCCGGGAACAGGAGAAGAAGTGTCCGTTACCGCAACGATTCCTTTGAGAGATTATACAGACGAGATCGCTCAAAATCATGGGATGAAGGTGAAGTATGGAAAAGTTTTCGACACTGCAACGGTAAAAGGAATTCTGGACGCTGTGGTTTCATCGGAATGGATCCGGGATCCGTCTTAAAAAAAACTTGATTTTTACAGGATAATATGATATGCTATATTTTGTGTTATCTTAGAAGCAGAGGAGGTGTCACGATGCATACATTTTTGACAGTAGTATTTATCATTATATCAATCGTGTTGACAATATTAGTATTGATGCAGGAAGGAAAGTCAGCAGGTCTGTCGGGTGCAATCAGCGGTATGGCAGATACCTACTGGGGTAAGAATAAAGGACGTTCTATGGAAGGTCATCTTGTGAGAGCAACAAAGATTCTTGCAGTTTTATTCTTTGTCCTGGCTGTTTTGATGGAAATGTTTTAGAGTAGAATCCCCCTTTCTTTTTCAAAGGGGGATTTTTGTCGTTTATAGGGAAAGGAGAATCTGATATGGACGAGAATGAATTAAAAGAGCGCAAAAAAATCCTCCTTGATATTATGGAAAGCAAGGAATATGTTCCGATGAAAGCAAAAGAACTTGCGATTCTTTTGAATATTCCAAAGGAAAATCGAGAAGATCTTCTATATGTGCTGAACCGGCTGATTGAAGACGGAAAAATTACGGTTTCCAAAAAAGGGAAATATGCAATTTCCAAAGCACAGATTTTAGTGGGAACCTTCGAGGGCAATAAAAGAGGGTTCGGATTTGTCAGAATTGAAGAGGAGGAAGATGTTTTTATCCCTGAACGCTATACCGGAGGAGCAGTGAATAAGGACCTTGTGCAGGTGGTAATCCGGGAAGAGAAAAAAGAAGGCGAAAAATTAAGCCGTGAAGGTGAGATTATCAAAGTATTATCTCATGGAATGGAAGAGATCGTAGGAATCTATAAAAAGAGTAAAAATTACGGCTTTGTGATTTCCGATGATCCGAAATTTACAAAAGATGTCTTTATCCCGAAGGAGAGATCCAAAGGTGCCGTAAGCGGTCATAAAGTTGTGGTGAAGATTACGGATTTCGGTGATAAAAACAGGAATCCGGAAGGTGCCGTAAAGGAGATTATCGGTCATATCGATGATCCGGGAACCGATATTATGAGTATCGTAAAAATTCATCAGATTCCTTCCGAATTTCCGTCATCTGTTATGGAATATGCGCAGCAGCTGGCAGACGAGATCGATCCGAAAGAAATCGGCGGAAGATTGGATCTCAGGAGAGTCAGAACCGTCACCATCGACGGGGAAGACGCAAAGGATCTTGACGATGCGATCTCATTGGAAAAAAAGGGTAATTTTTATCATCTTGGCGTGCATATTGCGGATGTCAGTCATTATGTCAGAGAAAACTCCGCCATTGACCAGGAGGCGTTGAAACGGGGAACAAGCGTTTATCTTGTGGATCGGGTGATTCCTATGCTGCCCCAGCAATTATCCAATGGAATCTGTTCTTTAAATCAGGACTGTGACCGGCTGGCGTTAAGCTGTATCATGGATATTGACAGTAAAGGAAAGGTTGTGGGACACCGCATTGCGGAGACGGTTGTGAATGTGGACCGTCGGATGAGTTATACAAATGTTCAGAAGATACTTACCCGCAGCGATGAAGAAGTATTGACGGAATATCAGGAGTTTATTGAATTTTTTGATCTTATGAAGGAACTTGCGGGAATCTTAAGAGATAAGAGAATGAGCAGGGGCTCTATTGACTTTGATTTTCCGGAGAGCAAGATCAGTCTGAATGAGAGAGGAATACCGACGGATATTCGCGCCTATGAGCGCAATGAGGCCACACGGATTATTGAAGATTTTATGCTGATCGCAAATGAAACGGTTGCGGAAGATTATTTCTGGCAGGAAATTCCTTTTGTATACAGAACTCATGATAATCCGGATCCGGAAAAAATGCAGAAACTGGAATTATTTATCAATAATTTCGGCTACGGATTAAAAATGGGCGGAGATGACATTCATCCAAAGGAATTGCAAAAACTTTTGCGAAGAATTGAGGGAACGCCGGAAGAGGCATTGATCAGCAGGATCACGCTGCGATCTATGAAACAGGCGAGGTATACCACCGTTGCCTCCGGTCATTTTGGTCTGGCGGCAAGATATTATTGTCATTTTACTTCACCCATCCGCAGATATCCGGATCTGCAGATCCATCGGATCATTAAGGAAAATCTCCATGGAGGGATTTCGCCAAAGCGCGTAAAACATTATCTGTCGATTCTGCCGGAGGTGGCGGAACAGTCCAGCTTTACGGAGCGGAGAGCGGAGGAAGCGGAGCGTGAAACGGAAAAATTAAAGAAAGTCCAATATATGAGCCGTCATATCGGGGAAGAATATGAAGGAGTGATCTCAGGAATCACAAGCTACGGTCTTTATGTCGAATTGGAGAATACGGTGGAGGGAATGGTTTCCATCAATTCTCTTCTGGATGATATGTATTATTATGACGAGGAAAAATATGAATTGATCGGTTCCGACAGCGGCAGGTGTTTTAAACTTGGCGAAAAAGTAAGGATCCGGGTTGCGGATACGGATAAGATTCGTCGTACTATCGACTTTGAATTGCTGGAAAAGATATCTGAATCTATGAAAAATGAGGTAGAAGATTAATTATGGCAAAAGAATCAAAAAAAATGATTGCCAATAACAAAAAGGCATGCTATGATTACTTTATAGAAGATCAATATGAGGCGGGTATTTGTCTTCATGGTACGGAAGTGAAATCTTTGCGTATGGGCAAATGCAGTATTAAAGAATCCTTTGTCCGGATCGAAAACGGTGAAGTATTTATCTATCATATGCACATCAGTCCATACGAAAAAGGAAATATTTTTAACAAAGATCCGCTTCGAACCAGGAAGTTGATGCTTCACAGGAACGAAATCAACAAATTATCCGGTCAGCTGGCACAAAAGGGGTATACCCTTGTACCTTTGGAAGTCTATTTTAAGGGAAGTCTTGCAAAGGTAATGATCGGGCTGGCCAAAGGAAAGAAATTGTACGATAAGCGTCAGGATATTGCAAAGAAAGATCAGCGACGGGAGGTTGAGAAGGAATTCAAGGTGAAGAATCTGTATTGATCGGAATGGGAATTTGGAGGTATGTATAATGAATACAGAGGATAATGAAGTAAGGTGTCCGGAAATTCCACAACCGGACATTCGTAAGGATCAACGTGGATTTACATTGGTTGAATTAATTATTGTAATTGCAATCATGGCAGTGCTTGTAGGTTTCTCTGTTGCAAATCTCACTAGGTTTATAGAGAAAGCACGCCAGGCAAAGGATTTTCAGAATGCGGATACGATCACTCATGCTCTGGCAACTTATTATACGATGCAGGGAGTAAACGGTACGACAGTGAAGGGATCCGGAGAGATTGATGAAAATGGTAAACCAAAAGCCGGAACCGGTGTATATTATATGGCTTATGTGTGGATCAATAAGGATGGTCAGGTTCGCTGTTCCAGCCCTGAGGTTGCGCAGGTTTTGGAGGATGCAGGAATCATATCCGGTTCGTCCACAGGCAGATGGTCTACGGAACGGGTCTATTATAATCAGAAGAATTGCAGGGTTTTTGCAAATGCGTGGGATACGTATCAGATCAATGTCCATTTTTCACAGGATACAGCAAAGGTAACATTCTCCTACGGGGCGGTAAAGAAGGATTCTTCTGTATTAAGAAACAAGAACATGAAAGGCAAGGAAATCCGTCTGGATAAGGAATTGTCGGAATATTTTGCCAAGGCTATGGGAGCAGAGCCGGATTATCAGGAGATCTCGGATTAAAAATGAAAAAGGAATTATGAGAATAGGGCATCTAATGCCAGCTTGTGCAAACACAGCTGTCACTGATGCCCTGTTGCTACAAAAAAAGGTGCTCACAACCGGAATACCGGTTGTGAGCACCTTTTTAGAGTGGACTAGACGAGAGTCGAACTCGTGTCCAGAAATCCATTCCCCGTTCTTCTACTATCATAGTCCGTTATTTGACATTCCCTCAGCTGTCCGAAAACGAACATCCTGACAGTTTTGGTAGCTTCATGATACGCCCATATAGGCAAAGCTTACTATATGTCGTTTCCTGCAAGGTCGATGCCTTAGCCTAACGCGCAGGTTCGAAAGGTAAGACAGCTGCCATTAGGCAGCGTATGCTAAATTATCTTCAGCGTTTATATTTATTTTTGCCATTTGACGCATCGCATGCGGATAGCTTCACCGGCTGCAAGATCCCTGTCGAAACCTTTACTAGCCCTTGTATAGCTTAGTTATTATAAGCCTTTTCCTTCGCTCTGTCAAGAGGAAACCTGAAAATGGTAGTTACTATTCACAGCAACCAATTTAAATCTTTACAAATTTTCAATTACATTATACAATAGAACTATCAATATTCGACAAGAAAAGGAGCGTGTTATGGAAAAAATATTTGAATGTAAGGACGATTTTTACATGAATGGGAAAACGTTCCGGATCATATCCGGCGCAATCCATTATTTTCGCGTCGTTCCGGAATATTGGAGAGATCGTCTGGAAAAGTTAAAAGCGATGGGCTGCAATACGGTGGAAACTTATATTCCGTGGAATCTTCATGAACCGCAAAAAGGGGAATTCTGCTTTGAGGGAAGAATGGATATCGAGAGATTTGTAAAGATCGCAGAGGAGCTGGGCTTATATGTGATCTTAAGACCGTCTCCTTATATCTGTGCGGAATGGGAATTCGGAGGATTGCCGGGCTGGCTGCTTTCTATGGATGATATCAGATTAAGAACGTGTCATCCGGCATTTTTAAACGCCGTGAGAGATTATTATGATGAATTGATGCCAAGGCTTGCGCCGATGCAGATTACCAACGGCGGTCCGGTCATTATGATGCAGATTGAAAATGAATACGGATATTTCGGGAATGATACGAAATATCTGGAAGCATTAAAGGAGATGATGGAGGAAAGAGGAATCCGGGTACCGCTTTTTACCTCCGACGGAGCCTATGACGAAAGTTTTTCCGGCGGTCATGTGGATGGAACTTTGCAGACCGGTAATTTCGGTTCTCACATCGGAGAGCGCTTTTCCTTTATTAAGAGCAAGATCGGGAACAAACCGGTCATGTGTACGGAATTCTGGGTAGGCTGGTTTGACTATTGGGGAAATGGCAAACATATGACTGGAAATCTTGAGCAGAGCGTGAAAGATCTTGAGGAGATTTTAGAGAACGGACATGTCAATATCTATATGTTCGAGGGCGGAACAAATTTTGGTTTTATGAACGGTTCCAATTATTATGATAATCTGACGCCGGATGTCACATCTTACGATTATGACGCGGTGCTTACGGAGGACGGACAGATTACGGAGAAATACCGGAGATTTCAGGAGGTGATCTCAAAATTCACTCCGATACCGGAAGTGCCTCTTACGACTGAGATTAAGCGCAAAGCCTACGGCAGTGTGAAATTAAAAGACAAGGTCAGTCTTTTTTCCACCCTGGATACCCTCAGCAGCAAAACAGAACTTTCTTATACCGTCTCCATGGAAAAATTGGGGCAGAGTTACGGATATATCCTGTATCATTCCAGTCTTGCAAAGGAGACGAAATTAGAGAAGATTAAGTTAAACAGAGCCAATGACAGAGCAAATATCCTTCTGGATCAAAAGAAACTTATTACCCTGTATGACAGAGAGTTGCAGGAGGAACATGAGATTTGCGGAGAACTTCACAAAGATTCCGTGATCGATATTCTTGTGGAAAATATGGGGCGTGTGAATTTCGGTGCCCGTATGGAGGAACAGCGAAAGGGAATTGACGGAAGAGTTCAGATCAATGATCATATCCATCATGGCTGGGAGATTTATCCGTTGCCGTTAGATCATATAGAACAGGTTGATTTTTCGGGAGAATATAAGGAAGGAGTTCCCGCATTCTACCGGTTTGAACTGGAAGTGGATGAGACGGCGGATACTTTTCTTGAATTGTCCGGTTTCGGCAAGGGATGTGTTTTCCTCAATGGATTTAATCTGGGGAGATTCTGGGAGATCGGACCTCAGAAACGCTTATATGTACCGGCGCCACTGTTAAGGGAAGGACGAAACGAGATCATTGTATTTGAGACGGAAGGGAAATACAGCGATACGCTCACATTTTATGAGGAAGCAGATTTAGGTTAAGACGGAGGTAGATGTATGGCAGCATATTTATTTGTTCATTTTATCGGGGAGCAAAAAGACGGGGAACAGATCTATTTTTCCGTCAGTCGTGACGGATTGCATTGGAAGGATTTACATTACGGAAATCCGGTACTTCGATCCAAGATCGGAGAGGAAGGGGCAAGAGATCCTTTTCTTGTGAAAGATCCGGAAAAGGAGAAATATTATCTGCTTGCCACCGATCTGCGCATCGAAGCGGGAAAAGGATGGCAGGCAGCCCAATTTGAGGGAAGCAGGGATCTGCTGGTATGGGAATCAGAGGATCTACTCACCTGGTCAGAAGCGAGAAGCGTGACAGTGGGAGTGGAAGGCGCAGGTTGTGTCTGGGCGCCGGAAGCTGTATATGATGAACAAAAAAAGTCTTTCTTTGTGTTCTGGGCGTCCATGGTGGATGGAAAGCAAAAAATCTACAGTTCCTATACAAAAGATTTTAAAGAATTCAGCGCGCCGCAGATCTATATTGAAAGGGAAAATCATATTATTGACACGACGATCATAAGGGCGCAGGGAGTATATTATCGTTTCTCCAAAGATGAGACCACAAAACGGATTCATTTGGAATCCTCAAATGAACTGGAGGGGGAATATACGGGAATTTCATCCCCGGTATTAGACGGACTGGAAGGTGTGGAGGGACCGGAATGTTATGAACTTCCCGACGGCAGGTATTGTCTGATCGTGGATCGGTTTGCCGAGGGAAAAGGTTATCTTCCATTGGTCACCGGGGATTTAAGCAGCGGAGAATTTCGGATCTTATCCGATGAGGAATATGATTTTGATAAATACAAAAAACGTCATGGCGGAGTGGCAGAGATCAGCGATCAGGAATATTACCATCTGGCGCATCAATTCGCGGATAAAAATCCGGTAATCAAAGGATTGTATGCGGATCCGGATATCGCCGCATTCGACGGAAAATATTATATTTATCCGACGACAGACGGATATGAGGGCTGGAGCGGAACGAAGTTTTATGTCTTTTCTTCGCCTACGGGAAAGGAATTCCAGAATCGGGGACAGATTCTTGATCTGGCGACCAACGATGTTCCATGGGCGAAAGGCTCTGCATGGGCTCCGTGTATTGCAAAGAAAAACGGGAAATATTATTTTTATTTCTGCGGAAAGGGAAATGACGGTCGCTCCGCTATCGGCGTGGCTGTGGCGAAACGTCCGGAGGGACCGTTTACCGCGAAAGAGACTCCGGTGGTTACTCTTGCGTTGATGGAACAATATCAGGTGCGCATGACCCAGGTGATCGATCCGTCCGTCTATATGGAAGGCGATGAAGCCTATCTGTTATTTGGAAATGGAAGCGCAGCGATAGCAAAATTATCGGAGGATATGATGGAGATCCTGCCGGAAACCATGCAGAATATCGGCGGATTATATCAGTTCCGGGAGGCGGTGTCCGTGTTTAAGCGGGGCAATTTATACCATTATACCTGGTCCTGTGACGATACCGGAAGTGAGAATTATCATGTGAATTATGGTACCTCGGATAAATTGTACGGACCGGTGCAATACCGGGGAACTATTCTTGAAAAAGATCCGAAACGTCATATTTTAGGAACCGGACATCACAGCATAACGAAAGTGCCGGGAGAAGATCGCTATCTGATCGCTTATCACCGGTTTGCGACGCCCCTTGAGAATTATCCGGAAGGCAAAAAAGGATTTTATCGGGAAGTGTGTCTCGGGGAACTGGAATTTGATGAAAAAGGATTTATTAAGAAAGTCAGAATGTAACAGATAAGATTGGAAAAAAAGGATCAGGAAAAGGATCCGAAATCAGAGGTTATCTATGAGTGAAATCTTGGACGAGCGTTATACAGTGGCAGAGGAGGCGATACAGGAAGCCTTTATGATCGTTCTCGGCGAAAAACAATTGGAGAAAATTACGGTCTCGGATATTATCCGAAAGGCAGGGATCGTCAGAAGTACATTTTATAATCATTATGAAAATATACCGGAATTAGCCGCAGCGGTGGAAGAGAAGATGCTGGAAGATATTTTTCGATTAATGGAAAGTTTTCATCCAAAGAATGATGAAGATCTGTGTTATTCTTATTTTTTATCTCTCTGTGATTATACGGAGAAGAATCCGTTTTTGGCGGAACTTCTCCAATCACCGAGGGGGGATGATTTCTTCGGGCGCGCCATGCAGATGTTTCACCGTTATGTGCGGGAAGTCATGGCGCAGAAGAAACAGGATACAGCGAATCAGGAAGAAGTATCTTACATGATCGCCTGCACCATCGGCAGCGCCTTGGGCGTCCTTCATAAATGGACGGCGGAAGATTGCAGGCTGCCGAAAGAGAATGTGGCAGGAATTCTGACAAAAGCATTTATGTCGGGTATGCTGCCGTTCTTAGGCTGAAACAGGCTCATCTTTTTCTGCCAGTGCCCGGATGATCTTTTTTGTGGTACTTCTGGCAAACGGGTATTTACGTAAAATCAATTTTGTGATATGGCGGTAGCCGGGTTGGGTGCGGTTATATTCATCAATGCACTGCTGCAGTCCGGCTATTATCTCGTCTTCCGTCATTGGAGATTTTGTTAAAAGCTCCTGATCAGGATAGATCCTTGCCGTCAGACCGTTATTTTCTCCGGTAATGACGACTTCGCCCACAAGAGGGAAGAGGGAGAGCTTGTTTTCAATCTCTTCCGGAGAAACATTTTCACCATTGGATAAGATGATCAGGTTTTTAACGCGTCCGTTGATGAACAAAAAGCCGTCCTCGTCCAGATACCCCTTATCTCCTGTATGAAGCCAGCCGTCCTTTAAAGTTTCAGATGTTTCTGTCTCCATATGATAGTAGCCTTTCATTACGCTGCTGCCCCGGACAAGGATTTCCCCGTCCTGAAATGAGATTTCTACATTTTTTAACGGCTTTCCGATAGAACCCGCTTTATGCTGCGCCGGAGTATTGGAGCTGATTACAGGAGAACATTCCGACATACCGTAACCCTCTAATACGGATACGCCGTATTCCGCGAATTTTTCGATGTAAAATTCGTCCAGATGAGCGCCGCCGGTAAAGATAATGCGCAGCTTTCCACCGAAAACTTTCCCGGCGATCAGTTCTTTCGGAATTGAAGGATCAGCCGCAGCAAGTTTCTTGTAGACCGTTTCCAGCATCAGCGGTACCATCAGCATGATCTCCGGTTGAAAAACAGACATATTTTTCACCATATGCAGGAGAGAATCATTGATACATAAGGTAGCGCCGAGAGAGAAGCCCTTTAACCAGTCCATCACAAGGCAATAGGCGTGATGGATCGGAAGAACGCTTAACAATACAGTGCCGGGATGGGATTCATATTCTACGGAGGCAACATTGGTCGCAATATTTTCCTGGGTCAACATGACACCTTTGCTTGGACCTGTGGTTCCGGAAGTAAAGATGATCGTTGCAAGATCGGAAGGTGACGGTTTGGCATCAGCGATAGTTTCAGTTTTATCCTGCATTAATTCTGAAATATTGTTCACAGAATCAGAGGAAGATTCCGATTTATTTTCCGTTAATATCCAGATCTTTCTTAATTTCGGACAGCTGTCAAGAAATGTTTCGGCATAGGAAGCCTGTTTTTCGGATAAAAACAATCCCTCGGAATCGGAGCGATTGATCAGCGTTGCCAATTCCTCAACCGGAAGCGCCACATCCAAAGGAACGGCAACATTGTCTCCGGTAATCAGCGCAAGATAGCTTTCAATCCAAAGGGCAGAACTGCTGCCGATCAAAGCTATATGGCAGTTGTGAAAATCCTTTGCGGCAAGACTGTTCCGGATTTTTTTGATTTTTTCATACATCTGCGCATAGGTTTCTGATAAGATCTCTTTTTTGGAAAGCCATTTGATGGCGGTAATATCTGCAAATTGTTCAACGCTTTTTTCTAATACTTCTCTGATCAACATAATTATGCCTCCTGTAATGATTCCAAAAGATTCAATGCTTCCTCAACGGTCAGAATTGAGAGGACTTCTTCCTCCTCAAGTTCCACTTCAAAGGTATCTTCGATTTCCCCTAAAAATGACATAAAGTCCAGAGAAGAGAATCCCAGATCCTCCCGAAATCTCATATCATTTGTGATATCCTCTGCGGCAACGGAAGAATATTGTGCGATTAATTCCTTAAATTTCATTTCCTGGTTCATTTTTTTATCTCCTTTTTTCTGATTTTCTATTTATTTTTTTGTTACTATTCACAGCCAATTTCTGCGCTCTGTAATTTTAGTCGAGTTTACTCGTATGAAAATTACAGGGTGCAAGAAAGTGACTGTGAATAGTAACATTTTTTTATTTCAATTTGTTAATGTTGTATGTTGTTAAACCTGTCTCATTAATTCTTCAACGGTCAGATCCGGATGTTCGATTCCGGTAAATAATAATCTCATCATGTAATAATAGAATAATTCCGCATCATGTTCTGTCATGGCAGCTGTCTGATAATGGAAAGAAAAATTCATGCCGCCGGTTTCGGTGTGTGAAACCGTTAAGTATAATTTCTTTGTGGCGGCGCCGTTGGCAAACCATTTGGAATGCTGCGGGATATCCTTTAAATACGGATTTTCCATTTTTACCGGCATTGGCTGGTAAGTCAGATAACAGCTTTCGTAGGTTGTATCTTTCGGAGTGTGATAGCGCTTTTGCATTTCCTCCATGATCAGTGCCGGATCGTAATTACTGTGAAGGTAGATCCGGTTCTGGGTATTTTGAATTTCATAAGCTGCCGACAAAAAATCCGTATCCGGTGAGATCACAGTCCGGCAAGGGAACATAATGGTCCGGCTTCCGCCGCTGGTCCACTCGTCGTGGGTGGAACGACGGGAAATAAAATTCTGGATACTGATATCCTCCTGTCCGTTGTTTACCTTTGACAGATAAGTACGCATTCCCAGCAACAGCAGATTTGTCATGGACAGCTGATGATTCATGCAAAAATCAATCAGGCGTTTTGCTGACTCCGGCTCTAAAATATAATCTTTGACAGCCACGAACAATTGCTTCTTTTCGATATCGGCCGAGCGAAGGTTTGGATTCCGGTGTTTTTTTCTCGCTTTTTCCAGAACAGCGGGACCGGTGGGATCGGAGTAGAGCGGCTCGCCCAACTCGTCTAATTTGTCCGACCAGAATTTCTGATCCTTTGCGAAGCGTTTTTCATTGGTGGCTTTCTTTAAATCGGCTTTCAGTACCTGTTCAAAATCCGCAAGTTCTGCAGGCATGTCGCTTCCGAAGCGGTAATGAGTATAAAGCTGCATGATATCATTGATCATGATGACAAGACCGCAGGAATCAATGAGACGGTGATCCATATGTACGAAAAAACCTTCGTATCCCTCAGGAAGTTTGAGCATGCAGAATTCACAAAGAGGAATCTCATCTCCGTCGAAGGTCTGGTAAGCCCATTGCTGCATAAGGTCGTCCGCTTCCATTAAGGTCATGCCCGATAAATCTTTTAGCGGGATATCCCGGGAATCGGAATCCGCAAGATATTGTTCGCTTTCTCCTTTTTCGTCGGGCGCCGTAACGCGAAGTCTGAGGCAGCCGTAACGCTTGATTTCCATTTGAATACATTTTTTTAACAGTCCAAAATCCAGAGCGGCTTTCAGGGAAGCCACAATGCTGACACCGGAAACCTGTTGTGTATGATAATTGAGGATCCAGTTTTGATGCATTTTTTGGGCTGCGGTAAGGGGATATAAGGTTTTCATATTTTTTCTCCACTTTTTTGATTTCTGAATAGTTATGTTTTTTGTTCGCTGGAAAGAATAACACAAGATAAAAAAGATTTCTACCCCCTAAAAGACTTATCAAACAAAAATAAAAAAATTGACCGAGACGGGGAAAGTTAATTCCCCTGTCCGGTCGCGGCGGTATCATGAAAGAATTGAAGAAGTTTTTTTCGATAAAGTTCCGGTGAAACATAATTGCTGCACAGATGGCGCGCCTTTGCCACTAGGATCAGTTCTTTTTTTGCTCTGCAGGAGGTATAGTGATATATGGAATTGACAGGTGATACATAGGTATCCTTTTTTCCGTGGAAAAAGAGAACGGGAATCTTATTGGTTCTCATGGCTTTCGCAGTGGAGGCTTCCTTCATGGAGAAACCGGCAAGAAGGTTGCAAAAGAATTCCATGCGGAATAACATCAATCCGATCCAGTGAATATGAAACCAGCTTGCAGCCATATCCTGCATCTGGGCTTTCATAGAGCGGAAACCGCAGTCTGCGATCAACCCACGGACATTTTCCGGAAGACGATATTCCGACGCCATAAGCAGGGAAGCGGCTCCCATAGACTGACCGTACAGATAGATCGGCAGATTCTCAGGATTATGATGCTCCATAAAATAAGCCCAGGACCGGATATCATATTTTTCTCTGGCACCGAACGTGATATATTCTCCCTCGCTTTTTCCGCAGCAGCGCTCATCAATAAATAAAAGATCGCAATTTTGTTCATGAAGGAACCGGGCAATATTTGCAAAATCACCGAATCCGCTGCCTTTGTAACCGTGGCAGAGGATCACAATGCGCTCTGCATCCGTAGCTTTAAAAAATGAGGCGTGTAAGAGCAGACCGTCAACGCTTCGGATATAAAAACTTTCCATGGGTTGGGCGGCGCACCATGCTTTTCCGGCTTCATATTCTTTTTCAAAGCCGTTTTTCGGATGATTGATCCTCATATGACGAAATTTCGGCTCGGATTTTTTTTCTTTGCCGGTGCGTTTGCGATGCACCATCATTTCAAAAAAAGATCGCCCGAAAGAGAAAAAACCCATAATCCCGGCAACACTTGCGCCGGTATAAAATAAAACAGGATGTTTCATAAATTAAGTTCCTCCAATGTTATTAGTTTTGTAATGAGATCGGCAGGGGAATCTCCCTCTCTGCAAAGAGAGCAGCAATATCCCGGAAAATCCGAAAATTCCCGTATCAATACCGGAATTTTTGTTTCGTTTTCATAAATGTTCCGTTCCCCGTGATCGGTAAGACGGATATCAAAGGAATCGGGGCTTTTGTAAAAACCGGTTCCTTTCATTTTTAAATAACTTTCCTTGATGGTCCACATTCTGAAAAATTCTGTCTGTTTTTCAGCGGGATCTTCCATCTGTTCCAAAATTTTCTGTTCGTTGGCGGTGAAAAAGCGTCGGGCAACGGAGGCTTTCATGGCATTGTTTTTCTCAATGTCACAGCCGACAGCTACTCCGGCAACCGCGCAGATTGCATAGGTTCCGGAGTGGGACAGATTGAAATGAAAATCCGGACAGGCGGGAAGATAAGGTTTTTTGTAAGGCACGGTCTCACAGATCTGCGTATCAGCGGGAATATTCTGCTGCTTTATGGCGCAGGCAAGCAGACAGCCTGCCGCAAGGGAGCGCAACCGATCCTCTTTTATGCGGTAACGGGTAATTTTATTTTGACGGTCAGGCGGCAAAGTATGAAATGCCCGTTCAAAACAGGTCGTTTCAGAAAATAAAGAAATGTCGATGCCATATAGATAAATCTGTTCCATAAGATAAACTCCGGTTTCATGATGATGTTGCTATTATAGCACAAGTGAGGTAAAATAGGTAGTGGCTTTTTAGATACTTTTTTTGGGGAGGAAATTATCGATGAATATCTGGTTTAATCACTGGTTCAGTACCGCATATCATTTTATCAGGATGTTGAAAGAAGAGGGCTATCATGTGATCGCCACAAATGAGAGGGAAACCTGCGTGTATCGTATGATCGCGGATGAATTTTATATTGAGCCGGTTTTTGCAAAGGAGGAGGAATATGTTTCATATTGTCTGCAATTTTGCAAAGATCATGACATCCGTTTATTTTTCGTAAAGCGGGGAATGGCGTGGATCGTCAGGAACAGGGACAGGTTTGAACAGGCAGGGATCACGGTTATATGTGAAAAAGAGAAAGAATTATTCAACATATTTCAGAATAAAGTGAACGCCGGAGCGTTTATCCGGGAAAACGGGATCCTGAAAGTTCCGGAAATGCGTATCGTAAATACAGCAGAGGAATTTGCAAAAGTATACGGGGAGATGAAAGAGAGATACGATACTCTGTGCATCAAGTATAATGTGGATGAAGGCGGCTTAAGTTATAAAGCAATCCGGGAAAGAATCCCGAATATCTATCGGATCCGGGAAAATATGGGACTGGTATATTCTTATGAATATGTTTATCAATGTTTAAACAGTGTAGAGCGTTTTTCCGACTTGATCGTGATGCCGTATCTTGACGGAACAGAGGTCAGCATCGACTGTCTGGGACTGGGGGACGGGCTTTTGGCGCTGCCGCGCTATAAATTAAATAACCGCGTGACAAAATTTGACTTAAGCAGCGAATTGACAGAGATCGCGGAAAATTTTTACCGGGCGGCAAAATTGGAGGGACCGTTCAATATCCAGCTTCGCTACGATAAGGGGGAACTTTATTTTCTGGAGGTAAATACGCGTATGGCGGGAGGAGCATGGAAAGCGGAGTTATTGGGCTGTCGTTTTCCGGTATTATGCGCAAAAAAATTTCTGGGTACTTTGGATTCTCTGCCGGTGCCCGCCGCAAAAGAACTTAAGATCAGTGATATCGAAGGCTGTGTTGCTTTAAAAGACCAGTAGACAGTCTGATTTTACTTAGAATTTACTTATTTTTTATCATAAATACTTTAATACAGACTATGCTTAGTTCCAAGTGTTTCACAGAGACACTTGGAACTTCAGTTGTGAGGTAGAATGATGAAAAATAAGAAAAAATATATTCAAAGATTCGGTTCTGTTCCGATGATATTCGTGGTGATCGCATGTTTTTGCTGGCTTTTTCTGATACCGGAAGAGAAGACGACGGACAATGGAGCTGTTATCGCAGAAGAAAGCCGGACAACGGTATATGTGCAGGCGGGATTAAATCCCAATGAATATCATATTCTGAGGTCTGATGAAGAAGCTGCAGCGGAAACAGCGACAGATGCGGACAGGCAGGAAAAAATGGAAACGACGACAATTGCGGAGACGATGACAGAAACAAAAAGAGCGGAAGAAAAAGAAACGGAAGAGCAGTCTCAGACAGAAGGACAGCCTCAGACGGAGGAACAGATTCAAACGGATATAGGTACAGAGATTCAGGCGCAAACAGACGCAGACACAGAGCAGCAGACCGGGGAACAGATGGCGGAAATTCAGACCGGGACACCAACAGAGGAAAATATACAGCCGGAGCATATAGAGGAATCGGAGGAGATGCAGGCAGGAGTCGTATATGAGATTCCGGCATCTTATGAGATTCCGACAGATTCCGGAACTGCATACAGAACCTATCGTGGTTTTAAATGTGTGGAAAGTTATTGCGCGTTAAACAGCAAAGATTCTCCGCAATACATATTGCAGCAGGAGGCAGTTACCGCGGGAAACGGGCTGCGTATGGTAAACGACAGGTATTGTGTAGCTATCGGCTCGTATTTCGGAAC
>CADBTR010000121.1 GCA_902797675.1 uncultured Lachnospiraceae bacterium
CTTGAAGACGACGAGGTAGATAGGTCAGAGGTGGAAGTATGGTAACATATGGAGCTGACTGATACTAATAGGTCGAGGGCTTGACCAAAAGGTCGGAAGTGAGTGGATGAAAACTGGTTAAGAACAGATTTTATGTGTGCGGTTTTAATCGAAGTGCCGTTTAGGGTGTAAAAAAGTGTTGACATCCTTGGTGACTTATGGTATTATAATGAGGTCGCCGAATAATATGATAAGCGCGATTAGCTCAGTTGGTAGAGCACCTGACTCTTAATCAGGGTGTCCAGGGTTCGAACCCCTGATCGCGCACTCGGAACACCGATTTTGAAGACTTTGATCTTTGGGGTTGGTGTTTTTTGGTGCAAAAGGATAAAAATATCGCCTGCGATCCGACGATATAAAATTTTGCAAGGAACGATGTACTAGAGCAGACAGAGGTGCAGAAGTGAACGCCAGAATGTTAAACATGATATTATTATATACAGTGCTTGGGGCATCTGTTGTGATCAATCTTTTATTTGCAAGGTATTGTATCCGGATCGGGAAACAAAACCATTTGCGAAAGATCGATATATTAAAAATTCTATCTTACAATGTCATGCAGTTCGTGTTTATATTGATCGTGTTTCTGGCTCAGAACGAGGACAAGAACAGCACATTTTATCTGATCTGCTATTTTTGCGTGATTTTGCAAAGCGTTTCCTACAGTCCGTTGAAAAATCTTTTTGATGGTGTAATTGATAAGATCAATATGGAAGAGGAATACGAGTTTTTGTTGAGAAAAGATGAGATCGACCGAAAATACTTGAATATTATGCAAGAACATGAGACAAAAGTTGCCGAGATCCGTCATGATTTTATGAATCAGGTTGCAGTGGTCGCGGGAATGGCACAGGAACATAATGGGCAGGAAGCCGGAATCCGGATGTTGGAACAGCTGCGTCAGGAAATCGAATCTACAAGAACGACCGTCTACTGCAATAACCGAATGGTTAATATGATCGTGGACGTTCTGCATACGCAATATCAGGAAAAAGGACTGGCACTGAAGGTAAACATCGTCTTGCCGGAGATCATTCTGCTAGAGGAGCGGATCCTGTGCACTTTGATCCAAACCATTCTGAATGAGGGGTTGGATCTGAATGATTGTTTAGAAGAAAACGGGAATAGCATAGAATTTTCTTTAAAAAAGAGAGAGTCATCATTCTATTTTATGATGCGCTTTGGAATAGCGGGTCATCGTGATCTGAGAAAATATGATAAAACAAGAAAATCATATGAAAAATATTTTCGGAAAATACTGGCAGAGTACACAAGTGAATGTTTTTACTGGGAAAAAGACGGAATGGCAGAACTGATCATATCCGTAGACGAGGAAAAGTATGAAGCAGATGAAGATAGCAGTTTGCGATGATGAAAAGATCTTAGTTGATCAGTTAGTAAAGATGATCGTGGAGTACGCGTCACATATGGCAGACACAGAGATCACGACTGATCATTACTACAGTGCCTTTGCGCTTGAAGAAGCACTGTCGCTCGGAAAAGTATACGATCTGGTTTTTCTTGATATCCAGCTGGGAAAAGAAAACGGAATCTGCCTTGGTTCTGATATCGTGCGGAAATTGAACGATACCAAGATTATATTTATGACAGGATATATTAATTATGTGGAAGATATCTTCACGATCCAGCCGTTCGCCTTGCTTTTAAAACCGCTGACACAGGAGCGGGTAGAGGCTGTTCTGGAAAAAGCTCGCCATTCCTCTTCAGATAAAGAGGAGCACTTCCTGTCCATCAAGACAAAAGAAGGATATTTTAAAATATCGATCGATAAGATCTGTTATGTAGAGAGTGAGAAACGATATCTGAATATTCACGGCAGCGACGGTGAAACTTACAGGACGATCCTTACCATGCAGGAGATCGGAGAACAATTGCCTGATTATTTCGTGCGCAGTCATCGCGGTTATTATGTGAATAAATACAAGATAAAAACATTGAAAGAAAGAAGTGCCGTGATGACAGACGGAAGTATTCTTCCGGTGAATAAGGATATGTACAGAGAGTTGCAGCAGTGGTTTATGGATCGGTGCTGGGAGGAATAAAATGCTTACGGTAATCTGTTATATATTGGGATTTGGTGTTAATGTACTGTCTAATGTTGTTATCTATATAATTCTGGCAAGTATTATAAAACCGAAAGTTTCTGCAAATATGATAATTTTTGTACTGGTGCTTGAATTATATCTTCAAGTCTTTTTAAAAAGCTACGTTTATACGAAAGCATGGCAGGTCGATCTTTCTGCGATTTTTTTGCAGATATTGGTCGTAATTATATTCTTCGAGGGAAAATGGTATGAAAAAATGTTGGCATTTGTGGTGAGTTTTGTGAATC
This sequence comes from uncultured Lachnospiraceae bacterium, assembly GCA_902797675.1. Taxonomy (GTDB): domain Bacteria; phylum Bacillota; class Clostridia; order Lachnospirales; family Lachnospiraceae; genus CAG-303. The sequence goes on from CADBTR010000121.1 coordinate 2,393, forward strand.
TATTGATCGCAGACGGGTTCACCAGCAGTCTGGTATTTGGATATCTGGGAATGGACTATGAAGTTATTATCGGATATACACAGAGGAGCATGTTGATCCGCACCTTAACTTTAGTGATCGAATTCATCGTAGGATATGCGACAGTGATCATATTAAAACCGGTAAAACATGTGATTTTTGAAAAGCGATCTGTCCCGCTTTTTGGTTTGTTTCTCACGCAGGCAGCTACGATTTTTCTCTTTTGTACCATGTTGTTCCGGCAGGAATTTTCTCTTTTGATAGTCAACTGGTCGTATGTATTTATGTTTTTGTTTGTAGATATTTACCTTATTCAGACGATCGGTGAGATGGAGCTGCGGCACAAATCTCAGGAGCGACTGGAATATATGCAGCAGCGTGATGAAAATGTACGGCAATATTACAGACAGCTTACATCAAAGTTTCGGGATACTGCGGATCTGCGCAGGGAGTATGAGGAAAAACTGAATCAGGTCTATGAGAAATTGGGATTTGAGCGGGAAGCGGAAAAACAGGAATTGTCCGCTAATCAGGTCGCAGCGACGGCAGAGCGTGAAGAACAAAATCATCTGGGAGTCAGGGAAATCGCAGATAAGATCATCGAAACAAAAACGGCAGAGATGGAGGCAAAGGACATCTCCTACGATGTGGAGATGGAATTCCCTGATGATCTGGACATGGAACTGATCGATCTGTCAAGTTTGTTAAATAATTTATTCGACAATGCGATGGAGGCGGTAGAATTTTGCCATGCGGAGCTGAAAGATACAGGTGAAATGAGATCAGAATATCCGCAGATCAAGGGCGTAACATATCAGGAGGGTGATGCATTTGTCATTGATGTGGAAAATGTCAAGAGTTCAAGGCAGAAGGTCGTGGAGGTAAATAAACATTACAGGACATCAAAGCAGGACAGTACCGGTCACGGATACGGATTGCAGATCGTAGAGCGTATAGCGAAGAAATATCGCGGTGAGATGAAAGTCAGTTATAAAAAAGATTCTTTCCGGAATAAGGTATTGATCCGCGCGATTTAATCTTTTTGTATCGGAAAAATGATATCTATTGTGCTGAATAATTACGAAAATGAATGAAATCCTCTTGCGGACAGGATATATTCCTGCCCGTAGGAGGATTTTGTGTTTTAAGATCTGCTGGTATTCATATTCAGACTTCCCGTGCTGTACATAGATGCATACGCTAATGTTTTGTAGACCTTGAGGGTCGGAGCGAGCCATACCTGACCGGTTCCGCGGTAAACATTGACAAGTCCCTCGCCGCTGACGGCAGATCCGATCAGGGTTTTTGCACTTCTTTCAACCGTGAAATCCAAAGAAGAGGAGCGAAGTACGGCAAAGTTTCCATCGACCTTCAAGACATCATTATTGAGGTCGATAATGTCAATCTCTTCGCTCGGTACGTCGGATTCCAGAATGATAATGCCGGGACCGGTTAATTGCTGCTGGAATAAGGTTTCTCCGCCTGCCACTGCAGAGGAAATACTTTTTTGCATAACAGCCTTGACGGTAACGCCGCCCTGCGCGCAGTAAAACATTCCATCGTCAACAATAATGGATTCGCCGGGAGCAAGCTCCAATACCAGAAAGTGCTTGTAAGACGGTTCCAGGACAAGCATACCGGAGCCTTTATATTCCGGCTGAGCCATCTGCTCACCTGTCACGGCACCGCGTACAAGACGTCCAAGGGCATTACCTGCCGTAACACCGCTGACCATTTCAAGATTTCCCTGAAAATAACTCATAGCTCCTTTCTGTACTGTGACTTTTTCGTCTTTTAAGTAGAGAGCGATCTGGCGCACCCTGATATTCTCTTTCTCCATAAAATAAATCTGTTGTGCCATATAAGGGGAAGAAAGCCCTAACAGGCGTTCGTATTCCAGTATTTCCACCCGAAGTCCTCCACTGGTGTACTCCTCCAGAACTTTTACATTTTCTCTTGTTCCGATAGCATTTTTCATAGGTGTCTCCTTTCACATAATTGAAAAATTAGATATGTTAATTATAATAGAAAGAAAAAGAAGTTACAAGAAAAAAATGGTGATTCCGTTAAATTGAATGTCACATGGCTTTAGCCCTGCGACCTGCGTAAGTTTCCTTTCTTTACTCACCACCTATAGAGGTGGGAGATTGAATCGGAGTGCTGTTCAACGCCACGTCCTGGTGATTGGTAGCAAGTTGGATTGAGTGAAAAAAGATTGACAGTAAAAGTATCCCATATTATAATGAATATCGTTAATGATCGGTTTGGTGTGTCAGTTTTTTGACCGGTCAGAATAGGAGTTATTTGGTTTAAAAAGGCAATTTTGTCAGATGATCATGGTTGTTTAAGCAGAGGTGAAGGAAATGGATTTGAAGAAAAATGAGGATTTATACCGGGATGTGACGGGTAATAACGGTCAGGTGTCGTCTTACGGGGCACCGGCATCGGGGGCTGTAAGCCCATATGGAGCTTCTCTCGATCAGGGCGTGCGAGAGGCGCAGCAGCCATTGCTGGGAGAAACGGAAAATAATAATCAGCCGACATTAGGTGAAGAACCGGTGGGGGCAGCATTGCCATCAGATAATGACAGTCCTTATGCACCGCAGAGCGCGCCTGCCAGCGCGTACAGTCAGGAGGCAACACAGGAGAGCGCGCCTGCCAGCGCGTACAGTCAGGGGGCAACACAGGAGAGCGCGCCTGTCAGTGCGTACAGTCAGGGAACAACACAGGAGAGCGCCAATGCGTATAGTCAGGAGACATCTCAGAGTGCATATAATGGCGTAAGTTCTTACAGTGTGAATGGCAATTATAATAAGAATACAGCATATAATCCGGAGACACCGGCAGAGAAAAAGCCTGTGAGAAAATATGCGGCTCACCTGGAAGCAATTGAAAATGCATATTCGGTGGAAGATGATCATGCGGCACAGGATGTGAGAAGAAAGCGCGAGGGAGCGGATTATGCGGCTCTTTCGGATTCTCCGTTTATCAATGGTTCGTCAGAACCAAGGACAGCGGCAAACCGAATGTCCAGAACGGAATACGCTGCCGCACAGAGAAAACAGCGACAGAAGTCAAATGCGATTGATACAGCCAGAAGAATTTTAATTGCTGTGATCGTACTTTTTGCCATTATCCCGTTGTGTGTGACGACACTTACGAAATTTACGGCAGACAGTCCGGTCAAGAAAATCGTGAATGCAGTGAACAATCGAACCACCAGCAGTAAGAATGTCGTAAAGGCGTTCGCACCGTACTTTTTGACAAAAGCATATAATGATTATTACAGTATCTGTGATGCGAATGTGGAATATCGGAATCAGTTGCAGACACAGGAAGATCAGTTTAAGCTGCTGATGGAGCAGTTATATGACTCGGCAGAAGCATCACTTGGAATCGCAGGCAGCAAGTCCGATATCGTGGATTATGAAGTGACGGAACGAACTGCCTTGACAGGTGAGGAGAAAAAAGCAATTCAGGAGGCGTATCGGAATGCCGGAAGACTTAAAAACGGTTTTAAGGCATTATTTGAATCCATAAAAGGAAAGACGGATCTGGCAGACAAGGAAGTGGAGGATATTGAAAAAGTCTTCACTGATATGTTTGAGAGAATGGAAAAAGTATATGTATTGTCCGGATATAAGTTGAAAGTGAAGTTTTCAGCCGGAGGTAATACATCGGATGAGATTGAGATCGTCACGGTATTCGTGAATGGTCATTGGATGATTGATTATATTTCTACAATGGAATTGGCAAGCGATGATGATTATAAGATCACAAAAACAGATCGGGTAATCAGTACAGCCTCAGTCAGTCAGCTGAATCTGATTTTGAAAACCATCGCTTCGGATATCAAGCGCTCTAACGATCCGTTGGAAGAAACACTTGCTAAGATTATCACACAATACGGAAATACATACGCAGGCGGAATTTCACTGCCGGGTAATACTCCTTAACAGAAATATTTGCTGCAGATTAAGACCACCTGTCCATAAGACGGGCGGTCTTTAATTTTTTTTAAAAAGATTAAAAAAGTTGTTGACAAACATTTCCTGATGTGATATCCTATACAGGCTGTCGCTGATGAAGAGACAACAAAGAACCTTGAAAACTGA
>CADBTR010000122.1 GCA_902797675.1 uncultured Lachnospiraceae bacterium
TCCGATTCAATCTCCCACCTCTATAGGTGGTGAGTAAAGAAAGGAAACTTACGTAGGTCGCAGGGCTAAAGCCATGCGACATTCAATGAAAACAGCATCATCTACTTGACAAAACATAGTAGCTGTGATAGGATATATCCAAGCTACTAAACAATGCAAAGTAGCTGATGCATTTTTTTTATACCTGTTAGAGAGAAAAGAGGCAGAATATGGACAACGCACAACTTTTAAAGGGTGTTCTTGAAGGATGTGTGCTGGCTGTCATCGATAAGGGTGAGACTTATGGATATGAGATCATCGGAGAACTTGAAAAATCAGGTTTTGATGAGATCGGTGAGGGAACGCTTTACCCTGTGCTGACGAGGCTTGACAAAAGCGGGTTGATCGCCTGCCGGAGAGCGAAATCACCGCTGGGTCCCGTCAGAAAATATTACAGCATAACACCTCAGGGAAGGAGTTTTCTTGCAGAATTTAAGAAACGATATCGAAGGATCACGGAAAGTGCCGCCGCAATACTGTTTGAGGAGGAAATATTATGATAAATACGCATGCCATGTACATTGAGAAGTTAAATCCGGAATATAAAAGAGTTTTCCGGCAAGTGAGCAGTTATGTTCAGTCGGGCAGTTTTGACGAGATGAAAACAGAGGAAATTTTAAGCGAGGTGATGGACAGCTTTCTTTCGGCGCAGGAAGAGGGCAGAGAGGTATCTTCGGTTACCGGCAGTGATATCAAAACCTTCTGTGAGGGACTTTGTTCCGATATCGGGATTAAGAGCAGAATGCTCTATTTCCTTGAAGTAATCACTCCTGTCATCGTGATTTTCGCAATGTTCTGCATGTTTGATCTGATGGATTTTCTGGATCTGGAATCCGGTGAAGTGAGTTTTTTTGAATTCAGGGGCAAGGAGAGTATATGGGGATATCTGCTGGGAGGTACACTTTTCTTTTTGATACACAGTATAGGAAATTTTGTCACAAGAAAAATGATATTTAAAAGCCCTGATAAATATAAGAAGATAAGTTTTATCGCGCGGGTGGCAGCACTTATAGCTGTTGTGGGTGTGGTGCTCATTTGCTTTCATGATGAGGAAGATGAGGGAATGCCGCTGTGGATAGCCATGCTTTTTTGTATCGTTTATTTTATCGTATATAGAATCGTTACAAGGAAGAGCAGAGAGTACAAAAAAGCCTATAAGATATCTATGTCAGAGTTAGCCGGAAGCAGTTCCTCCGTACAGAGTTATGTAGAGAAAACGGAAATGGATCGTTTTGAAAAAAAGCGGAAGAAACACTCTGATCTGACTTTTGAAGAATTTCTGGACAATGAAGAAAGAGAATGTAATACATGGGATAAAAAGCCTTTGTTTTATATCGTTTTGGTCATCGCAAGTACGATTTTGGGATTTTGGTTTACTTTCTTTTACGGTGGTTTTGAGGGAGTGGCAGACGGGTTCATCTTTATCGGGCTGCTGCTTGTGGTGGAGAGCGTATTAATGCATGGACTTTATAAAATTACCCGGACGGGGACGGATGAGAGACTTCAATGGATAGAGAGTAAAAGACAGAATAAGTCTGCGGAGCAGATCAATAGTAAACTTTAAAAAGGCTATGATGATTATTGATGTTTATGACTGTAAGAAGCCAATGTGGATGTGAAAATTTAAAAAAAATATACTTGCGTAGAGATACTTAACCTCTTTTACATAAAGGAAAGCAATGAAACAAGAACATTTATCCCTTTATAGGATAGATATGAGATATAATAAGATTGCTGACGAAAAAGAATCTCCGGGTCTTAAAAGTATTATCAATGTTGACGGCGATAAGTTGCGTCAACTGAAAGTCGGCGGAAAGTTTTCCTACACTTTCAAACGTATTTACACGTTTCTTTGTGTGGCGTTAGTTCTTTTGGTTGCATCGATCGCAATCGGTATTTTCAGTTATAGTAATCTGTATAAAAATTACTATAATCAGAATACATATCAGGGACTGCTTCGCATACACAATCAGAATCTTGCCAAGTCTGCCTGGTGGGCACTTGCCACGAGAGTGGATGAAGACAGACAGGAACATATCAATGAATTTCATGTGACAATGATGCAGAATTTGAAGGACGATCTCACAAATCTTCGTGCTTATCGGGGTGAGACGGAATTGATCAAAGCTCTTGATGCGGATCTGGCATCCATTTAGAATGTGACGGACAAATTGGCGGATATGTATGATGAGGGAACTGTGCTGGAAGATGGTACGATGAGTAATGCGGATGAGATATATGAGGTCATGCATGAAAAACTTCGTCCGAATGTTGTGAAAACCATCGAAGATGCACGTCAGATGACAAAGAATGTTTCCGGTGAAGTGGAGAAATCTTTTGAACTCACAATGATCATTATGGTCATATTTGTTTTGATCAGTATCGTTATGATACTTCTCCTTGTAATCTTTATGAAGAATGCTCAGAAGACATTGACGACCTGTGTGGTAAGTCCTGTGGATGAAGTGGCAAGAGCAGCAGAACAGATGGCGAGAGGCGATCTCAATGTATCGATCCAGTATCAGGCAAACGATGAGTTTGATGTGCTGGCAAGGGATCTTGAGAATTCCACTCATATCTCTATGAAGATCGTGGATGATATATCTGATTCTCTGGATCATATAGCAGGAGGCGATTTCAGCAGAGGAACCATCACACCGGATCTGTATCACGGCAATTTTGCACCGATCAGTCATTCTATCGATACCATTACAGACAGTCTTTCCGATACGATGAAAGATGTAAAGATGTCATCGGAGAGAGTTTCCGCCGGTGCAGACGATATGTCCAAGGGCGCGAACGAGCTTGCTGAGGGCGCGACCGATCAGGCAGCAGCAGTAGAAGAACTTACCGCTTCCGTAAATACGGTTTGCGACCAGACAGAACAGTTGGCGGCAGATTCCGAGAAGGGTGTTGAGATGTCTGCTGTGGCTCAGAGAATCGCCAGCGATGGTGCGGAGAAGATGGATCACGTGACAGAGGCGATGGAGAGAATCACGAGTGCATCCAGAGAGATTCAGGAGATTGCAAATTCAATCGAAGCGATATCTTCACAGACAAAGTTACTTGCGCTGAATGCGTCTATTGAGGCTGCGAGAGCGGGAGATACAGGAAGAGGTTTTGCGGTAGTTGCAGAAGAGATCAGTCAGCTTGCGCAGCAGTCTAATGAGGCCGTACAAAAGACATATATGCTTGTAAATAAAGCACTTACTGAGATCGACAGCGGAAATGTGATCGTGAATGAAACCCAGATCACACTTCATAAGATTGCGGATTCTGTCAATGATCTGGCGAATATGATGCGTCAGTCCGGAGAGATGGCTTCTCATCAGGCTACAAGTATGAGAGAGATCAATCTGGGAATTGAACAGATTTCGGAAGTTATTCAGAGTAATACTGCAACGGCGGAGGAATCCAGCGCTGTATCCAACGTGCTGTCCGATCAGTCGAACCATTTGAACGATCTGGTGGCTCAATTCCGGATCAAAAATATTTGATCATAAAACAATTGATATTACAATTTTAAATCAGAATTAAATCGGAGTCTGTTATAAGTAAATCTTATAGCAGACTCTAATTTTTGTATATTAGACAAAAAAGAGGACTGCGTTTATAATAAGTTCATCGGTAAGACCTATTAAACAGATAGGAATAATATATACAACCGGACTGAGTCAGATAATAAACGATCGTTATTAGAGGAGGAGGAAAACATGAATACTGGATTTTCAACACGATGTTTATATGGAGCAGGAAATACAAACAATATAGAAACAACAGGAGCAATCAGCTTTCCAATATATCAGACTGCAACTTACGTACATCCGGCTGTGGGAGAAAGTACGGGATATGATTATAGCAGATTGCAGAATCCGACAAGACAACGGGTGGAGGAAGTAATAGCTTCACTGGAGGAGGGAATAGATGCCCTGGGATTTTCTTCCGGTATGGCTGCAATTACCGCATTGATGGATCTGTTTAAACCCGGAGATCATGTGATCACGGATGCTGATCTTTATGGCGGAACGATCAGGCTGTTAGATCATGTGATCGAACAGAGAGGAGTCTTGTTTGACCATATCGATTGCAGCAAGGACAATATTGAAGATTATATAAAAGAAAATACAAAAGCCATTTATATAGAAACACCGACGAATCCGATGATGAATGTGGTTGATCTTAGAAAGGCAGCGGCAATTGCACATGAGTATAATTTACTGCTCATAGTTGACAATACATTCCTTTCACCATATTTTCAGAGACCTCTTACTCTGGGAGCTGATATTGTAGTACACAGCGGGACAAAATTTCTCGGAGGACATAATGATACCCTGGCGGGATTTCTTGTTACAAAACGGAAAGATATCTCAGAACAGCTCAGATTCCTGATCAAGACAGTCGGATCCGGTCTTGCACCTTTTGACAGCTGGCTTATCTTAAGGGGAGTAAAAACACTTCCGATCAGGATGGAGAAAGCGCAAAAAAATGCGCAGGAAATAGTAACATTTTTGCAGAACGAACCAAAAGTAAAAAAGGTTTACTATCCGGGAATCAAGGGAACAAAAGAATACGAAATATGCAGAAAACAGGCAAGCGGATTCGGGTCGATGCTTACTTTTGAAGTGGAATCCCCGGCTCTTGCAAAACATATTCTTCAATTTACAAAATTAATTCCTTTTGCGGAGAGTCTGGGAGGCACAGAGAGTTTATTAACCTATCCATGCACGCAGACCCATGCGGATGTTCTGGAAGAGATCAGAATTGCAAACGGAATTACGGAAAGTGTTCTTCGCATGTCGGTGGGCATTGAAGATGTTGAGGATCTGATAGACGATCTTAAGCAGGCAATTGATTCCTATGAAGAGGGAGTGTGATCATATATGCCGGAAAGAAACCTGAATTTTGATGAGGTCATAAACAGGAGAAATACGAATAGTTTAAAATATGATTTTGCAGAGAGACGAGGATATCCGGAAGACGTACTTCCATTCTGGGTAGCTGATATGGATTTTAAGACAAGTTCTTATGTGGAAGATGCATTGATTGAGAGAACAAGGCACGGGATATTCGGATATAGTGAGACTGGTGAAGAATATTTTAAGATCATTGCAGGGTGGATGAAAAGGAGACACAACTGGGAGGTGGAACCTTCGTGGCTGATCAAGACGCCGGGAGTAGTATTTGCTCTTGCTATGGCAGTAAAAGCATTTACGGAACCCGGAGACAGTGTTCTGATCCAAAAACCGGTATATTATCCCTTCTCCGAGGTGATCGAGGATAATCAAAGGGCAGTTGTCAGCAATGACCTGTATCTCGGACCGGACAACAGATATCATATTGATTATGCTGATTTTGAAAAGAAGATCATAGAAAATCATATTAAATTGTTTTTGCTTTGCAATCCGCATAACCCTACAGGTCGGGTTTTTACAAAAGATGAGTTGGAATGTCTGGGTGACATTTGTGTGAAACACGGTGTGCTCGTGGTAAGCGATGAAATACATCACGATTTTATTTTCAAAGGAGAACACACCGTATTTGCCAATGTGAAAAAAGAATTCCGGAAAATATCAATCATATGTACATCTGCCAGTAAAACCTTTAATCTTGCGAGTATGCTGATATCGAATATCTTTATACCGGATCATAATATCAGAAGAGCATTTCAAAAGCAGATAGACGGAGCAGGCATCAGTCAGCTGTCAATATTGGGTCTGGCTGCCACACAGGCAGCCTATGAAAAAGGAGATGAATGGTATGATAACATGCATGAATATGTGAAAGGAAATATTGAATATGTCAGGAATTATGTAAAAAATAATCTGCCGGGAATCAAGGTGATCAATGGAGAGGGAACCTATCTGATGTGGATCAATTTTAACGGACTCGGATTATCTTTAAAGGAACTGGAACACAGAATTATTTACGATGCAAAACTCTGGCTGGACAGCGGCAGGATATTCGGAAAATGCGGAGAAGGATTTCAAAGAATCAATGTTGCGGCGCCGAGAGCGTTGATCGAACAGGCGATGGAGAGAATAAAGGAGGGAGTACTTCATGCGTAATACATATGAAGCGTTGCAAAATTCGCATCCATGTTTTGGAGGACAAAAGAATTATGCGGGAAGAATTCATCTTCCGGTAAGTCCCGGATGTAATATTGCCTGTTGCTTTTGCGATCGACAAATCAATGATGTGGAGGAACGTCCGGGAGTTACATCAAAAGTATTAAAACCAAAGGAATGTGAAGAAATATTAAGAAAAGCGCTTGAAATCTGTCCGGATATTAAAGTTGCGGGAATAGCGGGACCGGGAGATACGTTGGCCACGGAATATGCCTTTGAAACATTTAAAATAATCAGGGAAAAATTTCCCGATCTGATTAAATGCATGAGTACCAATGGTCTTCTTCTGAATGAAAAAGCGGATGAGGTAATTGATATAGGAATTGATTCATTGACGGTAACTGTTAATGCAGTAGATCCGGAAATTGAAAAAGAATTAAATGAATACATAATATATCATGGAGAAAAGATCGAGGGAGTTGAGGCTGCAAAGATATTGATACAAAACCAGCTGGAGGGAATCCGGAAAGTGGCAGGCGCAGGTCTTACCGTCAAAGTTAATACCGTGCTTGTGCCGGAGATCAACGGATCGCATATAGAAGCGATTGCTGAGGCGGTAGGAAAAGCCGGAGCGAAAATATATAATATTATACCGCTCATACCGCAGTACAAATTAAAGAATATGAGAGCGCCGACCTGTTCTGAAATCGAAGCGGCAAGAATGAAAGCGGGAAAGTTTATTGATGTATTCAGACATTGTCAGCATTGCAGGGCGGATGCGGTTGGTGTCCCGGGAAAATCGGAATATGGGGATCAAATTTACCGGCGAAGGCTGAATGTAAAGGAGACATTTTCTCATGGATAATAAAATGAAAGAAATCAATAAAGAAAAAAACGGTAAAACTCATAAATTAGTTGCAGTGGCTTCTTCTGACGGAATCGCTGTAGATGAACACTTTGGAAGATCGGCAAAGTTTTATATATATAATCTTACAGACGGGAGCATGGTTCAGAGGGAGATCAGGGAGGTTACGCCTGTTTGCGCCGGCGGAAATCACGACGAAGAAGCCATGGACAATAATTTGAAAAGTCTTTCGGATTGCCGGTATCTGCTTGTAAGCCGGATAGGAAACAATGCGGCATTGGCAGCACAAAGGTACGGGATAGAATCATATGAAATTCCGGGTATTATAACAGAATCCTTAGATCAGATGATCAGGTTTTTAAAAATAAAAGAATTATTTTCAGGAAAGGAATGAAAAAGAAAAATGAGCGAAATAAGACAGATAGCAATTTATGGAAAAGGTGGAATAGGAAAGTCAACAACAACACAGAATCTTACAGCCGGACTTGTGGAGCATGGAAAAAAAGTCATGGTGGTGGGATGTGATCCCAAAGCGGATTCTACAAGGCTTCTTCTCGGAGGTCTGGCACAAAAGACTGTTCTTGATACGATCAGGGAAGAAGGCGAAGATATTGAACTTGACAGAATTATGAAAGAGGGATTCGGAGGAACAAAATGCGTGGAATCAGGCGGTCCGGAACCCGGAGTAGGATGTGCGGGACGTGGCATTATTACATCGATCAACATGCTTGAAAATCTCGGGGCATATACAGACGAGCTGGATTATGTTTTTTATGATGTATTAGGCGATGTTGTCTGCGGTGGTTTCGCAATGCCGATCAGAGAGGGCAAGGCAAAGGAAATATATATTGTTGCCAGCGGAGAAATGATGGCGCTTTATGCTGCAAATAATATCTCAAAGGGTATTCAGAGATATGCGAGAACCGGAGGGGTAAGACTTGGAGGAATCATTTGCAATTCAAGAAATGTAGACAGGGAATTGGATCTTCTGAGAGCGTTCGCAAAAGAACTGGGGACAAAGTTATTATATTTTGTACCAAGAGATAATATTGTACAGCATGCAGAGATCAATAAAAAAACGGTAATAGAATATAAACCGGAAAGCCATCAGGCACAGGAATACAGAAATCTTGCACAGGCGGTGATCGACAATAAAGATTTTGTCATTCCAACGCCTATGACGCAGGAAAGGCTTGAAGAAATATTGATGGAATATGGAATGATGGAATTAGCAGATGATTATAAGATTTGATTGCATATCAGACAAGGAGGAAAGACGATGGGAAAGTTATATCATTCAATTACGGAATTAGTGGGAAATACGCCGATTGTAGAGTTTGAAAGATTAGAGAAGGCATTGCATTTAAAGGGAAGAATTGCAGGAAAACTGGAATATTTTAATCCTGCAGGTTCTCATAAGGATCGCATGGCTCTTGAAATTATCGAAGCTGCGGAAAAAAGGGGAGAGATCAGCCCGGATAAGACAACTTTAGTAGAGTTTACCAGCGGAAATACAGGAGTTGCCCTGGCATCTTTTGCGGCGGCAAAAGGATATCGCTTTAAGATCGGAATTCAAAATGGTGTTTCTGTTGAGAGAAGTAAGCTCATCGAAGCATATCAGGCAGAGATAACGGATGTTCCGAAAGAATTGATAGATGGTGTTTTTGAAAAAGGTATGGAAGCATTCAAAGATGTGATTGATTATATGTGCAAAAATGAGGAAAATGCATATCCTACAAGACAGCTTGATAATCCCGATAATGTGAATGCGCATTACAAACATACAGGTCCTGAGATTTGGAATGATACGGATGGAAAAGTTGATGTATTTGTAGGAGGCGTAGGAACCGGCGGTTCAACGCATGGCATCAGCAAATTCCTTAAGGAGCAGAACAAAGAGATAAAAGTAGTCATTACTCAGCCAGATCCGGAAGATGTGGTAAACCCGAAACTTGACGGGGTTGAAGATGGCGGATTTCATGGAATTCATCAGGTTCATGATGAGAATGGAATTACGCCTATGGCTCCCGGAAATTTCAACGATGAATATGTGGATCAATATGAATTTGTAACATATGCCGAAACCCTTCGCGCGATTCATTTGCTGGCTGAGTATGAGGGGATTTTTGTAGGGGCATCTTCGGGAGCATCTCTGGCAGTCGCAATCAAACAGGCGTTGCTTGAAGAGAATACGGACAAGCTGATCGCTGTGCTTTTACCGGATAATGGAGAACGGTATCTTTCGGAGGATCTGCAAAAAGTGCGGCCGGAACTAGAAGAAAAAGCAGGATTTTAAAGTTTAAGGAAAGGTAGTGTTGTAAATGGCGATTAATTTGAGTAATTCCAATATTGCGACAAGAGAAAACAGAATCGGTTCAATCACAGGATATGTCGGTACATTAAAGGATCTTGCGCGTAAGAGCGAGTGCGGAACTCTAAAAGGCTGCTCCAGATGTTTTTCACAGTCGAGCACCTGTCTGTCATCCTGCGGGCTTGGTCAACTTGCGGGGATAAGGGATGTGGCGATTATTCATCATGGTCCTGCCGGTTGCTCTGTGGCAAGTTCAAATGCTTATTATATGTCGAAAGTAATGTCAAAAAAACGCGGAGTGACAAGTGATACGGTATACGTAGGAACAGATATGAATGAGAATGATACCATATTCGGTTCGACAGAATCACTGAAAAAAGTAATTCTTGAGGTAAACCGGAGATATTCACCGAAGGCGATATTTGTATCAAGTTCCTGTGCTACCGGAATTATCGGTGAGGATATAGACAGTATCGTAGATGAAGTAAGAGAAGAAGTCGGGGTTCCTATTGTCGCGGTTCATTGCGAGGGATTTAAATCAAGAATATGGGCAACCGGATTTGATATATCCGATCACGCGGTTTTGCAGGAAATTGTGAAACCGCCGAGACAAGGTGTAAAAACAAATAAAATCAATTTTAAGAATTTCTTTGAGAGCGCCAGACCTGAGATTATAGAGATCTTTAAAAAGCTTGATCTTGAACCGGTATTTTTATATTGTAATTCTACAGTAGAAGAACTTTCTCATCTTTCGGAAAGTCTGGCAACAACTTGTATCTGCGGCACGCTTGGTAATTATCTTGGCAATGCATTGGAAGAAAAATATGGTGTTCCGTATATAAGAAGCATCAATCAATGCGGGATCAAAGGATTTGAGGCATGGCTTCGTGAAATCGGCAAAGTGACGGGAAGAAGCGAAGCGGTGGAATCCTATCTGGAAGAACAAAGGGCTGTCTATCTTCCGCAGATAGAAGAAGTCAAAAAAGAATTAAAAGGTCTGACCGCTGTACTTGGCATGGGACCGGGATATACCTTTGAAGTATCAAGGGTTCTGGATGAACTGGGAATCAAGGTCGTATGGGCACTTGCATGGCATTATGATAAAAAATATGAAAACGGAGATGTGCCGCCGTCTATGAAATATCTTCTTGATAATGATATTGATTTTGAAACCAGCGTTGCAGATCAGCAAAATTATGAGGTTATGAATATCCTTAATAAATATAAGCCGGATATGTATCTTTCGAGACATCCGGGATCAACAGTCTGGGCAATTAAAAATGGCACACCGGCGATCTACGTTGCGGATGAGTATATGATTTTCGGATATAAGCATACGCTGGAATTTGCAAAAACAATTCTGGATGCGGTAAAAAACAGGAGCTTTGAGGAAAATCTGGCAAGCAGAACAAAACTTCCGTATACAGACTGGTGGTATAAGCAGAATGTAGATACATTCCTTGAGGAGGCAAAATAATGGCGAAGTTATTGGATAAACAAAGATATAAATGTGCGTTGGGAGCAATGCAAAGTGTACAGGCGATCCAGAGGGCTCTTCCGATCCTTCATTCAGGCCCCGGATGCGCACAGAAGTTATGCGAATCGGTTGGAAGTTCAGGTTATTTTTCTCCGAATATATTTCCATGTACGAGTGTCAATGAAAAAGATGTTGTATTTGGCGGGGTGAAAAAGCTGGACTCCACGATTGAGAATGCATTAAAAGTGATAGACGCAGACCTGTATGTAGTTCTTACAGGTTGTATACCTGAGATCGTCGGGGATGATTCGGAAGAAGTGGTTTCACGGTTTGCAGACAGCAGGAAACCGGTCATTTATGCTCCGACGGCAGGGTTTAAAGGAAATAATTATAAAGGTCATGAACAGGTGATAGACGCAATTGTAAATCAGTATCTGAAGAAAACAGATAAAAAGCAGAAAGGATTGGTGAACATCTGGGCGGATGTTCCTTATCAGGATCTGTTCTGGCTTGGAAATATCAGAGAAATCGAAAAACTGGTAAGTGAACTCGGATTAATTCCGAATACTATTTTCGGATATCAGAGAGGAATCGGGCAGATCAATAAGATCCCAGAGGCAGAATTTAATCTTCTCATATCTCCATGGGTCGGAGTTTCGTCCATGAAAAACATGGAGAGAAAGCTTGGAATTCCTTTCCTTCACTATAAAACGCTTCCGATAGGAGCAACGGAAACAAGCAGGTTTTTGCGTACGGTCGGGGAATATGCAGGCGTTGATAAGGAGATAACGGAAGAAGTGATCAGGAAAAAGGAAGATTATTATTATTATCTGATTGAACGATATGCGGATATTTTTTTGGAAAATCGAGTGATCAACAAACAATTTACTGTGGTATCCGACGCGCAGTACGTGCTTGGAATAACAAAATTTCTTGTAAATGATTTGGGATTAATCCCGGCAAAACAGTTTGTTGTCGATGATACGCCAAATAAATACAGAGAGGAGATCAAAGAGGAATTTAAGAATCTTAATTATGGAATTAAAGCGGATGTTTCCTTTGAAACAGACGGCTATAAGATTCATGAAGAAATAAAAAATCACGATTATCACGGATATCCGCTGGTGCTCGGAGGATATTACGAGAAAGAAGTGACAGAGAAACTGAAAGGAAATTTCTTAAATATCTCATATCCGGTTCAGGATAAGGTGGTACTTGATAATTTTTACGCGGGGTATGCAGGCGGCATCAGATTGATAGAAGATATCTATACGGTAGCCGTATCAAGATTTAATTAGGATCTGACGGAAAACGGACATTTTCTGATATACCCTGATGAGGAAGGTGAACATAATGGAATATAAAATCGCTGTGGGAACATCTGAAGGAATACAGGTGGATTTGAAGTTCGGAGAGGCAGCGTTTTTTCAGATTTATCTGGCGGATGAGAATGGATTTCGTTTGCTGGAAAAGAGACAGATCAAAAGCAGCAGCCCGGATGGTAAAACGCTTCTTTCGGGATGTGACGGATATTCGGAAAAGGAGAAGCTTTTCGGGGGTTCCTGTGAGGGGTGTACCGGAAACGGACATGGATGCGGAGCCCCCGGAGATATTGCAGATAAGGTCAATCTGATTGGCGATTGCAGATGCATTGTCTGTAAGAAAATCGGATTTCAGGCGGTGAGGCAGTTGGAACGCAAAGCAATCTCTGTTTTTGACGTAGATTGTTCGGTAAACGATGCGTTGAATAAAATCACATCCTATTATACACGAATTGATTCCGGAATGAAAAATTGACGGAGGAGCCGGTTATAAGAGAGAATTATAACCGGCTCTAATTTTTATGTTTTTGACAAATCATCGATTCGACTATATAATGCATATATAACCTATAAAAAAAGTATGAAAAGGAGGAACCGAAATGAAAATAAACCGGATAAAGATTTTTCAACCGATCAATAAAAACACTTTGTTGTCAAATGTATTGCAGACAGCGGACTGGATCGAGAAATACGGTCATATAGAAGGGGATGAGGAACATTGGGATGTTGCGCCGGGAAAAACGACGGACAATCGGGAACTTTTGTTAAATGATACATCTGTTTATGGAGGAGCGGCAGGAATTTCCCTGTTTTATATCCGTTTATTTGATGTGACAGGGGAAGAAAAATGGTTGATAAAGGCGGAAGCGGGAATAAATTATTGTATAAAACAATATCAGGGAAAAGAAGCTTTTTTTACAAATGAGCGATATCTTCCGGGGGCATATACAGGTTATATGAACGGACCTTCCGGAGGAGCATATGTAGCGCTAAAGTTATATCAGACCACAGGAAAAGAAGAATATAAAACATTTGCTTTGCGTGTGGCGGATGACGCTGTTGAGACAGCGGAGGAGGGGAAAAACTGCTGGAGTAAAGATTATTCCTTCCTCGGAGGCGGAGGATTAATACTGTTTCTTTTGGAAATATACGAATTTTCCAAAAAGAAAAAATATCTGGACACTGCAAAAAAAGCGGCGGAATATATATTGGATCAAAAAGAGGAAAGCCCGTGGGGAGGTTATCGCTGGTACGTGATGCCGACAGATACTTTCCCGACAATAAGAAAAGCGGGAGGCTATTTTCCGGGATTTGAATACGGAGCAGCCGGATGCGGTTATATCCTTGCAAAGGTCTACGAATATACAAAGGATGAGCGTTTTTTGACCGCAGCAAAAAAAGCGGCGGAATATATAAAAAACATTGCGGATTACTCGGAAGATCATAAGGCGGCGCTGGTGAGATATAATGATACCTATCTTACAGATCTGTATTATCTTGGTGTTTGCCAGGGACCGATCGGAACATCGAGATTGTTTTATGAACTGTATTGCCGGACGGGGGAGGAAAGTTATAAAACATTCGTGCTTCAGCTTACAGACGGATTGCTTTTATCCGGCGCTCCGCTGATACATTCACGGGGATATTGGAGAACAAATTGCTATTGCTGCGGCGGCGCGGGAATGCTGGAGCATTTTATCAATATTCATAAACTGACGGGGAACAGAAAATATCTTGAGGCGGCTTACAATGCGGCAGAATCCGTTATCGGAGAATCGACAACCAGAGATGAACTGCGCATGTGGTATACGAGCTGGAACAGACATGAACCCGAAAAATCCGATACGTATACGGGGCTTTATCATGGGAGCACAGGCTGTGCGTCGTCATTATTATATTTTTATCAATATCTGACAAAAAATGCCGGTCTTGTGCCGTATCTTGAGGATCCCTATAAAAGACTGTTTTTATAAGAAAGAAGAGGAAAAAAATATGAGTAATATTATTAAAAGCATTGATCAATTAGTAGGACACACACCATTATTTGAGTTTGTAAATTATGAGTCAAAGGAAGGCATAAAAGCACATTTGCTGGGAAAACTGGAGTATTTTAATCCATCCGGTTCCATTAAAGACCGGGCGGCATTAAATATGATCAGGTCTGCGGAAAAAGAGGGAATCTTAAAGCCGGGAGATACGATTGTGGAAAATACATCCGGTAATACAGGAATCGGTCTTGCCGCTTTTGCTGCAAGCAGAGGATATAAAGTGACTGTATTTCTTGAACCCGGGCAGTCTGAGGAGCGACAAAAGATCCTTCGTGCGTATGGAGCAGATTTAAGAAGTATGCTTGAAGTTCCGAGAGTGGCGGAGGCTTTGCAGAACGGAACATTTACTACGCAGTTTTATCAGGATGCCATACAGGCATATTGCGATGCACAGCCGACGCATCACTATTTTATCAATCAGCTGGCAAATGAAGCAAATCCGGATGTGCATTATCAGACAACAGGACCGGAAATATGGAAAGATACAGATGGAAAAGTAGATATTCTGGTTGCAACCAGCGGAACTGCCGGAACAATAACCGGATTGTCCAGATATTTCAGAGAGAAAAATCCGGATATTAAGGTCGTTGCGGTGCAGGCCGATCCGACATCAAGACCCGGCGGCTCCGAGAATCCGCAGACAATCGACGGTACCGCGCCATTTGGGGATCCGGGTTTTCCGGATACTGCAAAAGCACCGTTTATTGTGGGCTTTCATTATGATGAGTGCATTGATGTAAAAGGTGAAGATGCATATGAGACAGGTCGTAAGATTGCAAAATCAGACGGGGTATTTCTTGGACAATCAGCGGCAGCAGCGCTGCATGCCGCGACGATCGTTGCGAAAAGACCGGAAAATCAGGGGAAAAACATCGTTGTTATCCTGGCGGATAACGGAATGAAGTATCTCAGTACCAATATGTATCCGTTAGACAGGAGAGTACAGTAAGGACAATAAATCAGAGGGGCGGGATCATGCAGAAAAACAGCGAATTGTTATCCGGGGATTGAACGGCTAAAGAAAGTTATGCGACATTTAAGAAATGAACGAATCATGTCGATATTGTCTAAGATGAAATGTTATACAAAAATACTGAACGGAGGCAATATTATATGACGTTGATGCAGGTGATCTATGCAGTAAAGATAGCGGAAACAAAATCAATGAATAAAGCAGCTGCTGAATTATATGTTTCGCAGCCGGCTTTGTCCGGAGCAATACGGGATCTGGAGGAGGAAATCGGTTTTGATATTTTCCGGAGATCCAACCGTGGAATCGCGGTGACGGTAGAAGGTGAGGATTTTCTGAAATATGCAGGACAAATGAAAGAAATATATAACCTGATGGAAGATCGGTTTATAGAAAAAAGAGAGATCAGGAAAAAATTCAGCGTGTCTATGCAGCATTATTCCTTTGCAGTTGAAGCGTTTATTCAATTGGAAAAACAATTCGCTTTAAATGAGTATGAACTGGCGATCCATGAGACGAAAACTTCGGAAGTGATCGACAATGTCAAAAATTATCGAAGTGAACTTGGCATTTTATATATCAACGGGTTTAACGAAAAAGTATTAAAAAAGATATTTTTTGAAAATGAGTTGGAATTTATCCCCTTATTCGATTGCGACGTGTGCGTCTATATGGCCGCCGCACATCCTCTGGCAGGGAAAAAGAAGATTGCGTTTGAGGAATTGGCAGAATATCCATGCCTTTCTTTTGAACAGGGGGATAAGAATTACTTTTATTTCGCAGAGGAAGTGCTCAGTACACTGGAATACCGCCGGATCATAAAAGTGGACGATCGGGCAACCATGCTGAATCTTATGACAGGAGTCAATGGTTATACGATGTGTTCCGGAATTATTGACGGAGATTTAAACGGGGGGAATTATGTATCGATCCCTCTTGAGTCAGGTGATCGTATGACGATCGGTTACATTAAACGAAAGAATATGCCGTTATCTATGCTGGCGGAAGAATATATTAAAATCATACGTGAGACAAATCCGGGGAAATAGAATCAAAAAAGAATAGCAGTATTGTTTCATTTGTCTCTGTGTTATTGAAAAGTCCGGTGCAAGTTTGCTTGCACCGGACTTTTCGGCACCCGCACATCATCGAATGTCCGAAGAACATGAGATGAAAGCAGTGCAAAAGAAAACTTTTAGACTATGACGGATGTAAGTCTAAAACCAGTGAGGAACTATAGATAAACGAAAATATCTAATATTTATCTCAAATTCAGGATATGTCTATACTTTATTTTCCGACTACAGATTTACGCTGCCTGAAAATGGGCGAATGATTGACAAATGGGTTAGAAACGATTATACTAATATATACGATGGTTTTACAGGCAGAAGAATTATGAGGTTTTAAAATGGAAAAAAAAGAGAGAAATATTCAGATGGTTATTGTTTTGATCGTGATAGCGGCAGGTACTGCGGTGAATATGGCGGGATCTGCCTTTGCGGCAGCGGTTATACCGAAGCTCTATCTCGATTCTTTAGGGACAATTTTTGCCTCTGCGCTGTGCGGTTATATTCCGGGAATCATGGTAGGATTTATCACAAATATTCTAAAGGGCTTTTCCGATTCTTCCGCAGTATATTTCAGTATTTTAAATGTGTTGATCGCAGTGGCGGCGGCCCGCTTTGCGAAGAAAGACATGTTTCGCAAATTTCCGCATATTCTTTTGACCATTGTAACCTTTACGCTGATCGGCGGCGTGATAGGCTCTGTTCTTACATGGTTTTTGAACGGCGGTCAGCCGGTGGACGGAGTATCTTTTATCAGTCAGCTGCAAAGAGATACCTGGCATGATTTCCTGGATAAGACCGTTATTGTTGCCGTGGCTTGTGCCGTTTTTTTTCTGCTTCCCGATAAAGTATATCAGAAATGCAACATCAATGGTTGGCGTGATGAGGGAAAAGATGCAAAATTCAAAGTTGCCGCTCATTCCCTGAATACCAGAATTATAGGAGGTGTATCGGCTGCAACGATTCTGGTGGGCGTTATCGTTACCTCCATCAGTATTCACGAGTATCATGAATCCATGATTGATGAGCAGGCGCAGTTTGCCTCGGATGTCACGGCTTTTGCGGCAACGTTTATCGATCCGGACCGGGTGGATGATTATATTACCTTGGGAGAAAGGATAGAAGGATATCAGGAGACGGAAGAAAATCTGAAGCGTATATGGGAAAGTTCCGATTCCATTGAATATATGTATGCCTATCGTATTTGTGAGGACGGCTGTCATGTGGTATTTGATCTGGATACGGACAGTTCCGAAGGAGCTAATCCTGGAGAAGTGATTCCTTTTGATGATTCTTTTGAAACTTATATCCCTGCGCTTTTAGCGGGGAAACCCATTGAGCCTTTGGTGTCTGATGATACGTATGGCTGGTTATTAACGGTCTATAAGCCGGTTTATGACGCGGAGGGAACATGCCAATGCTATATGGCGGTTGATATTTCCATACCGAAATTAGTTGCGGAGGAACGGATGCATATTGCGCAGATGATTTCCCTGTTCCTCGGATTTTATGTATTGATCCTTGCCATCGCCATCTGGTTTGCGAAATATTTTCTCACAAAACCGATTAATCGCATGGCGGAAGCGGCAGGCGAATTTGCCTATAATTCCGAGACGGCATATGAGGATTCGGTGGAGCGGATCCGCAGATTGAATATCCGTACCGGTGATGAGGTCGAGCATTTGTACCATGCATTGACAAAAACGGTGGAAGATACCGCAGCATATATTACGGAGATATCCGAGAAAAATCAGGCGATCGGTAAATTGCAAAGCGGTCTGATCATGGTCATGGCGGATCTTGTGGAGAGCCGTGATAAGTGTACGGGAGATCATATCAAAAATACGGCGGCTTATGTTAAGATCATTATTGAACAGATGAGAAAAGACGGGATCTATACCGATGTGATCGATGATCAGTTTGCGGAAGATATCGTGCTTTCCGCTCCGCTTCATGATATCGGAAAGATCAAAGTACCGGATGCCATATTGAATAAACCGGGAAAATTGACGGATGAGGAATTTACGGCCATGAGGAATCATACGGTGTACGGAGGCAAGATCCTCGGTGATGCCATCAGTCAGCTGAATGCCGAAGATTCCGGTTATTTAAGGGAAGCGCAAAATCTTGCTTTATATCATCATGAAAAATGGGATGGAAGCGGTTATCCGCAAGGATTGAAAGGAGAAGAAATTCCGCTTTCGGCAAGAATCATGGCTGTGGCGGATGTCTTTGACGCATTGGCGTCCCGCAGAAGTTATAAAGAGGGAATGCCTTTTGAAAAAGTGATCTCGATCATTCAGGAGGGCGCGGGAAAGCACTTTGATCCGCTGGTTGTACAGGAATTTATCAAGGCGATCGATGAAGTGAGAAAAGTATTGAATGAGAAAACAGACGGGAAGAAGAATGAGGGAGGCGACGGCAATGAAGTTTAGTCTGGTTGAAAATGATAAATCCACAGTATGGGATGAAGTGATCTTAGCGTGTATGATCCTTGTAAGTATGGCGGTTGGAATCTTTCTGATCGTTGTAAGACCGGAGTTTTGGGTCATCACTTCGGCACATACCTGTCTTGCGGGGGTGTTGCTTACCTTGTTTGGAGTGATGTTTATCCCATCTCTGTTTTACCGTTTGACACATAATGATAAAAAATAGTGAAAAATATTGATCGTGTTATATGTGCAAGATAATGGATAAAAAACATGGAAAACAATGATAAAATATAAAAGAGGTGCGAGATGCTAACGATACCTATGAAAACAAAAGGGGCATATAACAGCAGAACCATATTGGAGATAAATCTGGTAAGCTCCGGTGCAGCGGGGGCGAACCGGACACAATCGCAGCTGGTGCAGAGCAAACCGCAACCGGCGCAAAGCAGACCGCAGCCGACGCAGAGCAGACCGCAACCGGCGCAAAGCAGACCGCAACCGGTGCAGAGCAGACTGCAACCGGCGCAGAGCAGACCACAGCCGGTACTTGCGACCCCGATTCGGGAATTTCCGATTCCGGAGTTAATGAAGCCCCTTCGCAAAGGTCAGAAAGTTCCATTGGAGACGGGAGGAACCTTGCAGGGCATTGAGGCGCGCCTGGGCTGGAATGTAAAGAATGAAGCTTGCGATCTGGATGTGTCGGCATTTTTACTGGGAAGAGCGGGAAAAGTGATCGGGGACGACTGGTTTGTATTTTACGGTCAGACAAAAAGTCCTGACGGCAGCACTGTTTTTTATGAGAATTCCGGTGCTGACAGGGAGATGATTAAGATTAATTTTTCCGGATTGGATCCCCGGGTGCAAAAGATCGTATTTGTTCTTACGATCAATGAAGCGGTCGAGAAACGGTTGAATTTCAGCATGATCAAGGATGCCTATATCCGGATCATGGATTCTGTCACACAGCGGGAAATCGTAAGTTTCAAGATGGATGAATATTACGAAAATGTAACTTCGATGATGATCGGAGAGGTATACCGCCATAACGGACAGTGGAAATTCAATGCCGTGGGAAACGGCGTTGCAAGAGATTTACGCGGTTTATGCGAATTATATGGCGTAGAAGTACTTTAGAAACTGTTCAGTTAATTTACGATGTACTAGTACATCGTAAATTAATTATCTGGCACATTCACTTGTCTGATTGCACATACACTGCTTCACCCTCAATCGGCGGTGTCCACACCGCCTCATTCGGTTTCATTGTGTATGCACAATCATTCTGCGTAAATGTACCGGCAATTAA
>CADBTR010000123.1 GCA_902797675.1 uncultured Lachnospiraceae bacterium
ATGTCGCATGGCTTTAGCCCTGCGACCTGCTTGCTGGAGGCGGCAGCAATTCCCGTAGGTCGGAGATTGAATCGGAGTGCCGTTCAAGACCATTTTTCTGAAGTCCGTAATTTCAGCCGGGTTTACTCTTAATTTCAGATTGCTTTTTCCTTTTATTTATGATAGGATATGCTTAGTCAAATAACGCTTCGGGGAGCTTGTAGACAGGCTGAGAGGAAATGAAAAATTTCGACCCTTATTACCTGATGTGGATAATGCCACCGTAGGAAGAAACTGTTTTATTCTTTTATTTCTTTGCCTTTCCGGCGCAATCTTTCCCCTTGCGATGACGGCCAACTTTATCAGGAAAGGAATTATTATCATGAGTGAATATGCTACCCAAATGGATGCCGCAAGAAAGGGCATTGTGACAAAGGAGCTTGAAATCGTCGCAAAAAAGGAACGCATGAGCGTGGAGGAATTGATGCCGCTTGTTGCTTCCGGAAAAGTTGCGATCTGCGCAAATAAACATCATACCTGTATCGATCCGGAGGGCGTAGGCTCCATGCTTCGCACAAAGATCAACGTCAATCTGGGAATTTCCAGAGACTGCAAGGATTACGATATCGAGATGGAGAAAGTTATGGCAGCCGTCAACATGGGCGCCCATGCCATTATGGATCTCTCCTCCCACGGAAATACGATCCCGTTTCGCCGCAAATTGACTTCCGAATGTCCTGCCATGATCGGTACAGTTCCTGTATATGATTCCGTCATTCACTACCAACGGGATCTGGATACGCTGACCGCAAAGGATTTTATTGATGTGGTAAGACTGCACGCAGAGGACGGCGTGGACTTTGTCACCCTCCATTGCGGAATAACCAGAAAGACCATCGACCAGATCCGCAATCACAAACGTAAAATGAATATTGTTTCCCGCGGCGGTTCTCTTGTATTTGCCTGGATGTGCATGACGGGAAATGAAAATCCGTTCTATGAATATTATGATGAGATTCTGGAAATCTGCCGTGAACACGACGTCACCATCTCTCTCGGCGACGCCTGCCGTCCGGGTTGTCTTGCGGACGCTTCCGACGTATGCCAGATCGAAGAATTAGTCCGGTTGGGAGAACTGACAAAACGGGCATGGGCAAAAGATGTACAGGTTATGGTCGAGGGACCGGGACATATGCCGATGGATCAGATCGCCGCAAATATGAAGATCCAGCAGACCATCTGCCAGGGAGCGCCTTTCTATGTATTGGGACCTCTTGTCACAGATATCGCGCCGGGCTATGACCATATCACTTCCGCCATCGGCGGTGCAATCGCAGCCGCTTCCGGCGCCGCTTTTCTCTGTTATGTTACCCCTGCCGAGCATCTTGCTCTGCCTAACGTAGACGATGTAAAACAGGGAATCATTGCTTCAAAGATCGCCGCTCACGCTGCCGACATCGCAAAAGGCATCCGGGGCGCAAGAGAAATCGATGACAAAATGGCGGACGCCAGACGCAACCTTGACTGGGATGCCCAGTGGGAATGCGCCCTCGATCCGGAAACTGCCAAAGAAATCCGGGACAGCCGCAAGCCGGAACACGATGACACCTGCTCGATGTGCGGAAAATTCTGCGCGGTGCGCAGCATGAACAAAGCGCTTGCGGGAGAACATATTGATATCTTATAATAGTAACTTATAGAGAAATCTTGTCATTATGAGTCGCCGGAAACAATGGACACTCCATGCCCGAAATGATATAATTCTTATTAGGAAAAGTTATCAATAATAAGTTGTGACTAACCGGATAAATACTATACAAACCCTTGAATTTACAGGTAGAAAGGACAAAATTATGTTTGAATTCAAAAATGAAAAATTATGGTGTGGAGTAGCCGGCGCAGCGATCGCACTGGCAGGCGGAAAGATCTTAAAAGCAAAGAAAACCAGAGAGCTTGCGGTATCTGCGCTGGCAAAAGGCATGAAGTTTACAGAAGACGCAAAGAGCACATTCCAGTCTATGAAAGATGAAGCTGCGGATCTTTGCTATGACGCTCAGCAGGAAGCAGGTATTGCAGCTGCTGCCGATGGAGAGGGTGAATAATTCATGCGTTTTCGTATCGTCCACGACCGGCCGGGACGTATCCGTCTGAGAGCCGGTGCCTACGCTTTCGATCGGGTAAACGAAGCCCCATTGGAAAAGCGTATCACAGCATTACCGTATGTCATTACAGCACAGGTTCACGCTGCCAACGGCGGTATTCTGATCTTATATCAACCGGGACATCGGGATGAATTGCTCCTTGCGATTTCCTCCTATGATAAAAACAGCGTCCGCAGAGCGATCTGCTCTGCGGATGACAAAAAGCTATTAAAGATAGACAGGCGTTTTGAACGAAAACTTGCAAAGCATGTTGTAAAACACGTTATCTTCAGGCGATGCCTGCCTTTCTTTCTCCGAAATATCCGGATTGGCATCAAGGCTGCCTACTTCATCATGAAAGGCATCTCCTCTTTATTTAACAGCGGATTGACTGTAGAAGTCCTGGACGCCGCCTCCATCAGCGCCGCCCTTATAACCGGCGACCGGAAAACGGCAAGCTCCGTCATGTTCCTGCTGCAATTTTCTTCCATCATGGAGGATTATACAAAGAGCAGAACCGAGGCTTCCCTCGCCCAAAGTCTGGCGATGCATGCCAGTCACGTTTGGCTTGTGCAGGAAGACGGTACAGAGCTTCTGATCCCTATCGGGGAGTTGAAAGTTGGCGATTCCATCCGGATTCAGACCGGAAGCGCCATTCCTGTTGACGGAACTGTTACAGAAGGAGAAGGAACCGTCAACGAGGCTTCTCTGACCGGCGAACCGCTTCCTGTAGAAAAACATGCAAACAGCGAAGTATTTGCCGGAACGGTGATCGAAGAGGGAAATCTGATCGTCAAAGTCAGAAATCTCACTTCCGATACAAAGATCAGCCGCATCGTACATCTGATCGCAGATTCCGAATCCTTAAAAGCAGGCGTTCAATCGAAAGCCGAGCGTCTGGCAGACGGCATCGTTCCGTTCAGTTTTCTCGGATTCGGACTGACCTGGGCGCTGTCGCGCAATGTGACGAAAGCCTTATCCGTTCTGATGGTGGACTATTCCTGTGCCATCAAGCTTTCTACGCCGATTTCCGTCATTTCAGCCATGAAAGAGGCCATGAATCACGGATTTACCATAAAAGGCGGCAAATATCTGGAAGCATTGGCAAATGCCGACACGATCGTATTCGACAAAACCGGCACACTGACTTACGCCGAACCGAAATTGGAAAAAATTCTCTCCTTTACAGAGAACAGCGAGGAAGATGTACTCCGCATTGCTGCCTGTCTGGAAGAGCATTTTCCTCATTCGGTCGCCAATGCCATCGTAAGAGCAGCAAAAGAAAAAAATCTGCTTCATCCGGAAGAACATGATCAGGTGGAATATATTGTAGCCCATGGTATTGCTTCCCGTCTGCATGGCAAGCGGATCGTGATCGGAAGCAAACATTTTGTCTGCGAGGATGAACATGTAACGATCTCCGAGGAACAGCAGGCAGCCATCGACAAAGATTCCGCCGCAAATTCCGTAATCTATCTTGCAGTAGACGGTCAGCTAATCGGTGCATTATGCATCTCCGATCCTCCACGGATGGAGGCTGCCGAAACAATCTCCGCCTTAAAGGGACTTGGAATCTCCCATATAGTCATGCTGACCGGCGACAGCAAAAAATCTGCTTCCCGGGTTGCAAAAATGTTAGGGATCACGGAATATGAATCCGAAGTATTGCCGGAGGATAAGCATCGATACATCGAACGATTAAAAGAAGAAGGGCGTTCCGTTATCATGGTAGGCGACGGCATCAATGACGCCCCTGCCCTTGCAGCTGCCGACGTTTCGATTGCTATGCAGGATGCTTCCGATATTGCAAGAGATACCGCCGATGTCACTATGGTATCCACGGATCTCGGAGAACTCATCACATTGCGCACGCTGTCTGTGCGACTGATGGAGCGCATCCACAGCAATTACCGGACCATCGTGGGATTCAACACCTCTCTGATCTTATTCGGACTGGCAGGTATCCTTTCTCCGGGAAGAGCCGCCCTGCTGCACAACGGCTCCACTATGCTGATCAGCGCAAAGAGCATGACGCCGCTTTTGACGTCACCCCAAAAAAGTGAATAAAAGGAAACAGGAGTGAACGAATCTTCACTCCTGCTTTTTTATATGTTCTTTTATATATCCTATTATATGATCCGTTTAATAAGCCTGTTTTCTATCCTCTTCCAGCTTCTTGATCGACACGGATATCTCTTTTAACGTTTCCTTGATACGCTTATTGATATCGCCCGACAATTGCGCAAGATTTTCCACTTCCTTCGCTACGATGCTGAATCCTCGTCCGGCATCTCCGGCTCTGGCAGCCTCGATCGCCGCATTCAACGCTAAGATCTTCTGCTTTGATTCGATCTTATCCAAAGACTTTGACTCTTTCTCAATATCTGTAATCAACTGGATTGTTGCATCAATATCCTCATCAGTAGACTCCTGTGCATGTTCGCTCAAATAAGAATGATATTCTGAAGTCACGATCATCCGGATCACTTCTCCCAACAGATAAGCGGATGCCTTGATAGTCTCCTCCGACTTTACAGGAATCTTTCTTAACGCCCTGATATACTCATCCGGCTTGATTCCGAGCTCGCCCGCCACCTTACGGAACTTATCCTCATCCGGCGTATTCGGAAGCACCTGACCTCCAATGATCTTACCAAATTTCACGCCATCAATCTCAATATCAATACTGAAATCCATCAATCCCGCATGACAATAGTACACACCCTTACATTCATTGTCACACTTCTCACAACGTCTCTTGCCTTCCGGAACGCCTCTGGTATACTTCATACAAAAATCCGTAAATCCGACTTCATCTGATATATACTGCCCATCTCCGTCTAACATAATCGTTGCCATACCGGATACCACAGACCACTCTTTCATCAACCGATTCAACTTATTGGTATCCATAAATTCCCTGATTAACATTACGCAAGCACCTCACTTTTCATTCCGTTCAAAATATGCTTGTATTATACTATAAATCATTCTTTTTTTCAACCGTTTTCAGACAGTTTCACAAAAAAGCTGGAAAACATACTGCTAATCCCTATTTTACGCCGGAATTCTCCGTCATCATAACGGATATGTCATTTCCTTCCACCCTGATCCTCGCATAGCTTCCGCAGACCAACGGCATCGCCGGCGGCAAATGTCCAAAATCCACATCCATGATCACCGGAACCTGATATTCCACCAGCAGATCCACCACCGCATGATATTGATCCAGTCCCATCATTTCCTCTCCAAAAGCCAGAGGTCTGCCGATCAAAAAACCTTTTACATAAGAAAACCACCCGGCGTGTTTCAACTGCCAGATCGCCCTGCGAATCGACATCACATTCAGATCGCACGCCTCCAGGAACCAGACGATTCCATCCCTGCGGTACTTCCCTGCAAATTCCGGAACTTTATCGAATTCCGTGCCCTTCAAATTCACCAGAATGTCAAGACAACCGCCAATCAGTCTTCCCTCAAACTGCGCCTCGTTTACGATCTCTTCGCCCACATAGCTCCTAAGCACCTTCGGCTCCGTAAGATTGTATTCCGGCGTGGGATTTTCCTCGCTCTTTAGGGATTCTCTCTCCCAGGAAGGATACCCTTTCACCGTCACCGTTTCTCCTGTCAGACATCCGAATGCATCATATAACGCCGGATGCCACTGTTCCATTCCAAAAGCCGCCGCGCAGGGACCGTAGATGGAAGCCGTATCGCATAAGGTGGTAAGCAGAAATGTAAAATTCGTATTATCGGAATATCCCATATACCACTTAGGCGGAGCCTGTTGCAGCCGGTCAAAATCCAGATGATCCAGCACTTCACACATCAGCTCTCCGCCGCCGCAGGAGATCAGCGCATCATTTTCGGAAGAGCAATAATATTCCATCAATTCCTCACCGCATTTTTCCGGTGTATTGCTGATCCCGATCCCGTTGCCCTCGAAGCAATTAGGTCCGATCTGCGTCCGGTAACCCGACTCCTTAAATTTATCAAGAGCGCGCAAAAAACCTGTGCGATAAGGCTCTATATTGCATCCGAAAGACGGCGCGACAAAGCCGATAGTTCCCTGTGATTTCAGATATGGCGGAAATCTCATATGATTGCTCCTCCTATAGTATCATTGATGATAGTTTTCCAAAAAATCTCCCAAACGCTTCATGGACTCTTTTAAGACAGAAATCTCAGGCAGATAAACGATCCGGAAATGATCCGGCTCCTCCCAGTGGAATCCGCCTCCGTGGGTTACCAGAATATGCTTTTCTTTTAAGAAATCCAATGCGAATTTCTCATCATCCTTCAATCCGAACTTCTTTTTATCCAGTTTCGGGAAAATATAAAATGCAGCTTTCGGTTTTACCGCAGACACGCCCGGAATCTCCTGCAACGCCTGATAGATACATTCTCTCTGCTCATAGACTCTTCCTCCCGGAACCAGCAGTTCTTTCGTGGAATCCAGACATTTCAATGCTTCCGGAATCAAAGACTGTGCCGGCACATTCGAACAAAGTCTCATGGAAGACAACAGATTCAAGCCCTCGATATACCCTTTTGCCCTGCTCTTATCTCCGCACAGGCATACCCAGCCGCAGCGATATCCTGCGATGAGATGGGATTTTGACAATCCGTTAAAGCTAAGCGTCAGCACATCCGGCGCCAGAGAAGCCAGCGCCGTATGTTGTTCTCCGTCCATCACAAGCCGGTCATAAATCTCATCCGCAAACAGGATCAATTCATGCTCCCTTGCCAGCTGCACGATCTGCTCTAAGATCTCCTTCGGGTAAACGGCGCCGGTCGGGTTGTTCGGATTGATCACCACGATTCCCTTTGTATTCGGCGTAATCTTCTTCTTCATATCCTCAATATCCGGATACCAGTTCTGTTCTTCATCACAGACATAATGCACTGCCGTTCCTCCGGCAAGCGTAACAGACGCCGTCCAGAGCGGATAATCCGGCGACGGCACCAAAACTTCATCCCCGGCATCCAGCAATCCCTGCATGGACATGGTGATCAGCTCGCTTACGCCGTTTCCGGTATAAATATCCTGAACAGACTCACATGGAATATTTTTACTCCGGCAATATCCCAAAATCGCTTCTCTTGCAGATACAAGTCCCTTGGAATCGGAATAACCCTCATTCTCCGTAAGACCTCCGGACATTTTGTCAATGATCTGCTTCGGCGCCCGGAATCCGAAAGGCGCCGGATTTCCGATATTCAGTTTCAGAATCTCCATGCCCTGCGCGCTCATTCTCTGCGCCTCATCCATAACCGGTCCTCTGATATCATAACAAACATAATCTAACTTATGTGACTTTTCAAATACTCTCATAACATTTTGCCTCCAAAACATGTATCGTACTTCCCTATCATAGCACAATTTCCATAATATGCAAAAGTTTTTTTATTTTCTGTGGATTATTTTTTGAAATTGAGATAGAATAACAGTAACGATTCATAGAATTTGCGAAGGAAGGGGAAGGAACTCATGTATCGTAAATATCTTAAATCCAACCTGAATGTATTGCTGCATGAACTTTACCTATTACGGCATACCAGATTTCAGCAGAACCGGACATATTTTCAACACGGGAACACCACCTTATACCGTCATTGCGTCTCCGTTGCCTATGTAAGCTGCATCATTGCGGCAAGACTCGGCAATCATGTCAATATTCACGATCTTGTACGGGGCGCTCTGCTACACGATTATTTTCTCTACGACTGGCATAAGAAAGACGACTCCCACCGTCTTCACGGCTTTCGCCATCCGAAAAAAGCATTGCAAAATGCGCTGGAAGACTTTTCTCTGTCCGAAAAAGAACGCGATATCATCGTACACCATATGTTTCCGCTGACCATCGCGCCTCCCGCATGCAGGGAAGCATGGATCGTCACCCTGGCGGACAAATGGTGCTCAACATTAGAAACCCTCCACCGATTTTCATAAGGTGAAGGGTTCTTATTTTTTCGCTATGCGATTTTATTTTACATATGACAGACGTTATTCCACCGGATGCAGATTCTTCAAAGAAATGTCCATGATCGGCGCCGAATGAGTCAACGCGCCGCTGGAAATATAATCTACGCCCAGATCCGCAAGTTTCGCGATATTTTCCGCCGTCACATTTCCGGATACTTCAACCTCGGCTTTGTGGTCAATGATCGCCATCGCTTCTCTGATCTGTTCATGGCTCATATTATCCAGCATGATAATATCCGCGCCTGCCTCTACTGCCTCATGCACCATATCAAGATTTTCCACCTCGATCTCGATCTTCCGCACAAACGGCGCATATTCCTTCGCCATACGGACTGCCTTTGCCACGCCTCCTGCGGCGCCGATATGATTATCTTTCAACAAAACGCCGTCGGTCAGGTTATACCGGTGATTATTTCCGCCGCCGATACGCACTGCATACTTTTCAAAAATACGATTATTCGGCGTTGTCTTTCTGGTATCCAGTAATTTAATGGAGCTTCCCTTTAACAACAACGCCACCTTGCCTGTATACGTAGCGATCCCGCTCATTCTCTGGAGATAATTCAATGCCGTGCGCTCACCGCTAAGCAGCACCCGGATATCTCCGTATACTTTTGCCATCAGCTGTCCCTTTGTTACCGTATCTCCGTCTTTGACAAAGAATTCCACCTTTGTCTTTTCATCGAGCAATGTAAATACACGCTCAAAGATCTGAAGTCCGCAGATGATCCCGTCCTGCTTGCAGATCAGGTCTACCTCTCCCCTGGTATTTTCTTTCATCACGCAATTGGTGGAAACATCCTCACTGGTGATATCCTCCCGCAATGCGCTTTCAATAAAAGGATCGACATTCAACTTTAACGTAATCGGATCAAACATTTCTCATTTCCTCCGCTCTCTTAATCTCTGCCTTTACTGCCTCTTTATAAGATTTCTTCAAATTGCCCTGCTGATATCCGGAAATATCTTTTTTCTCAATCAACTCCGGATTCTTTTTTACCAGCCCGAAATCCGCCGTCATCTTCTGCGCCGCCCGCTTTGCAAATACCATGCTCTCCAACAGCGAATTGCTTGCCAGACGATTTTTTCCGTGTACGCCATTGCAGGCGGTTTCTCCCACTGCATAGAGCTGCTCCATGGAAGTTCTGCTGTCATAATCGACCTTGATCCCTCCCATGAAATAATGCTGCGCCGGCACTACCGGAATACATTCTTTAAACACATCATATCCCGCCTCCTCGCAATGGGCTATGATATTCGGGAAATGAGAAGTCAGTTCTTCTCTCGGGATGGTTCTCAAATCCTCCCAGACATGAAGGGTTCCGTCTTTCTTCATCTGCTCTCTGATCTCATGCGTCAGCAGATCTCGCGGCAGTAATTCATTGACAAACCGCTCCATATTTTTATCATATAATTTTGCGCCTTCCCCGCGCACGGACTCGGAAATCAGAAAACTTCTGTCTTCTTCTTTTTCCGAATAAAATGTGGTGGGATGAATCTGCACATAATCAATATCTTTTAATGTGATCCCGTGGTTTAAAGCAATCGCGATGGCGTCGCCCGTCAAATGTCTGAAATTCGTGGAATGACGGTATAATCCGCCGATTCCTCCGGTAGCAAGCACCACATAATCTGCCTCTACTTTCTCGATCTCTCCCGCTCCATCCAGGGAATCTCCATGTCTGATCACCGCTCCGTAACAGACATTATCCTCTTCAATGATATCCAGCAATGTGGTATATTCCAAAATGGTGATATTCTCTCTTTTTTCAGCCTCTGCCTGTAATTTCGATGTGATCTCTCTTCCCGTCACATCCGCATGAAACAGGATCCGCTTGTCAGAATGACCGCCCTCTCTGGTAAATTCCAGATTTCCCTGCTCATCTTTCTGAAAATCCGCGCCTAATGCGATCAAGTCCTTCACAACTTCCCGTGAAGAGCGGATCATGATCTCCACAGAGCCTTTGTCATTTTCATAATGCCCTGCCTTCATGGTATCTTCAAAATAGCTGTCATAATCTTCTTCCGTCTTTAACATGCACATACCACCCTGTGCAAGATAAGAATCACTGCTCTCTACATCTTTTTTTGTAATGATCGTGATCTTCTTTTCTGCCGGAAGATTCAGGGCGCAATATAATCCTGAGCATCCGCTTCCGATAATCAGTACATCTGTTTTCATATGAAATGCCTGTCTTTCTTTCCCCTGTGCGGGATATTATTCTCAATCATACGGTTACTGTCTTCACCAATGATAACCTGTTTTCCATAATCGGCGTCTGAATCACTTTACAACGCACGACGTGTATTATATCACATCAGGAGAGATTTGACAAGTCATCGAAAAAATACTATTTTTTAGGTGTTACTATTCACAGGCACTTGACATGATTTTTTTTTAAGCATATAATATGTGGCAAGGAAACTCATAAATTACGAAATTTTTCTATCAAGCATATTAAATAGTTAATAACAAAGGCGTTATATCCGGCAGGATATGGCGCTTTTGTTATAATTAGCGAGGTAACTATGAAAGAAATTACACTATTTTTTCCAACGCAGCCGGGTTTGGTAATGTGTGCACCCGGATATAAAGAAAATCCTTTATTTTTTGATATTAATTCAGGAATATGCTATTTTTATTCTATATTGCCGGTGAGTAAATCTATTTTATCGATTCCTATATTACCGGATGGATGTATGGATATTGTTTTTATTGAAAACGACACAAAAACGAAAGCTTATTTAATTGGTACGGGAACCCATATTTCCGGCTTTGATATAATAAAAGAACATGCGGTATTTGGTATCAGATTTCAACCGGGAGGATTGCAAAAATATTTTAATATTGATGCAAAAGAGGTCAGAAACATACAGATCGAATTGAATCTGGTATGCAAGGAAGTCGATGAATTGTGCGAAAAATTATTTGGAGCGAAATCAATCGAAGAGAAAGCAGAAATCAGTATACAATTTTTAGGTAATTACCGGAAGGACTATGCCGAAAAAAATGAATTAATTCGATATTGCGTTGATGAAGTTTATAAAAACAAAGGACATTTAAACATTCAGGATTTGGCAGAAAAAACAATGTACAGTGAACGATATATTGAAAAAACATTTAATCAGAATGTGGGATTATCACCGAAGGTTTTTTCTGATATATGCAGGATCCAGATGACTATTCAACATGTGCAGAATCACCCAAATCAAAATATGCTTCAAGTCGCTTGCGACTACGGCTATGTTGATCACGCACATTTGAATAAGCACTTAAAAAAGTATTTGCACATTTCCGCCGGGAAACTGCTGGATGAAAAAATTTTTACACCGCATGAAGAAGGAATTGATATCAAATATATATTGTAAATTGCAAAATATTCCCGCAAAAAAATATAAGTTCGGTTTTGTACTAGAAATATAGAATTTATGTATTTATAATCTGCGTATAAAGCAAAGGCGCTTAGAGAATCTGAAATGATCAGGCACCTTTGCTTTTTTTACAATAATTGAATTTTAATACGAAAGGAGAAACAAAAATGAACGAACTATATAATCTCAAGGAAACTGATGTTTTCCAAAGCATGCCGCTAGAAGAAAAAATAAGCTATTTTTCAAAAGTCGCAAAAAAAGCATTACCATTTTGGGGGTGTGACCAAAATACAGAAATCAAACTTTTGAATTATACAGAAAATGCAACATTTAAGGTTTGTCCTGAAAAACAGAATGCATTTATCATGAGAATCCATCGCGCTTTTTATACAAATGAAAATTCAATTAACAGTGAATTCGATTGGTTAGCCAGTATTCGTGATGATGGCATTCATGTCCCTACACCGATTGAGAGTATCAATCATAAGTTAGTAGAAAAAATCGCCATGCCGGAATATGGTGATTCCCGTTATGTAGATTGTGAAATTTTTGAACCAGGTAAGGCGCCAATAGATATTCCGGAGATCGAGAAGTTTGAACAACTTGGTGAAATAATAGCAAAAGTTCATCTGAACGCTGAAAAATATGAAAAGCCTGCATATTATGAAAGACTTATCTGGGAGGCAGATCAGACATTTTCCAAGATAAATAATTACCACTTTGAAGTATATAGAGAGAACGAAGTGTTTACGAAGGTGGATATTAAGATTTTAGATTTAGCAGCTGAAAAGATAAAAAACAGACTGGCTTTATATGGAAAAGATAAACATAACTATGGACTGATCCACAGCGATTTCAGATTTTCAAATATCCTGTTAAATCAGGGCGAATTCACAATTCTGGATTTTGACGATTTCGGTGATGGCTGGTATATGTACGATATTGCTTCGGTAATGGCATTGAATGAAGATCGAGATGATGTGGATGAGATCATTGAAACAGTATTAAAAGGATATCAAAAATATAGGAAATTAAACCGGGATGATCTGGATATGCTAAAAACATTTCAGATGTTCCGCAGAATGGGAATGATTTCCGTAGGAATGTTTTTTGTAAAGAATGCAGTATTAGGTGCCGGTGAAAATATTGAAAATAATTCTGAACAGTGGAAACATTATTATAAGAACACCGTTGAAGCTGCTCACAGATATTTAGTTGCTTAATATTAAGAATGGAGGATGTAATATGACTACTAACGAAATATATCAGGATGCTAAGAAAGTTTGGAATCCTACGAAAATGGATTACTGGGAAGGATTGGGAGTAAATATTGTTCTTGATAAAAGAGAAGGATATGTATTTTATACTAAGGATGGAAAAAGAGTAATAAATATGCATCTGAATGGCGGCGTATTTAACTTAGGGCACAGAAATCCGGAAATCATTGAAGCATTAATTCAGGGAACCAAACAGTATGATGCAGGAAATCATTATTTTCCAAGCGAAGTAAAAAATGAATTATGTCACAGATTGCTGGACAGTGCGCACGCATCAATGAGATATGTTTATATGAATAATGGTGGTGGAGAATCTATTGATTCGGCAATTAAATTCGCAAGATATGCAACTAAGAGAACCCGGGTGATATCAATGTCAGAGGATTTTCACGGTGCAA
Organism: uncultured Lachnospiraceae bacterium; assembly: GCA_902797675.1. Taxonomy (GTDB): domain Bacteria; phylum Bacillota; class Clostridia; order Lachnospirales; family Lachnospiraceae; genus CAG-303. The sequence goes on from CADBTR010000123.1 coordinate 13,154, forward strand.
CCGGATTTGCGTTTATGGCAGGAAATGATCTCTGGACCGATTACTTTAATACTCCTATTCATCCGGAAGATTTTACAAAGATTCACAGAAACGATCTTGATGCATTGGAAGATGTTCTCAGGAAGGAAGATACGGCTTGTGTGCTTATGGAGTTAATTACAGCCGGAACAGGTTTCCAGCTTCCGGATCCGGAATATATTAAACAGGCGTATGCGTTATGTCATAAATATGGAGCATTGTTTATTGACGATGAAGTCCAAATCGGATTAATGAGAACCGGTAAGATGTGGGGATATGAGAACTATGGAATCGAGCCGGATATGATTGTAACCGGAAAAGGGTTATCAGGAGGAATCTATCCAATGTCAGCGGTAATTATGAATGATAAAGCTGCCGCCTGGCTAAAAGAAGATGGTTCGACCCATCTGTCATCCTTTAACGCCTGCGAATTAGGATGTGTAGTTGCCAATAAGGCACTCGAGATCACAACCAGACCGGAAACTGCAGCTAATGTAAAGATGCTCACAAATCTCTACAAGGAGGGAATGGATGATATCCAAAGCAGACATGGCGTTTTCATGAAACAATACCACCAAATGGGTGTTATAATGGGAATCGAAACCAATCAGGAAGACGGCGGTGTTACATTAATGAAGGAATTGTATAAACGAGGCATATGGGCTATTCGGGCAGGCTGGAATATATCTGCTTTACAATTTAAGCCGGGATTGCTGATGTCTAAAGAATTAGCGTGTGAAACATTGGATATCCTGGACAGTGCGTTAAGTGCGTGCGAAAAATAATCTCCATTAAAAGAAAGAAGGAATTTTTATGGAAACTAAAAAAATAGGAATTTTTACAGGTATATCAACTGCAGTTGGTGTTGCTCTTGGAAGCACTGCTTTTGTATCTCTTGGAAATGGTGCGGGAAGTGGTGGTATCTGGTTTATATATGCCATCTTGATCGTAGGGTTTATTTATATTTGCTTTGCAATGTCAGCATGTGAATTAAATGATATATTACCGGGATGTAAAGGTAACGCCGGCAGATTGTTAGAGCGTGCGTTTGGTCCAAGCGTTTCGATAGTATTAAATATCACAACATATTTTATCATCTCGGTGGTTGCCGGATCCGCCGAAACAATATTTGTTTCAAGGGCAGTTCATAATACTTTATTACCAAATGTTCCGTATCAGGCAATCGCTTTAATTATTTTGCTGTCAGTGATCGTAGTTAATCTTGTTGGTGTAGACATGTTTGCAAAAGTGCAAAATATCGTTTGCTCATTTTTGGTAGTTACGCTGTTTGCATTAGCTATCGTAGGCAGTTTTGGTTTGTCTCCCAATATGGATGTGATCACAGATAATGTTCCAACGGTGACAGGATTCTCAGGAATTATTGAATTGACCTCGTGGGCGTATTATCTGTTCCTTGCAATTGATATGGTTTTGCCTCTTGCCGGTTCGATGCGTGATCCAAAGAAAAATGTAAGGATTTCACTGTGCGGCGGTATTCTGTTGTTGATGGCATTATATTCTATGCTTTCACTGGGATTGTATAAGTATTTACCACTGGATGTACTGGCTATAGATACAATGCCGAATGTTACATTTGGTAAGGCACTTTTTGGGCAGTTTGGTTATTACTGGATGATTATAGCCGTAATTTTTGCAGCGGTCAGCACTGAAAATACATTGGTATTTGCTCCGTCTGTAGATTTACAGGGATGCGCATTCAGCGGATTATTTCCAAAATTCTTTACAAAGACAAACAAAAAAGGGGCTCCCTATCCCTGGATACTGTTGATTTGTTTTCTTCAGATAATCATTTGCCTGTGCTTTGGAAATGCAAACCTGGATATTTTGGTTATGGTTGCTTGTGCTTTCTATATCATTGTATTCATATTATTCCATATCGCAGCATTAAAATTCAGAATTATGTATCCAAAGGCAAAACGAAACAAAAAGTTTGTACTTTTTAATCTGCCTCAGATTCTTGGAATACTTGGTCTGGTCGTTGTTGAATATACCGTTTTGCGAGATCGTACAGTATTAATGATCTTATTACTGGGTGGAACAGCTTTATTGTTATATGCAGTTTTTTGGTGTAAATTAGGCATGAAGAAAAGTCCATTTAAGGCTAACACAGACGAAAAGATCGATGAGTGGACTGAATCAACTGAGGATATCAAAGCCAAGGTTACATTTGGCGAAGAAATTACACCGGATGAAGAACTTCCGACCGGAGCAGGAAATGTTATTACTATCAGCCGTGAGTTTGGTTCCCTCGGTCGCCCAATAGCGAAAAAAGTTGCAAAACGTTTGAAATATCACCTGTATGATCCTAAACTAATCGAATTAGTTGCTAAGAAAATGAATGTAGAAGTGGACGATTTGTTAGCATATGATGATCAGAAAGTAATTAATCCTTTGAGCGGATCAAGGTTTGCCGCAATGGCTACTCCGTTAGGTCTTGGTGATTATTTTAAACAAAGACGATTGTTCCAGGTACAAAAAAGTATCATTAAAGAAATTGCAAATACAGAAAATGCGGTTATTGTAGGGCGGGCAGCTGACTATATTCTTACCAGAGAAAGAAAGGAAAATCTTATCCGAATCCATATTACAGGTTCATATGAACAGCGACTTAAAAACAGCATTAGTGAATTGAAGTTATCTGAAACAGAAGCCAGAGAACATATTCGTATTATTGATAAGGCCAGACAGAGCTTCTATAAAGATATTACAGGATCTGATTTTTCTTCGTCAGATTACAGAGATTTCATTATCAATACAGATAATTACGATGAGGATCAAGTTGTTGATATGATATGCAGTATCGCAAAAATCAAGTTTGCAGAGGGCTAATAAAAGCCAGTATGTATTAATTGTAAAATCATTGTATATTATCTTCCTGAAAATTTAGACCGAAGCATCGCTGAACGACACTTTTTCAGTCAGCGATGCTTCGATTATTCATTTTCTATTTCCTTTCTGATAATAAGGGGGTTGCAATAAAAAGCTTCCTGTGGATAATTTAAAAGTCCATCATGGAAAAATCGTACAGGAATGGCTTGGAAATCATAAAGAAGAAATAGAAATATTCTATACGCGAAAAAGTAACGTGCTTATTTGAGCATAAAAAACTTGCATATATAAAAAAATACGGCTATTAAAAAATCGAATTTTAATAGCCGAAGTAATATTTGCATTTGGAATGTCATTCTCATTCGCATTCATAACGGTTTTTCCACCGGCAAATATTTTTATTTCGCCATTTGGATTCTCAATTTCTTTCATTTTTGTTGCTGTTATAGGAGTCCCTTTTAAGCGTTTGTATACCTCTTTTTCTTATATTCCACCCCATTCGGGCAAAATTCCTTTATCAATTTATTTAATTTGCTCATTGTTATTGTCCTCGTTTATCGAAACTAATTTATCATATCTTTCTCGGCTCTGATATACTCATCAAGTCTGTTTTCTTCAAGTTCGGCAATCATATTTGCAAAAGGTTCTAAAGTGTCATTTATCCCAGATTTATCACGTTTTTTCATATCCCTCATAGTAATATGATTGTTCTATGCCTTTGAAAATAACTTTACGATCGTTTATTTTATCCGTCAAATTAGGTTGTATCAATACACGCAATTCAAGATCGTTTATAGGACTTCTTTCCATTGCCTGCAAATATTCCACTTTATCTATTTTTTGCCAGTCAACCACTTTTTTTAACCGTTTTCTTAACATAAGGTCAAGCCATATTCTTGTACTTCTGCCGTTACCCTCCATAAACGGATGACAAATATTCATTTCAACATATTTTGATATTATTTCTTCAAATGTGTTTTCGGGCATTTTTTCAACAGCGGAAAGCGCCGCACCCAAATACAGCGCATTAGCAAATCTGAAATTTCCCTTTGCTATGTTCAGTTTGCGTATTTCCCCCGCAAATTCATACGTTCCCTCAAATAAAGCCTTATGGATTTCTTGCAGCCCTTTTACCGTGCCAACTTCGATAGCTTCTATTTTTCCGCTTGTAAAAAGCTTTTTTGCATTTTCAAGGCTTTTTTCATTTATTTCATGTTCAGTCATTGTTTACATCTCCCAAATTCATATCTGCAACACCATTAAGAAGTTTGGAAAGTTTCATGTTTCTTTTTGCTACGGTAGCTCCGAGCTTATTGCTATTTACATCAAAATCATCAAACAATCCGGCAAAGTCGCTTTCAGATTCGCTGCCTTTTGCCGAAGATTCGATATTGTTAAAAATTTTTTCAAGGGTTTCGTTTAAATGCTCTTTAGCCCAATCTTCCTCATCAAACGCCTTGTTTCTTATATTTACAAACAGTTTGGATGGCAAGATAAAAAAGCCTTTTTCTTCAATAAGTCCCTTTTCTTGCTTCCTCTGCTTCTTCATCAGACATTTTGGCATAATCAAAATCCGAATTTCCTGCCAAATGTTCTCCCTCATTTATGTAATTGCAAATATTTTCCGATATATATCTGTAAAACATAGTGCCAAGCACATAATTTTTAAAGTCTCAACCATCAACCGCTCAACGCAATTCATCGGCAATAGACCATATAGCACGATGTATTTCTTCTCGTTCTTGTTTATTTTCGGGCACCTTGATAACCTCCGTATTACATATTTGTATTTATTGTATCATAATCACTACTTTTTACAATCATTACCCTGGTAAGAGCTATACGGCGCAGAAGCTTGGTTTGTTTCAGAGTAATTTACAAGGTTCTCAAACTAATGCGGTTGCTTCTCATATGGGGCATTGGGTTTGTTTCAGAGTAATTTACAAGGTTCTCAAACTATGCGTTGGATTCGTTTAGAATGATGGAGGTTTGACATATATCCTAATTTACAAGGTTCTCAAACTAATGACAGCGCGTTCCGGAATACTCATCAGTTTGACATATATCCTAATTTACAAGGTTCTCAAACCACA
>CADBTR010000124.1 GCA_902797675.1 uncultured Lachnospiraceae bacterium
TGTGCCTCCGGTGATTGAGAATGGTTGCGTAGGTTATTATGGCAGCAAGATTGCATTTTTGTACTTCCGTGAATAATTCAGGTTTATTAAGCGATATTTTAGGGAGTAAAACATTCACATGACCATGGGCGGTTACAAAATAGTTTTCTTCATGATAATAGGCATTGCCAAACATATCTACTGTCATGGTATTTGCATCATACAGTGTACTTTTGCAGCATGATCATTCCCGCATTCAGCCCTCTCCTGCCCTGTGTAAATCTGTGAGAGAAAAAGAGTTCATGATGTTCCATGGTACACAAACCGGTATTGTAGATATGTTCCATGGAAAGTCCCTCATGATAAAGAATACACTCATTGATATGCCACAGATTCAGCATATATCTGTCTTTGTCAGGAACCGTCTGAAAAAGGTTCTTATCTGAGCGCTCAATATACGGACATTTTTTCAATTCATTGATGACGACATCATCCACTTCATAATTGTCCGGTCCGATGGAAGGACCTATGACAGCGTGGATATTTTCCGGTTTGCAGCCGTATTCCTCCACCATCTTATGCACCGTCTTTGCGGCGATTCCCTGCATGGTGCCTCTCCAGCCGGCATGACATGTACCGATTGCTTTGCATACAGGATCCGCAAAAAGAATTGGTACGCAGTCAGCCGAATATACGATAAGAGGAATATCCGGAACATTTGTTACCTGCGCATCGATCTCAAAATGAGACAATTCTCTCACGATTCCGTCTCCCGCATCTTCTTTTGTAACCTTTAAAACATTGGACTTATGCACCTGATTCGGGCAGGATATCCTGTGATAGTCAACCCCAAGGCTTTCAGAAAATCTTTTATAATTCTCCATTACATTTTCCCGTTCATCCCCCAGATAAAATCCAAGATTCATGCTTTCATATATCCCCGTACTTACTCCGCCGAGTCTGGTGCTGAACCCGTGGACAATCCCCTCAAGTTTTAATAATCCGCATGACTCCACAAACGGCGCTCCGTGTTCTGTATTAAGCGTTATATCATTTTGACTGCCGTTTTTTGAATGTATCGCATCTATTATTTTTTTTGCATTATTTATTTCAATCATGACCATGAACCCCTTTCCGTCATTCCATGTTTTTCCTGTTTCGTTCCGCTGATCGCGGAAACCGTAACCCCTACGCCCCAGATCACGCATATAATAAAGATGGGAAATACGCCTGTTTTTAAAACCAATGACGCCACAAGAGACACAAGCCAGAGGATCACACAAGTCAGATTCATTGCCCGGAATCCGTCAAAACCGGCTTTATATGCCTTGATTTTCTCCGCTTCGTCGCTCTCTTCCAGCCATTTGCTGTTGAAATTAAAATCAAATACGCTTGCCGATTTTTCCGTATTCTGTCTTTTTTCCATTTCAATGGACATTCTTTGTACCGCGATCACACATACAAATGAGGCGAAAAATAATATGGTCGGAAATACAAAATACAGTCCGTCATTTGCTTTTCCGAATGTCGTAAACAAAGCAGTGTCCATACAGGACGCATACAGAAAGATACTCGCGATCAGCAGCAGATTGGAGACAAGAATCGGATAATTGATGATTTCCTCGATCTTATCAAGTTTCTCATCATCATCGTCGCTGCCGTCAAGTGAACGTTCCAGTTTTTTTACTCTCCCGTAAAATAAAAATGATACTGCCGTCAAAATTACAAAAACTGCGGCATATAAAACGGGAAGCGCCTTTTGCAGACCGCTCTTTATATCCTGAAACATTTCTACAATACTGTCTTCATTTTTTCCGGCAAATCTGCCGAAAAGGACTCCCACAACCCCACAGGCGATACATACCAGAATAAATATCATTGCCTTTTTTAATTCCGATTTTCTCTTCATGACTGTTCGTCCTCCTCATAGATAAAAATATCCTCAACCTTGGCGTTACAGATCTTTGCAATTTTTAAAGCCAGGGTGACGGAAGGCGAATAATCGCCTCGTTCGATCTGGCTTATGGTCTGGCGGGATGTCCCCGCTAATTTTCCCATTTCCTGCTGATTTACACCGAGTTTTGCCCGATAAACTTTTAAATTATTATAAAGCGGCATTTTTTAATCCTCCAACATGGAACTCTTTATGAATCTGGATGCCTTTTGTCTGTTTTCTTCTGTCGCATCAAGCTCATCCCATGCGGATTTATTTCCAAATCCAAAGAGACTGAATATAAGAGCGAACGACAAACCAAACATAAGTCCCGTACCAAGATTGTTATTCAGGATGCCAAATACAAGACCAAGCGCCAATGGAATCAGATAAAGCGGTACGCTGAAATTCCCCACACTTACTCTGCTTGGATATTGAATCTTCCCGTTCCATTCTATGGCTTTCTCATCTTCGGAAAAAATAGATCTCTCCCGAACTTCCGCCAGAATACACTCATGAAATTCCTTCTTTACTTCTTTTGCATCGTCATTGATAAATGCCTCTGTGATGCGAAGCCCTGCCAACGCCTGATGCCCGTTGGTCTTCACTTTCTGTCCGTTCTCGTCTTCATATTCCGCCGCCGCAACCTCCGGAAGATAATTTTCAACACGCTCGACAAAATAAATTGCAGCTATCTCTTTCTTCTTATACCAAGCGTAAACAGCGCCTTTTGCTTTCAGCAGAGAAATCATCTCACCCTTTATTTCCGCCGGAACGCCGGAAGCGGAAAGTACCCCCGAAAACGCTTCTTTCTCAGCCTTTTTCAATGATATTCCTCTGACCTCATATCCCTTGACATAACCTAACATCGTATATTTCCTCCTCTGATAACGATAGTTTATTATCTGAATTCTGCAAATGATTGATTGCATTTTGACAACTTTTATTGTCATTCCATATAATATCACTGACAAGTTTCCTTGTCAACAGTTTTTACAAAAAATTTTCTGCACATAGAAAAAAGCCGGTTTTCACCGGCTTAATGTCCAGACAAATCCTTTCGCCATCCTCACATCAGGATCCTTAAAATGATTTCCCTCATTCCATTCAAATATTACATTCTTATCTATCAAGAGTTCCGCCTGCTTCTCTATGCAGTCTCCGACGGTTCTCATCACCGGATTCTTCGTCTTCGGTTCTTTCTTCCCAAGACTTAAATATACGGTATCTGTCAGACACTTATTTTCCTGCGCATACCCGATCCAGTCCTGAAACCATACCGATGGTGACGCCGCGACGCAGCCTGAAAATACATCCGTCTGATATACAGACCACAGCGCAAACAATCCTGCCAGAGAATATCCCCCGATCACGATTTTCACATCTTTCTTATCCGGAAAATATTGCTTTCTTATTTCGGGAAGAAGTTCTTCTAAAATAAAATTCAGCGTATCCCTGCCTCCGCCTCCAAACGGTTCTTTTCCAAAAGCGGGCGGTGCCTCCCACGGAGACAGATCTTTATTCCAATCCTTCACCATCACGGCAACAAGCAGCGGTTTTGCGTTTCTGTAATGTCCTGTAATAAGATCATATTCTTTTTGCAGAACTTCCTCCTCTCTTCGATCCACCATTTGAACCAGACAGATATCAGAATCTTTATCGCCAAATAACTTATATTGCATAATAAACTCCATCTATATTCTCCCTGAACTCATATTCTGACTTATAAAAGAAGCGTTCCTGAAAAGAATTGTTCCTGAATATGAAATACCGTAAATAATCACTTCAGGCTCTTCAGATAATTCTTCTGATCATCAGTTATGCGATAGCTCTCTCTTGCCTTCTGAATGGTTTTCAAATGCGTCCAATCGTCCAGAATGTGTCCTTCAATATATAAAAGAGCGCTGTCATACTGTTTCGCGAGTGCTGTGGCAAAATACCATGCCCTCATCATGTTTATGTAATACTCATCAGATGATATATCTGCCACCCATTTCAGATACTCAGGCTTGAACTCATCATCCAGAAACCATGACATGAGCATCTCAATTCCAAAACGAATCGTATAAGTATCTTGCGCGTCCATCCATCGTCTAATGTCTAAAATAAGGCGGTCTATGTTCTTTTTAAAAGCCTTTTTGGGCGAAAGCAGATCACAGGTTGCCCAGTTGTCAACGCAAGGAAGGAAACAGTCAAGATAAGAAATAACGGTATCATAATCCTTCATCTCACAGATAACAAATCCGTGAAGATTCATTTCGTCATAATAATCATGAGGCATTAGATCAAGGAACTGTGCGTAATCTCCGCTCTTAAATAGTTCTTTTGCAAAAACGCGAAGTTGCGGCGTCCTGACACCTATCACCTTGTCCGGATTCACGCCCGGTATAAGACCGGTCTGAAAGTCCCTGTATTTCACATCCTGCATTTCAAATAAATGTGTTCTGATTTCCTCTGGTTTCATTTATCTTCTCCTGTTGTAATATAATGTTCCTCCTTGTATCAGCGACCTCTCTTTTTACCTTTCTTCTTTTTCTGACGAAGGTCATACCGGCGCTTGGCCTCTCCTGCTCACGTCATGCCATCATCTATGTTCTGATGTTCCCACATTCTATCTCGACGACTGCAGAACTTTCTGACTGTTTATTCTTTGATAAAAGTAACAAGACCGTCTCTGTCTGCTTGTCTTATTAACCTTCGGATAGCATTTACTTTATCTTTCCGTCTTTCACGGCATTACTTCTCATGGTTTCTTCATAAAGAAATCCTGCTTTTTCAAGTACACGGCAGGAACCGATATTATCAGCAAATGGTTCCGCAAAGATCCGTATGATATCACTATTCCGGAATACACCGATGCTTCCTATTGCTTTGTCATCTTTCGTTACAGCAAAGGCAAATGTAGTATTTTTACTATCTCAGTTAATAAATGTTAACCATATTATAGTTAATACTTAGTAACCTCCGAACTTACCATGAAACCTTTAGATGTAATAGATAAATACCATGGTCTTACAAGAATTGAAGATCAGTTTCGTGTAA
>CADBTR010000125.1 GCA_902797675.1 uncultured Lachnospiraceae bacterium
GCAGCAATTCCCGTAGGTCGGAGATTCAAACTCCCACCTACGTAAGTTTCCTTTCTTTACTCACCACCTATAGAGGTGGGAGATTGGATCGGAGTGCCGTTCACGGGCGTATACATAGAAAAACAGCGCACCCATCCGTAAAAGGACGAGACACGCCGCTCGTTATACCACCTGTTACTTTCTCATACTCCGCCTGATGCTTTCATATGCCTTTCTTTAACGCAGAAATTACGTCTCCTCTACGACTTTCGCCCTCAATTCGCAACTCGGAAGTGATCTTCCTCTATCTGCTACTTGCACCTGTTCTCACCACCGCAGGCTCTCTGTGGCTTTTGCACATAGATTACTGTCTTCGTCATCGTCTTTCCATATCCTGATTGCTATCATACCTTATTTAATTTCATTTGTCAAGTCTAAACATCTGCGCTCAACCGTTTTCTAACGCTTCTTTGAGAACATCTTCTCCACATCCCTCTGGGAAAGAATGTAATTATAGAATTCAATATAATCCACCGCGCCAATAAAAGATTTGGCATAAATGTCTCCCCCGAGCACGACACGTCTGGTTTCTGCCGGATGGAATACATTGTCTTTCAGTCCCATCATCCTGCCGTCCACATACAGCATGATAACACTGGACTTATGGTTAAATGTCAGAATCGCCGTATGCCAGCCATTATCGATCTTGTTACCCACCACGTCAAACCATCCGTTTTCTTCCAGATCGTCCTTCATACGATAGATACAAAGCCCGTTCCAGGCAAAAGGCATATAGGACATGAAACCATTCTCATACATGATATAAAACAGAGATGTCCAGTCATTGAATTCATCTGTGCGGAACTTGATAATAATCGAATAACTCTCCGCCCCTACGATATCCGTATCAAATTCTACCACGCCATTCATCGAAGGACCGCCCGGAAATTGCAAAACATCTTTCTGCAACGCATTATCATAGGCAAACACCATCTCCTGCGTACCGAAATAACGGGCTTCTATTGTTCCCGTAGTATCTTTCAGGCTACGATCAAAATCAAACCTGAGCACTTTCCGGTTGTCTGAGAAATTCTTGATCACAAATTGAACATATTCCTCTTTATCCAGCGGTCTGGAGAAAATCTGACCGCTTCCTAAGGTGCACCGGTAGGAATTCAGATACCTTAACTGCATGGAGTCATCCATTCCCGATACGATCGCCTCAAAATTCAAGTCACTCACCAGCGCCAGGATATTCTTTACAAACAACCCTTCCCGCCTGTCCGTGACAAGGCTTCCGATAACATCTTTCCCGATCCAAACATAGTCCAACAGCAGATTCTTGATCGTCACAACGGAAACGCCGCCGCTGCCAAAGAGTTTGATCGACGTTCTGAAACCTGCGCTCTTGAGATTCTCAAAAAAATGCACCACACGCCGGATATCCACACGTTCGCTGACATTATCAAGCTGTATAATAAACTGATCCGGATTCAGCCCGTTTGCCTTGACCGTCTCCAACAATTCATCCACCACATTCACGCGGCTGATATTCGTTCCGGACAGTGTAAACAGGATCGGTATCTTGCCCAGATCGGAACTGTTCCCGTCTTTCAGCATCTCACAGATGCCCTCAAAAATATAGCGTTCCAGTTCCACGATAAATCCATTCTCCTCTAAGATATCCCGGAACATATCTTCCTGCCATACAAGTGTCTTTCCCCTGTTCCATACGATCCTTGCCTCTGCCGCCACTAACGTCGTCGAAGCAATATTCATGATCGGCATATAGGTGATCCCGAACTTTCCGTCATGAAGAGCACTGTTCTTCTCCCGCTCGATCATCTGTTTAAATTCAAACAGATCCTCGATGGTACTGTAAACCACATAACCGTTCTTCCCGCGCCGCTTGGCCTCATACATTGCGGCGTCGCACTTCGGCAGAATCGCATCCAGCCCCATACTCTTCTTCTGATTCATGACGATACCGATACTGAATGTGATGATCGAGCGGATCTCCGCGCTGATATCGATCTCATCCACAGAATTCAAGATACTTTCCGCCATACCGACTACCGCCCGTTCCGGCAATCCCTGCATAGGAAGCACAACAAACTCATCGCCTCCGATCCGCACCAGCAAAGAATTACTGATCCGCTCCCGGATCGTCTTGCTGACTTCTTTCAGCAATTTATCTCCCATCGCATGACCATAGGTATCATTTACACTCTTAAAATTATCAATATCAAGAAACATAAAACTGATATCCTGATCTTCCGGAAGCTCGTCAAAATATTCATACATCCCGCGTCGGTTCAGATCTCCCGTCAGATAATCGATCGTCGCTGATGTTTTCTCTATCATTTTTTCTTCTGCTTTAACTTCCACCATTTTTACCTCGTTTCACAATATGACCGCCACAGTCATCCCCTCCTGCGGCATCAACCTCTTGTTCTCTGCACACACGAAAAATCATAACCCGCTTCCCCATGAGTATCATATTCACGCAAAATCTGCTGATAACCATTATAACACATTTTCCATTTCTTGTCTTGTTTCTTTCCCGATTTTCTAAATATTATGCATTATGCTCAAATTTTCTTAGAATTATTCAGTAAATTTGACTTAATCTCATACAATTGATCGGACAGATCCACATAGACGTGATGCGGATTCACAAGTCGTCTCGTTTCATCCCACAAGGTATTCAATTCCCTGCTGCAATAGGCCTTGATCTCCGACACTTCCGGTGATTCATATACGCAGATGCCGTTTTCAAAAATCGGCATCAGGATCTCCCTCACTTCATAAGTCCCTGCCTCCAGCGTGGTCTTCTTCCATGTCTCCAGCGGATCAAAAATCTGAAGATTCTTCTCCGGATCAAATTGCTCTCCCGCAAGAGCGATCAGATCCGCCTTGATCTTTCCGGATTCCTTATCGTAAAAACGGAATACCGTCTTATTTCCCGGGTTGGTAATCTTTACCGTATTCTCCGACACCTTGATCTTCGGAATGAATGTGCCGTCCTCGCCCATGATCGCCGCCAGCTTATATACCCCTCCGAAAGACGGACAATCCTTGGACGTAATGAGATTTGTGCCAACGCCCCATGAAGTGATGGCTGCGCCCTGCTGTTTTAAACTCTCAATCAGATATTCATCCAGATCGCTGGACGCGGAAATGATCGCATCCGGATATCCCGCTTCATCCAGCATCTTTCTTGCTTTTTTCGATAAATACGCAAGGTCGCCGCTGTCAAGACGGATTCCGTATTTACCCAGCTTCTTCCCCTGCGCTTTCATCTCATCGAATACCCGAATGGCATTCGGCACGCCGGAACGCAAGGTATCGTAAGTATCCACCAGAAGGATGCAGGCGTCCGGATACAACTCGGCATAAGTTTTAAATGCCTCATATTCATCACCAAAACTCATCACCCAGCTGTGAGCATGGGTACCGCTTACCGGCAGATTCCACTTTTCACCGGTCAGCACGCAGGAGGTTCCCACACATCCGGCGATCACCGCAGCTCTGGCACCGTAGATTCCGGCGTCCGGTCCCTGCGCCCGTCTCAAACCGAATTCCATGATCCCGTCTCCCTTTGCCGCATAGCATACTCTCGATGCCTTGGTAGCGATCAGGCTCTGATGATTGATGATATTTAAAATCGCTGTTTCCAAAAGCTGCGCTTCCATGATCGGTGCAACCACTTTTACCAGCGGTTCCATCGGAAATACCACCGTTCCTTCAGGGATTGCGTAAATATCTCCCGTAAAATGAAAAGAGCCCAGATATGCAAGGAAATCCTCATCAAACATATGCAGGCTTCTCAAATAATCCAGATCCTCATAGGAGAATTTCAGATTCTTAATATAATCGATGACCTGCTCCAAGCCGCAGGTAATGGCATATCCGCCCTCATTCGGATTTGCGCGGTAAAATACATCAAAGACCACCGTCTCATTTTTCCCGCTTTTAAAATAGCCCTGCATCATTGTCAATTCATAAAGATCCGTAAGCATCGTAAGATTTCTAATCTCCATTTTTTTATCCTTCTTTCTTTTCATTTTCTCCGGAAAATAATGACAGCTTCCGGGTATAATAGATTGTCTTCCATGCATAATAGAGTGCTGCACATACAGAAATTACCACTAACAGCAGATAGACCCCTCTGGCAAAATAAAAATAAAATACGGCAAAAGGCAGCGTAATATTGCTGAATAACACAGCGAATCCATACAATTCGGTGGCAAATACCAGGTCTTTTTCCACTTCCATATGCAAAAAATGATCCACCTGTTTTTTACATTCCATGGCAAAGGAATACATGATCAACAGATTACTGCCCAGTTCTATCATGCCGAAAACTAAGAGCGGCCGGAGCAGACGGTATTGATTCATCACAAAGGGCAGCACCATGCGGATCACGTTGCCGGCAAACCCCAGTCCGGCGCCGAGATAACAATTTCTCACATAAATGCCCCGTCTTTTCGTCATCCCGAGCCCCGCCAGAACAAGGACATACCCTAACGGATCAAAAAACAGATCTATCTTGAACTGTTCTCCCAGCATTTTGATCAGCAGATAGGAAATTCCGCCTTTCTTTACGCCTTCGTTGATCCCGAGGTCAAATCCGTAATCAATCCCCGTATCTACAGGAACATAGATCGCCACCAGCAACAGTCCTATTACAAATAAAAGCACGCCTGCCGGAAATCTCTTTTTCTCTTTCATTCGCGCCTCCCGTCTACGCTTTTTTATATCCGAGTATATAATCTCTGTCCTTAAAGACAAAGTAGACAAACAAAAGATTTACGCCGAGATCCAGCATATTGTAGACTGTCAGAAAAATCGGATTTAACATGACCGCCATCCAGCTGATCACAAGGATCACCGTATTTAAAATGATCGTAACAAACCAGGATATCCCGATGGCTCGTCTTGACTGGGCGAATGCATAGCCCGGCAACAGCTGGCAGGTACCGTACATAAACATATAGGTGATACAGATCTCCATGCCGAACTGGGCAATGATCAGCATAAAGCAGATATATACCAGTTGCTGTCCGTTAAATACAAAAGGGAGCAGACGCACACATACGTAGAGCACACAGGCGATCACAGCCGTCGTCGCCGACAGATTGTAGATCTTCGTCTTTTTCGACAGCTTGAACAGCCCGAATGCGATCAGAAGATATCCTGCCAGATCCGGAAAAATATCTACTTTCAGGTTATAGGTAATCTCACCGATGCTGTATTGATAGATATTTGCCTTCATACCGAAAATATCGTTCATTGTATAAAACTGGAACGCCTCATTTATGTCTGCAGACTGTACAAATGCCGGATAGATGCCGTTTAAAAAGCTGCACACGATATGCTGATCAAACGCGGTCAGCAGGATCCCGATCAACACCAGTATCAGATATCTTGTATCTGACTTCATTTCTTTCCAAAATCCCTGTGCCATAACCTTTGATACCTTTCTCATATTTTTTCGCTGTTTTTTATTGTAACACAATTTACAGGATTTCACAATGACAGAAATATAATTTTTTACTCAACTGTTACTGTGAATAGTAACAATCAACACAAGGTTATTGAAACCTGTCCGTTTTCGTGCTATGATGAAAGGACAGGAGTTTTTTACTCCCCGACACTGCAATATGGAAGGACGGTACATTCATGAAAAAGAAAGAGAATGCTTCACCGGAAGTTTTTGATAAGCAGCTTTCTCCCAAGGAGCTGGAGCTGTTGGAATGTCTCTGGTCTGTGAAAAAAGGAAAAAGTGCTCCGAAGATCACGAAGATGTTATGTGAGAAGACAGGACAGGATTACGCAGAGTCCACAGTCCGCACTTTTTTGACGCGTATTGAAAAAAAAGGATACATCACAAAGGAAAAAGACGGGCAAAATTATTATTATTCCCCTACAGTCAGTGAACGGGATTATCGCATGTATTTTCATAAAAAATATATTGAAGAAAATGTCCGGGAGGAGGCTTTTGATCTGATTTTAGAGCTTCTCCGCCATAATAAATTTTCTAAAAAAGAAGTAAAAACCATGAAAAAGTTATTGAATGATTTTGATAAAAAATTTTCAGAAAAAAAATAAACAAGAACACTTTGGAGGTTTATTTCAACTATGAGCACATATACACCGATACAATGGCTGATTCTTTTCTATATCTACTGTTTCATCGGCTGGATCTGGGAGACCTGCTATGTGTCAGCCAAATCAGGTCATTTTGTGAATCGGGGATTTCTGAGAGGTCCGATGCTTCCCATCTACGGAACCGGCGCGATCTGGCTTTTGGGACTGACGCAGCCCTTTTCCGACCACCTCTTTCTGACCTATCTTACAGGCTGTGTGGCAGCAACATTATTGGAGCTTGTGGTGGGATACGGCATGGAGCGTTTATTTAAAGTCCGCTATTGGGATTACAGCTATCAGAAATATCATTTTCACGGATATATCTGCCTTTCATCCACCTTGGCATGGGGATTTTTCACCCTCCTGCTGGATCATTTTATCCAGCCTCAGGTTTTTTTAATTGTTTCTCATATGGACGGTGTCATGAGCATCGTATTCGTTGTGATCGTCACTGTAATTTTTTCTGCTGATGTTTATGTTTCCGCAAAAGCAGCACTCAATCTTGCAAAAATGATGGAAAAGCTGGAAGATATCCGCGCCGAATTAGATCATATGCAGGTTCAGACCGCTTTGTTAAGACGAGAACTTGAAGATGCGCTGTCGGATAATTTCGGCGATGTAATCGAGCAAATGGATGCATGGAAGATTGCCGTTATGAATCTGCAGGAGGAAGTCAATGAAAAAGCCGCCGAAAATAAGCAAAAGCTTTTGTTAAAACTGGAGGAGATCCGGAATATAGACCGGAGAGAAAAAGAACTCACCTTAAGCCGAAAATCCTTATTTTCCGGTTTTACCATAATTCAGCGATATCTGTTGGAGAGCAACCCTACCGCACAGGTCAGC